>CAZQYQ010000073.1:0-7523 GCA_964597625.1 uncultured bacterium
AGGATCTCGGCCGAGGCGGCGGGATTCTGCCGGTGCTCGTTTCGACCGTCCTGCTCGGCGGCCTTTCCCTTGCGATCGCGGTACCTCTCGGGGTCTGCACGGCAATATATCTTACTGAATATACAGCGGAAGGCCGGCTGACGACGGTCATCAGATTCGGCGCCGAGTGCCTGGCCGGCATCCCGTCGATCATTTTCGGCCTTTTCGGGTTCATTCTCTTTGTCATCACGCTCGGCATGGGGTGGTCGATGCTTGCGGGCGCTCTCACGCTGGCCTGCATGGTGCTGCCGACGATTATCAGGACCGCCGAGGAGGCGATCAAGTCCGTGCCGGCCGGCCTGCGCGATGTCGGCTACTCGCTGGGCGCGACGAAATCCCAGGTCGTCTGGCACATCGTGCTGCCCCAGGCCCGCCCGGGCATCATGACAGGCATTATTCTGGCCCTGGGCCGCGCTCTCGGCGAGACCGCCTGCGTGATCTTCACGACCGGCGCCTCGCTCGAAATGCCGTCATCATTGCTCGACCCCGGCCGGCCGATGGCCGTTCACTTTTACATTCTCGCCCGCGAGGGCATTTCGATGGAAATGGCTTACACGACGGCTCTGGTGCTGGTCGGAATGATTCTTCTCATCAATTTCGGCGCTGCCTGGCTGCTGGCGCGGCGGAGATCGTCATGACGGCGGATCGGAGAATCATGATGAAAGCCGAGCATGTCGGCTATGCCTATGCTCCTCCGCCGGGAAAGCCCGCTGAGCCTGCATTGTGCGATATCTCGCTGGAAGTCGAAGCCGGCACCGTGCTGTCGATCATCGGCCCGAGCCGCTCGGGAAAATCGACGTTTCTGAGGCTCATCAATCGCCTTCAGGAGGTCTCCAACACAGGCACGATGACCGGCCGGATCCTGGTGAATGGCTTCGATATCTCAAGTCATGAATGTGATCCGTTCCGGCTGAGACGCCAGGTTGCTTTCGTCTTCGACAAACCGCGCGCGCTCGACATGTCGATTTATGAAAACGTCACATTTGGCCCGAGACTTGCCGGAATTTCGTCGAAAAGCGAGCTTGATTCCATCGTCGAAGAAACATTACGCGCGGCCTTTCTGTGGGAAGAAGTGAAAGACCGGCTCACACTCGACGCGAACCGGTTGTCGGGCGGTCAGAAACAGCGGCTCTCGATCGCACGTTCCCTGGCATTGAAGCCGAAGCTGCTTCTGCTCGACGAGCCCTGCTCGGCACTCGACCCGATTTCGACCGCGGCAATCGAACAGGCGCTGACGGAGCTGAAAGCCCGCACCACATGCGTGCTTGTCACGAACAACACCAAGCAGGCCGCCCGCGTCGCCGACGTTACGGCCTTTTTTCTCATGGCGCAGATGATTGAGATCGGTCCCACGGCACGGCTTTTCAGAAGCCCGTCAGACAAACGTACTGACGACTATCTTTCCGGGAGGTTCGGCTGATGGAATCCGTCGTTGCATCCCGCAATCTCGACTTCTGGTACGGACCGTTTCAGGCGCTGAAAAATATAACATTAGATATATCAAAAAACTGCGTGACCGCGCTGATCGGCCCATCCGGCTGCGGAAAGTCGACGCTGCTGCGCATTTTCAACAGAATGTGCGACCAGGTCCCGGGTTCGCGGCTCGAGGGGTCCCTGCTCGTGCTTGGCCACGAGCTCGTGGGGGCTTCCTGCGATGTGACCGGCCTGCGGCGCGAAGTCGGGATGGTGTTCCAGCAGCCGAATCCCTTCCCGATGTCGATCTTCGAGAATCTGGCGTTCGGGCTGCGTCTGGCCGGAACAGGCGATAAACCCACGCTGGAAAAGGCGATCGAGGAGAGCCTGACGGCGGTCGGCCTCTGGGATGAGCTGAAGGACCGGCTTGAGGCTCCAGCGATCGGGCTTTCCGCCGACCATCAGCAGAGACTGTGTATCGCACGGGCGGTGATGATCAGACCGCGCATTCTGCTGATGGACGAGCCGTGTTCGTCCCTGGACCCGGTGTCGACCCAGCACATCGAGGAACTCATCGTCCGGTTGAAACGCGATTACACGATCATCATCGTGACGCACTCCATGCACCAGGCCGCGCGGATCTCGGATTACACGGGCTATATGCTGCTGGGGGAACTGATCGAGTTCGATACGACGTCGACGATATTCCGGCAGCCCCGTGACAGACGAACGGAAGATTATATATCAGGAAAGTTCGGCTGAGCGCGCCGCGCCGGCCGTGGAGGATTGCACGTGATCATCAAACGACATATGGATATGGAAATGGCCGAACTGCGCGGCATGCTTCACGATATGGGGCGGCGGGTGCTGGGCATGCTCGAACGCGGGCTGACCCATGCCGGAACCGACAATGCCACGCACTTCGATGCGATCTTCGATGATGAGGTCGAAGTGAACCGCCTTCAGATGCGCATAGACGATCTCTCCTGGAAAGTCATGGCGCTGTATCAGCCGACGGCCGGCGATCTCCGGGCCCTGATCGGCGCAATCAAGGTCGCGGTCGATCTGGAGCGGGTTGGCGATGAAGTGTGCGCGATGTGCCGTCGCTCGATGTCGCTCGCCAAAAGTGCGTGGCACGTTGATCCGCCGACCCTGATCGAACTGGGCATCATGGTGCAGAGTCTCTTCAAGGACGGTCTGACGGCGCTTTTCGACCCGACCGAGGAGCTTGCCGAATCGATTTTCACCGCCGACGATGCCATTGATGAGGCGTTTCAGGCGCTTTTCGAGCAGATCAGGGACAGGCTTCGCAGTGAACCCGAACACGTGGACAGCCTTCTCGATTTTCTCTCGATGGGCAGAAGCCTCGAGCGCGTGGCGGATCACGCGACGAACCTGGCTGAAATAGCCATCTTCATGCAGAAAGGCCAGGACGTCCGCCACCATGGCCTCGCTTTTTGACGATGCCGGCGATGATCCGCGATTACGCGGATCTGTTCTGGGAGATATTCTGCCGAATTTCGAAACGAAAACCGGAACGAACTGCAAAGGTGTTTCGTTCCTTCTGATGATGGCGGGGGAAGGCGATGGGAAATCGAACGGCTGAGATTGTGAGTATTGGAACCGAGCTTTTGCTTGGGGAACTGGTCGATACGAACGCGGTCTGGATCGCGGGTGAACTGCGCCGGCTTGGGTATTTTATCTACTATAAAACGACGGTCGGCGACAATCGCGCCAGGCTTGGAGAGACGATCGGACGGGCGTTCAAACGGGCCGATCTCGTCGTGACAAGCGGCGGACTCGGCCCGACGGATGATGATCTGACCCGGGAAGCGATCGCCGATGTCTGCGGAGCCGTGCCCCGGGAGGATCCCGGCCTTGTGAGTCAGCTGGAGGCGATGTTCGCAGCGAGGGGACGCCCGATGCCGGCTGTGAACAGAAAACAGGCGTGGCTGATTCCCGGGGCGCGGCCGCTTGAGAACCCGATCGGAACCGCTCCGGGCTGGTGGGTCGAAAAAGACGGCAGAACGATCGTGGCGATGCCCGGTCCGCCGCACGAGATGAAACGCATGTGGAATGAACAGGTGATGCCGGCCCTGCCGCGTGGCGCCGCGCTCCTGTGGGATACGACCCTGCACACGATCGGCATCGGCGAAGGGGACGTCGCTCAGATTCTTGCGGAATTCACGAATACGGCGAATCCGAGCGTCGCGACCTACGCGCGCCGTCATGGCGTCGATGTGCGGGTCGCCGCCGGCGCCGGCGAAATCGAAGCCGCGAAGGCGCTTGCCGCGCCGGTTCTGGCCACCGTGGAACGGCGCCTTGCGAAGTTCATCTATGGCCGCGATTCCGAGACGCTTTCCCAGTCCATCGGAAAGAGGCTTGCGTCTTTGGGACAGAGTCTTGCCGTCATCGAATCCGTTACCGGCGGCCTCGTTGCCGACATGCTCACCGATACTCCCGGCGCAAGCGACTGGCTGAAAGCCGGAGTTGTCGCCTATACCAGACAGGCAAAAGAGGCCTGTGGCGTATCGCCGGATTTGCTCGATGCGCACGGCTGCGTGGCCGAAGAAACCTCTCGCGCCATGGCCGACGCCGTCAGGCAACGATACGGCACCGACTGGAGCGTTGCGACGACCGGCGTGGCGGGCCCCGCGGCCATGGACGGAAAGCCCGTAGGACTGGCCTTTGTCGCCGTATCCGGCCCCGGCATCACGCGCACCATGCGCCTCGAGTGGCCCGGCGAACGCCGCCAGGTGAAGGAGCGGACCGCCAGTGGAGCCCTTGGCCTCCTCCTGCGACTCCTTCGAGGCGATTTCGAGCCCTGAAGAGCAGTCGGGATGTGTTGGAGGGTATCGGTGTCTCGCTGAGAATAAAATAGCAATACCCATACAGATTGGAGAGACCGCATGGGAAAGACGCTGAGACTGTTTTATGCGGTTCCGGTGCCGGATGATGTGCGGCATGAATTGCGGAAGGTGGCCGATTCGCTGGGGCATGACTGGCGCCCCTCCCCGGAGTCGCAGTTGCACATAACGCTGGCGTTCATGGGAGAGGTTCCCGAAGAGGATTTGCCACGGATCATTGCCGCAGGGGAAGCGGCAGCCCAGGCGCTCGAGCCTTTTTCACTGAAACTTGGCTCTGCGGGCGGATTCCCGAATGACCATGCCCCCCGGGTCTGGTTCGTGCATGCGGAATCTCCCGGACTGCTGAAGCTTTACGATGCTCTGAAGCCTGGCGTGGTCCGCTGGGCAGATGCGAAGCCGTTCAAGGGCCATCTCACGATTGCGCGGCCACGTTCACCCGGGGCAGCCGGCCGGCCGATGGAGATCAACAGGGAATGGCAGGTTGAGCGGTTTGAGCTGATCCGCAGCAATCTCGGTTCCAGCGGCGCCGAACATACGCTCATCCGGGCGTTTCATCTGAGCGGTTATTGATTGTTGCCGTGGCGTGACTCAGGGAGCCGATGGGCGGCGGCAGTCACAGGAAAGAGACTGGAGAGGCCCGGTGCTGCCGGTGCGGTTGAATTCGCGCAGGGCGTCCCTGATCCGCAGATCACACGCTCCGCAGCCGGCCGGGGTTCGTTTCGGTCCGAGGCCTTCGTCGCTCAGTCCGACAACCACCTCCCCGGACCGGCTCATCCGGATGACCGTTTCAACGACCGCCCACAGGCTCGGCGGCAGATACCGGCCTTCGAAAAACTCACGCTCCAGAGGCGTGCCCGGGGCAACGAAAACCGGTTGAAGCGCAACCCGTACCGGCAGCGCGAGCCGCTTTGCGAGCCTGAATATATACTTTCCAGTATTTACGGCGTCGGCGACGGCGGCCGTGTCATCCGCGACACCCAGCGGCTTGAGAAGAACGTTCACCAGCAATCCGGCTCCGCCTGCCGCAAGAACCTTCACCGCGCGCTCAAACTCGGGCAGGCCGAATCCCTTCCGGATGAACTGCTCCCGGATCACCTCATCGGACGATTCAAGACCGATGCCGACTTCCAGAAAACTGTTGGGAAGCAGTCTGCGTGATTCTGCGATGCGCTCAGCCGTGATGAACTCAGGTCGGGATTCGACGAGGATCCGCGGAATTCCCGCCCGGCCCAGCATGCCGAGAAGATGTGAACGCACCTCCGGGGGCATCTCGGCATCGGCATAAAATGAGCCGGAATTGTACAGATCGACTTCCCCGATGCCTTCGAACGCGGCCGGCGCGCCGAAAACCGAGTCGGCCTGGGCGATGAGGTCGGCAGGGCTCCAGGAGTCCGACTGGAACGTCATCGATGTGAAGCCGCAGTTGGTACAACCGCCCTCGGGGCGCCGTGCATACGCGCAGCCGGGCGCCCTGAAGATGAAGATCAGCCGCATGACCGGCTTCCCCTGAACTCGCGCGGGAACGCGCTCAACCCAGGCCGGCTTCCTCGGATCCGCCGTCGGATTCACCGTTTGACGAGATACGGGCCGATCGCGAGCGCATCCATTTTCGACCGCTTGAAACAGCTTATCGCATGCTCGGGCGTGCAGACGATCGGTTCACTTATATTGAATGATGTATTGAGAACCATGCCGATGCCGGAAAGGCTTTTCATCTCCTGGAGAAGGCGGGCGTAGATCGGGTTCACTTCTGGCCTGACGACATGCGCGCGGGAGGTGGCGACGCGCGTGATGCCGTTTTCCTGAACGACGGCCGGAATGCGCTGGATATCGCGCGGCTCTTTCAACGGCAGGGCCAGGAGCATGTATTCGGCCGCGTCGAGATCGCCCGGCACCCGCAGATGCCGCCCGACATCCTCCGCCAGGACGCTTGGCGCGAACGGCCGGAAGCTTTCACGCTCCTTCACCTTCGCGTTCAGGCGCGATCGGATATCGAACCGGCTCGGATCAGCCAGAATCGAGCGGTTTCCGAGCGCACGCGGCCCGAACTCGAGCCTGCCCTGGAACCACGCGACCACGCTCCCGTCATACACCATCCGGGCGACGCGGGCCGGAAGGTCGTCGGCTTTTTCTCCCTTGAGCCCGGCCGCGTCGAGCGCGCTCTTGATCTCCGTCTCCGAATACTCCGGCCCGAGGTACGTGTGCTCCAGCCGCGGACGTTTTGTATTGCCGAGAATATGGCACCAGAGGTGGCAGGCTGCGCCGATCGCCGTGCCGCCGTCATTCGCCGCCGGCTGTACATGCAGATGCTTGAACGGGGTCTCACGCAGAATCCGCGAGTTCGCGACGCAGTTCAGGGTGACGCCGCCGGCCATGCACAGCGCATCGAGGCCGGTTTTCCTGTGGAGAATCCTGGCAAGATGAACGAAAACCTCTTCTGTGACCACCTGAAGCCCCGCTGCGATGCTGGCCTCCTCATACCGGTCGATGATGCTGCGTCTCCGCGGCCCGAAATACGGTTCGAGGCCGCTGAAATCCGTTGTGCGGAACCGCATCGCATCGTTGTCGACGGTGAACCCGGTGTCGGTCAGACGGATAATCTGGCGAAACCGGTCGGCGTAATCGACGCCCGTGTCTTCGCCGATCGGGTCGGAAATACAGGCATACCCCATGACCTTCCCGGGGCCCCCGTAGATGTCGAACCCGAGATGCTCCGACATCTTCTCCCAGACGAAGCCGAGCGAGTTTGGGTAGGGAATCTCGAGAACCGGCGTCAGCTTGTTGCCATCGCCGATGCCGAGCCAGGTGGTTGTGAATTCGCCGATGCCGTCGATGGTCATGACGGCGGCTTTCTCGTGCCGTGACGGGTAGAACGCGCTTCCGGCGTGGCAGAGGTGATGAGGCAGGAAGTGAAACTCGGCTTTCGGGAAGCGCCGCTTCAGCTCGGCAGCGGCCATATGCAGATGCCGGTGAAACGTGTCTTCCCCTTCGGGAGTGCCGTAATCGCCGGCCGGGATGTTCTTTTCCCCGAGATTGCGATTGGCTTCGAGCCTCGCTTCGGGGTCGAAGGAAAACGCGATATGATCAACCTGGTCGGCGGTGATTCCGGCATGGCGCAGAGCCCATTCCATCGCCCGATCGGGCAGCTCGTCCGGATTGTCGACGCGTGAGTGTTTGGCATGCTTCACCTGGTTGAACCGCTCC
>CAZQYQ010000073.1:7533-16409 GCA_964597625.1 uncultured bacterium
GGCCAGACGAGACCTTGCCGCTTCATCAGCTTCTCCTCGACCGCGCCCAGGATCACCCCGTCGCGAAGGAGACAGACCGAGGATTCATGATAGGCCGAGTTGACGCCGAGTATGATTGTTCCCATGGAAGAGCATCCTCCAACTTGAATTGTATATTTATTAAAATATAAAGCCGCGGGTGAAGCTTCAGGAAAAACACGCGGCAGCGGATGGAAAACATCTCATGGTATCAGCCCCGCGAACATTGCGCCATGCTGAAGATGGCAACGCAGGGATGCATGTGTGAGCGACGGGACGATGTCTATCGCGAGCCACACGGGAGGGAACGTTCCGGAAATTCAACACTAGCAGACGAAAAGCAGATCCGGTCAGTGGAAAACGGCTGACATCTGCCTGTAGCGGCGTGCAGCATCGACGAAGGCTTCGAAGATGCGGCCGAACTCGGCTCGTTTAGGAAGCATTTTCTCGGGGTGAAACTGGACGCCGACGAAAAATGGGCCGGTTGTCGGTTCTATTGTTTCTGCTATGCCATCCGGTGAGCTTGCCGTGATTCGCAGTGCCGTTCCCAGTGATTTGACTGCCTGGTGATGGTAGGAGTTCACGTCGATCGTCGGTGATGAAAGAAGCTCTCCTGCGAGGGTTTCAGGCTCGATACGGATGGAATGCGAACAGGAAGCCGAGTTACCGGCGATTCTGATGCGGTGCAGAACGTTGCTTCCGCTGGCAACCTGGCTCGGAATATCCTGCCACAGCGTGCCGCCCCTGAATACGTTCATGAGCTGGTGGCCGCGGCAGATGCCGAGAACGGGGACTCCCCGATCCGTCACGATTTTCAGAGCCGCCAGCTCGAACTCGTCGAACGCCCTGTTCACTTTTTCGAGTTTCGGGTGCGGCCGTTCCCCATACAGCATCGGATCGATATCGCCCCCGCCCGGTAACAGCAGACCGTCAAGATTCACGAGCTTGGATGCGGATTCGGATGCCGGCTCGGCCAGCACGATCGGAACGATGACGGCGCCCCAGCTTGCGACGGCATCACGATACTTCTGGAGATTGTCCGACTCCCCGCTCATCGTGTCGGACGCGAGCGGCAGGGGTTTCATCGAGAGAATTCCGATGCGCGGCATGCGGTCCGGGACATGGCTTGCGGATGATGCGTCGCCGGTGGGACTTTGCTGACAGAAGAGGACTGCCACGCCGAGAAGCAGCAATATGCGCACGAAATTCCCGCTGCCCGTTCCGTTCCGTCTGTCCATGAACGACTCCCGTAGCTGTCGATATTGAATACATTCATGTACCACATTCCCCGTGCCCGTACAAGACCTGATTTTTATCAAGAAAAAAACCCCCGGACTTGCCGGGGGTTCGTGAAGAGAATTTTGGATTGAATCAGTTCAACCCGTAGGTTGCCTGGTGAAGATTGTTGATGATTTCGAGACGCCTGCGCGCCATTTCGACCTGAGCCTTATATGGAGCGATATATTTTTCGACGATCTCCGTGCGGTGTCTCATGATGTCCTCGTATTTATCCTGGGCACGTTCCATTTCACGCTTTGCGGGCGCGACATAATCGTCGATGAACCAACTGTGATTGCTCATGATGCGGTTGTACTCGTTGCGGCACTGGTCGACACGGCCGCGCGCCTGGCTGACCTGGTCGGGGACCGGCGGATTCTGCTGCTCGGCGGCTCGCAGATCGGCTTCGGCGCGGTCGAGTTCACGGCGGGCATAATCGACGCGACGCCGATACTCGCTCTCGGCATCGTCCTGGGCCCGGCGATACTTGTGCTCGGCGTCATCATAGTCGCTTTTGGCTTCGCGGAGCATATTCTCGTAGTTGCGCTCGGCCGCATCCCGCTGCTGCGCGAGCATATCCATGGCCGCGTTATACTGACCCTGGGTGCGGGTCACGATGCCGAAACTGGTCGTTTTCGGATCGCCGTTTCCGGCAAGCAGCATGACGGCTTTGGTATAGTCGGCCTTCGCTCCGGTGAAATCCGCCTGCACATTCAACACGGCTTTCGAAAGATACACATCGGAAAGGCGCTGATTGAAGTTGGGATAATCGACCATCTTCTCCGGATAATTCCATGATTCGAGCTGGGTGATAGCGGTCAGTTCGGCCGGGTTGCCCTCGAGGGGCTCGACGATCTGGAACAGCCAGTAGATCGCATCCTTCATGCGCGTGTCGAGGCGGTAGCAGTCGGCGACCTCGAGCAGGTTCGCATCGGTGCGGGCCATTCTGAGCAGCCACTGGATCGCCTGCTCATACTCCTTGAGAGCCTTGAAACAGCCGGCGATGCGTCCGCGCACCGCGTCATCCTGCCGCTCGATCTTGAGATAATATTCGATGGCTTTTCGATACTCGCCGTTCTTCTCGAGCGTGGAGGCGACGTTGAAAACCATCTCCTGGACCTGCTTCTGCAGGGTCACCATCTCGGAATACGTTTTTTTGACTTCTTCGCCGGTTTCGGCGATCTGTTTTTCGAGCGCCTTCTTCTTGCTGCCCTGGAAAACGCCGCCCAGGCCGTCGAGCTTGCCGCGCTCGACAAACAGCCGGTCGAGCTTCAGCTCGGGTTCGAGCAGCTCGGTTTCCTTCTGGATCAGGCTTTTTTCGAGGGCTTCGATATCTGCGGGTTCGGCCGCGAATGCGCTGATGGGGATCATCAGGCAACCGGCAGCCAGGATGTTCAGGACCAGACTCTTGATGTTCTTCATCGCAGGTTCCTCTCTTTCTTGCTGCCGTCGCTTACTGAGCGGCCACGTAAAGATCGCCGTATTCGGAAGAGTTGAAGTAGATCGCGTCGCGGCGCGTGCCGCCGGCGGGAACCACCCACAGTTCCAGCTTGGCATTCTTCAGACGCAGCTTCTGCTCGCCTCCCACCGTCTCGACCTTGCCGAGCGTGGAGAGTTTGCCGTAATCGGTTGCAGCCAGCCAGGCGAACGGGTCTTTTTCGAGAACCGCCTGATACCAGGCAAGCGAGCCCTTTTCGGCCGCATTGCGGGTGGGCGCCACTTCGACTTCAATGCTCTGTTTGCCCCAGAACCCGCCGGTGGTCAGGACCATGATCGCCTTGAGGTTGTTCGTGACCATGACGCCTTTGTAATTGCGCATCAGTGCCTCGATGACATACTTGCGGCCGGAAACGTAGAAGTTGGTCATCGGCTTGTCGCCGCTTTTATCGATGTAGGACGCCATCGTCTTGCACTCGTGACGGCTGAAAACCTCTTTCAGGTGATCGATGCGCCGGTTTTCCTTGTTGTCGTCGACGGAAATGACGGCTTCGACGATCGGCATCTGAATGACCACAAGACCGCGCTGACGGGAACTGAGAAGGGTGGAAGCCGCTGCGCGGGTTACCTCCGTCGACGCGACATCTGCGGCCGCGCGCTGCATATCCGGAGCTGTCTGAACGTCAGCAACCTTCAGGAATGCCGCCCGCTCTTTGAGCATCTGAAGAGCCACGCCTGACGTCTGTGCTTCGAGCGCGCTCTTCCCGGTCGCGAAATTCCGGGCGGTTTCGAGGGCAGCCTGAAGATCGGCGGCTGATTCAATCTCGCCGATCATCCGGCGAAGAGTTTGTTCCCGGCGCTCGGTCTGAGCGGCGACGGTGTTGTAGGCTTCGCGTGAGGCCGTGTCCGTTTCGCTCATCGTGTATGCGGACTGGGCGATGCCCTGTGAAAGTTCATCGAGAGCGGTTTTCATCGCATCATTGTCGAATGCGAACACCGGAGCGGCGGCCAGAAATGCCATCGCCACGACTGCTGAAAGGCGTCGGAACATGCACATCCTCCTCAAAAAAAGGACAAAATTCTGAATGCAGAGAATTACGCAAAATGCGTGCCGTGGCTGTGTCTGGCATTTGACGCCTGCAACGGCAAAACAGAGAAGTCAGATTGCCGGTTTTTCATCGAATGCTCTGCCGGTTTTTCGTTTGTGCCGGGCCGACCGGCCAGTGACCCCCCCCTTGCAATGGATACGCCGTGAGGGTATGATTGCGCCCGATCGACCGATGAAAGGATAACGAAACAGATGCGCAAGAATATTCGCACCCTGATGATCGCCGCGGCCTGCACCGTGGTTACCTCCGTTCAAGCTGCTCCTCCGGCCAAAACGTCCGCCAAGGTCGCCCCGAAGCCCGCCGCGGCTTCCGCCCCCGGAACCGCTTCGGGTGCTCAGGTTGTCAACCCGATCGTCCTGTCGAACCAGATGATGATCACCGTCATGGAACGCATCAAGGGCGGCAACTATGCCGAAGCCCGCACCGTCGCCAAGGACATGGTTTTCGGAAGCGAAAAGATCGTCGACACCCCGACCTCGGAAACGCGCAGCTTTTCAAGCCTCATGGGCAAAAAACTCTATGAGAGACAGCTGAAGAGAGAAGGCCGTGGCGATGTTCAGGTCTCCTGGACACAGCAGCCGATCGCAGACGGGTATTACTTCCAGGCTATGATCAGCTTCCAGGAAGGCAAACCTGAAGAAGCACTCGATCTTTTACAGAAAGCCATTTTCTGGGATCCGATGAGAGCCGCGTTCCATGTCGAGCGTGGATTCATGCTGCATCATCAGAAGAATCCGGTCGAAACGGCAACGATTCTCGTGACCTATCTCAAAGCGCTTGAACTGGCGGACAATCCTGTCGATTTTGCCGCTGCGCTCCGCGGCATCGGCTACCTGTACGTGAATCGCGGTGATCTGAAATCCGGTCTTGCCTGCTACCTGCTCTCGCGCAAGTTGGATCTCGAAGACAAAACCGCTCTGCATCAGATTGACTATATCCGTGGCCGCGCGCCTGCTCTTGTGAAGGATATGGACGAAACAAAAGCAGCGGCCCTTCTTGCCGCCGCTCATATTCCGGTTGCCTATGATCCGGCTCACGTGCAGGTCCGGCTTGAGATCGCCAATGAAATCAAGGATCCGAAAAAGGCCGTCGAAGTGAAAGCCATTCTCACGGAGGCCCTCAGGCTTGATCCGAAGAATCCCGAGATCATCAGCCGGTTGTCCGCACTGAAATAATCCGGTTTCCCAGCAAACGACAAGGGGCGGAATCCTTACGGATCCCGCCCCTTGTGGCATTTTAAATGATCTTTTATCGGACGGCTTTTTTGATGATGACTGTTCCGGTGGTATTCGCCGACTTTTTCGGAGAGGGTTTTGCCGCCGATTTCGCGGATGATTTTGCCGGCGCTTCCTTGCCTTCTTTCTTCTTTTTCTTCGTTTTTGTCTTTGCCGAAGGCGTCGCCGGAGGGTTGTGCTTCTTGCTCTTCTCGGCGCTCCAGACATGTTCCTGTGCATACTGGATCAATTCGGCATCTGAAAGTTCACCGAAGCTGCGAGCCGATCCCGGCACGGACGATGTGGAAGCCTCGTGCTGCAATACGGCCTGAGGCTCTGGTTCCTGTTCGCGTTTTTCAGGTTTGACGGCCGCCGTTTCAGGAGCTCGCGTGGTTTTTGGAGGCTCCTGCAGCTTCAGGGGCGGTGCCAGTTTGTCATCTTTCTTTTTCCGATCTTTGGATGGACCAGCTTCAAGACGTTTTCTGAGAGCTTCCAGCTTGTCGAGAACCTCCTGCATATCCGGCTCGGATGTTTTTCCGGCCAGTTTATCGGATGCGGTTTCGATGGCCGGAGGCTTCCCCAGCAGGTCGTTCGTGGTCGAAGGCTGCTGATCCTTCGTATCCGGGCTGGTCTGCTTCTCTCTGCGGACCGGCTTTCCCGTGGCCGGATCTTCTGTTGTTTTTGATTTCATCCCGGTCTCAGATAAAGGTTCCGTCGAAATGGCTCCGGGTTCGAACCGAACCTTGGCCGCTGTCGGGGAATCGGAGACCGGGGGAGCTTCGATGACGGTCGTTGATTCGACTTTCACATCGACTTTGCCGCGCAGCCGTTCCAGGAGATCCTTGCCGGAGTCGGTAAGCGCTGATGCCGGGGATGCGGCGGTTATCCCGATGAGGCCTGCCAGTAGCAGGCGTGAAAAATCGTGACGTGAATGCATGTCATGTCCTTTCGTGCAACGAACATCTGCCATGGTCTTTCCTGCGACCATGGCGACGCCTTCTGCGAGTCTGTGGTGTGTCGTCAGCGCGCTGATGCGAGCTGGTTGTGATCTATCTTGTAGATCTTCGTCACGATCCGGCCGACGCCGTTGATGCCCAGTGCCTGAGCACCATGTCTGTCGAGATCGACGATGCGTCCGGCAATAAACGGGCCACGATCGATAACCCGGGCAAGAATTTTTCTGCCGTTGGCCGGATTGATGATTTTGACAAGAGTGCCGAATGGCAGTGTCTTGTGTGCAATCGGGTAAATCGCATCTCGAATGCCGAAACGCTTGTTTTCGACCTGTTCGGGCTTGGTCGGGCAGTCATACCAGGATGCCACGCCGAACTCGACCAGCACCTGAACGGCTGCCGATTTCAGGTAGACATTTTCCGAGGTGATCTTCTTCTGGAGCTGAGCGGCGAGTTCCGTAATCGGAACCGGAGCTGCGTCGGCGCATGCAATGAATGACAGACTGATGACGAGGGACAATGCGATTGATCTTACGGTCAAACTTATACCTCCGTTGGCGGATCGAATCGTAGTATGATTCAAACAGGATAAGGAAAATGCCTCCGCCTGTCAACCCGTCGGCCCGGGCTGGCGGGAACAGCCAGGAATCAGCGAATGTCCGTGGGGTGGCTGAACCGGTAGGGAAGGTTGCGGAAAAGTTTCCATACACCGTCTTCACGGCGCCACTCGACAACGGCATTGATCGGCCCTGAATCGACATCGATCCCCGGCAGAAGCCTGATGACCCGGACTTCAGCCGAACAGTGGACTCTCGCGAGGTCCGTGCCGTTGAATTCGATGTTCGCGATGCTGAACGTCGCGATTTTCACGTCACAGGCATTGAAACGTGCCCGCGCTGTTTCGATCAGATCCGAATGGGTGCTGTGAATATCCCAGTCGTTTCCGAAATTTTGCGACACAAGCCGCTCGATGACATCGAGCCGCTCACCGCCGAGCGCCGCCTGGAGCTCCGAGTGCGCGGCAGCGATCTGCCCCCAGCGGGCATCGGCCCCGAGCTGTTTGGGATCGCCTGCTTTGTAGGGCATGTTCCGGACAATTTTCCAGAACGTTCCCTCCCGCTGCCAGGAAACATCAGAGATGTAAACCCCCGTCGAACCGTCGATGCCCGAGAAAAAGTTGCTCCAGAAGGCCTCGGCAGCCAGCCTGACGCGGACCTTTCCGCCGGGAATGATTTCCATGTCCAGAATCGTCCAGGATGCCACGGAAAAATCGTAGGTATCGAACGAGGTTCCCGTCTTTGCAAGCAGGTCATTCCACGAGGCGGATGAATCCCAGTCGTTCCCGAAGGAAGTGGATACATACTGGGCGATCAGATCATGATTTTCCTTGAGAATCGCATTCTCGATGACCCGGTGGGCTTCGCGCAGCGTCGATTCGCAGGGAACGATAGCCTGTGCAGCCGCAAGCACCGGTGTTTTCACCATGTCGAGGTCGAGAATCGTTCCGGATACCGATCCGGGGGCCATCTGCATCGCAAACCGGATCGCTTTCGTCACGCTCGCGAGATGAGGCTGGAACTCACGGGCCGCGATATCCCATTCCGTCAGTTCTTTTCCCATCTGATGGGCTCGCTCCCACACCAGGGCCGTTGCGGTGGTATCGATCGAGACAACCAGCCGGGTCACGTCGGTCTCTCGCAGGTCGCGCGGAAAAAGCCTGCGGCGCAGGGCGACCTTGCCGGCTCTTGCTTCGAGCACCAGTTCCGGGGAATAAGGCACTTTTGTGAGAGAGAAGGTGCCCTCTTTGGCTGCCCAGGAAGTTCTTTCGCCCGAAAGGAGCTGGAACTTCGAAAAATCGCTCATGACCATCATCGAAGGCCTGATCGTCGCGGATGCATTGACGAGATCCTCTTCAACCGGGTCTGAAAGGGAGATCCGCCCGCTCAAGGTGTAATATTCTCCGGCCGGAAGCGGGCTGAAGCGCAGATCTCCCTGGTTGCAGCCTGCAAAGATCAGCATTGCAAAAAAGGCGGCAACGAACGCCAGCCAGCGATTCTGCCGGCCGCGCGGGTTTCGGATTGTTCTGAGGAATTGGAGCATGGCGTACATGAATCCTTTTAGGAACCGGACGAGTTCCCCGTATCTATTTTCGGCTTCAGAGCTGGATTCCCGAAGTATGATGGCTGGCCTCTTTTCCGGAAGGCAGGAGAGGCGTATCATGGAGGGGGAAATCAGAGAGATCTCCTCGCATAACTGGAGGCATACACATGGATACAATTCCGACCGCCCTTCCTGATCCCATTGACCACGAACCCGAAGAAAAACCCCGCTCGATGCGGGCACGGTTGATCGGAATCGGCCTTGGGGCGATCGGCCTGTTTGTGCTGCTTGCTCTGGGCGCGGTGTATTATGCCTACACGACCTATCTGGATCCGGTCGCTCTCAAGCGCCAGCTTGAGGAAAAAGCCGGCCAGGCTCTCGGCATGCCGGTGACCGTTGCTGAAATCAGCCTGAAGTGGCCTACGATCACGATGAAAGGGCTTCGCGTCGGCGACCCGGCTTCGGGAAGCCTGCCATTCGTGGAAATCGGCATGGCTGCCGCGACTCCTGATTTTTTCGAGCTTCTCACGGGGAACGTCATGCTCGAAAGTGTGTTTGTTTCTTCTGCTTCGGCACGACTGACACGCGGCGTTGACGGGGCATTCATTCTTTCGGCCCGGCCGGCCACTGCCGGAAGCGTCTCCAAATCGGGCACGGACGCTGGTTTCGACGTGCGCGGGCTGCCCCTGAGGGTTATCGAGATCGAGCAGGTCCGGTTTTCCATAGATGATCTCGTAAGCAAAAAAACGTTCAATGGGTCGGTGCCG
>CAZQYQ010000074.1:0-16384 GCA_964597625.1 uncultured bacterium
GGTTCGGTGCGATCACCGTGAATCTGCTTGCCACCCAGGGTCTGGGTCCGGCTTATCTTGCGGCTCTTCCCGTCATTCTTCTGGTTCTTGCCGTCAGACCGGGCGAGCCGGGAACCAGACTCGCCGTTCCCGCAGCGTTCCTCTGGAACCTCACGGGAATCGCCGCCTGCGCCTGGACCGGGATCTGGGGCTGGTAATCAGCTATTTATAGTTCTTGATACATATTCAGCTTCGCGGGCCGAAAGAGAACCGCTGAGGCGCTGCAGGATCTCACGCCCCGCTGTTCCCGAGCGGGCCAGACAGATCAGCGCCGCTTCCCGAACTTCCGGATCCCGGTCGGAGCTCAACACGTGTTCCCATGCATGTATTCCACGTTCGCCAAGACTGATGAACATGGCTTCAACGGCACATTTCCGAACATAGGGCTCCGCATCCTCCAGTCCCGCGAGGATGATCTGCCCACTTCCGTCGTTTCGGCATTCACCAAGCCTGAGAATGGCAATCCCTCTCAGTCGCGGATCGCTCCTTCGCGCAGCATCCTTCAGCAGCTCCTTTTCTTCACTGGTCTGCGGGAAACCGAGGCGGCCGAGCAGGTGAAAAAAGACGTCGTTGTCAGGGCGGTTGTACCGCGCAAGAAGGCGTTTCAACGCCTCCTCCTGTGCAAAAAGGCACTCCTGGAGAAAGTCGATTTCCCCGGGCAGGGCCGCCAGGGCTTCAAGAAGCCAGGCCGGCAGATCGCGCGGGTTCGCGGTTTCAAACTCCCGCCTGATCAGCAGACGGTCTTCGGAAGTGAACCGGCCCTCGCGACCGGCCCTCGCGACCGCCTCTTTTATCGTCTGCTCAACATTCCCATTCATGCGCTGCTCTTTCGGATATCACGGCGACTCTGATACAATCGTCGCTACTGATCTTAGCATGAGAATGGAACGGTGAGCATCATGGGAAGCAATCGGCATGTCTAACAGCTTCGGAACGGTCTTTCGCGTGACAACCTGGGGAGAATCGCACGGTCCCGCACTCGGAGCCGTCATTGACGGCTGTCCCGCCGGCCTGCCGCTCGATGCTTCGGATATTCGCGCCCAGCTCGACCGGGATGTTCCCGACCAGGAACTCGGCACCCCGCGGGGAGAGACAAACAGGTTCGAAATCATGTCGGGACTGTTCGAGGGACGGACGATCGGCACCCCGATCTCGATCATCATCTGGAACAACGATGCCCGTCCGCTCTCCTACGAAGTCGGCCGCGACACGCTCCGCCCCGGACACGCAGATTATACCTGGCTTTCCCGATTCGGGCACACCGATTACCGCGGCGGTTCGCGCTCGTCAGGGCGTGAATGCATTGCACGCCTGGCCGCCGGAGCCGTGGCGGGAAAGCTGATTGGCAGACTGGGAATCGGTTTTGCGGGAAAGATCGTCGAGCTTGCAGGCGATGCGGTAACCGATGCCGCAACTCTGGAAGCAGCGCGGCAGAAAGCTCTTCGCCTCGGCGAGCAGGGCGACAGCACCGGCGGCGTCATCGAGATTCACGTCAGCGGCGTGCCGGCCGGCATCGGCAGGCCGGTATTCGGCAAGATCCAGTCCGAACTGGCCCGCGCTTTTCTTTCCATCGGCGGCGTAAAAGGCCTTGAAATCGGTCAGGGCTTCGAGGCCGCACGCATGACAGGCAGCGAACATAATGATCCATTCGGCTTTGCCCCGGACGGCAGCATCCATACGCTCAGCAATACATGCGGCGGCGTGCTGGGAGGCATAACGACGGGTGGAGAGCTCGTTTTCAGGCTGGCCGTGAAGCCCACCCCGACGATTCAAAAGCCGCAGCAGACCGTTAACGTCGCGAAGCACGAGGTCGCGACCATGTCGTACAAGGGCCGGTTCGACCGGAATTTCACGCCGCGCGTCATTCCTATAGCGGAAGCTATGGCCGCATGCGTTCTGGCGGATCACCTGATGATGTCAGGCCTGCTTTCTCCCTGCCGGCTCTGAAAAGGGGGAACGAGCCGTTCAGGCGACGTTTTTCAGGGGCAGCGCGGGAGGGGCTTTGGAAATACCGGCAGACGCATGGCGCAGATAATACCCGGCTTCACGCGCCAGGTCCGTTTCCGGCGCCAGTTCCTGGACACGGCGGAAACGTTCGATGCTTGTCGGCATTCCCAGCTCGCGTTCAAGCTGTCCGAGTCTGAAAAGATCCGCAGGCAACGGGTCTCCGCAGGTAAGAAGCTTGTTCAGCATCTCGAATTCGCTCTTCCGGTCGCCCAGGGCGCGCAATACCGCGGCAGCACCGCGCAGACCGGGCTCGAATGTCTCGCGAACCATCAATGTCTTGCGATATTCTTCCAGAGCTGATTTGAGGCGGCCCCGTTCAAAAAGAATATCGCCGAGCAGCCGGTGGCCCTCGAGATGCCCCGGGTGATGCTTGAACATTCTGTCCAGGACATCGGCGGCCTCGGCAAACCGTTGCGTTTCCTTCAGAACCTCGGCTAAGGCGAGGGCATAGGGCGCCCGATCGGGGAAGCGGCGGGTGAGGCGCACATACACATCGCGGGCGGTATCAGCCTCGCCGACCTGACGGTACAAACCGCCCAGTTCTTCCAGAAGTTCGGAGTTCTCGGGCTGAAGCCCGGAAAGCCGCTCCATCATAACCAGCGCCCGATCGGCATCTCCAAGCTGAAAGTAACTCCGGGCGAGCATCAGAAGAGCTGCGGGATGGTCTGGCAGACCTCTGAGAGCCGCCGTCAGAGAAGCCACCGCGAGGGCATACTTTCCCTGGCGGAACAGGCACTGGCCAAGGTTGAACTGCGCGTCGTGAGCGCTCGGGTTGCGCGTGACGATCTGCCGGAACTGCTCCATGGCCTCGTTGAGGCGGTTGCAGCGCATATGAATAACGGCAAGCCCGAATCTCGCAGCCTCCAGATCGGGGTTGTGCTCAAGCGCCTTTTCATACTGCGCAGCGGCGGCGGAGAAGTCGCCATGGCGACGAAGCAGCTCCCCGAGCACGAGCCGGATGTCGGAACGGTCCGGCGCGGCATTGGCAGCGCGCATCAGATAGGTGATCTGCTGCTCGGTGTTGCCGGTCAACTCATGCAGCTTCGCAAAGGCCAGGAAAACAGAATGAGACTGCGGCTGGAGTTCGAGAGCGCGTTCGAGGGCGAATCGGGCCTCATCGAAGCTGCCGAGCCGGGCAAGGCACAGCCCGAGTTCGATCAGGGCCGCCACCTGTGCCGGGTCGAGAGCAAGCAGCCGCTGATAAACGTGAACGGCTTCCGCGAGAGCCCCCTGGCGCACATACAGCCGGCCAAGCTTCTGCAGCTGGCCCAGATCGCCGGGCGCGGCACGGCACTGCTCTTCCATTGAGGCAAGCAGTTCGGGCAGAGCCTTCGGGCGTTCGAGCATTGCACCTCCGGGGACGTTCAGGGTCTTAGGCCCGTCACATCCCTGACAAGTCCGGGTTTATCTGAATCGCGAAAAAAAGCTGATCCCATAACCAATACATCGGCACCCGCATCGATAATCTTTCGTGCTGATTTTCTGTCGATGCCGCCGTCAACCTCGATCAGCGTTTTCGCGCCACGCGCATCGATAAGGCTGCGCAGCTTCGCAATTTTTTCGATCACCGGCTCGATCATCGACTGGCCGCCGAACCCCGGATTGACCGTCATGATCAGAACCTGGTCACACACGTCGAGAAGGTATTCAAGACCGTCGACGGGCGTCTGGGGATTGAGCGCGATTCCCGAAGCCGCGCCGAGCTCGCGGACCTGCGCCAGATATCTCTGGGAATGGCGGCACGCTTCCAGGTGGAAGGTGATGCGGTCCGCGCCGGCCTGACGATAGACGGAAAGCCACTGGTGCGGAGCTTCGATCATCAGGTGCACGTCGAACGGCAGTCTGGAGTTCGGCCGCAGCGCGGCAATCACGGGCGGACCGAATGTGAGATTCGGCACGAAATGGCCATCCATCACGTCGAGATGCACCCACTGGGCGCCTGAAGCTTCGATGGCGCTCAGGCCCTCATGCAGGCGGGAAAAGTCGGCGGAAAGGACGGAAGGTGCGATCAGCACGGGTCTGGTCATCAGAACCTCACCAGAAAATCAGCAGCAGGACGAACACGGCGAGAAGGAAGCTGCCGATACCGATGGCGGCATACGGATGCCGCACCCAGGGCTGTTCTTCAACACTCTGCCAGAGCTGGCCGAGCGGGCGAGCCGCATTTTCACTCCGCCCACCATTCAGCAGGCGCAGGACCGGTTTTGCGGCAGCTCCGACATCGCCCTTGAGCTGCATTTCTTCGGCCGGACACAGAGTGGAAGCCGGTGAAGCAGCCACCTCCGGTGCCACCGCGAGAGCCGCGGATCCGGCAAAGCCACCGGAACACCCGGCGGACGCGGCACCGGATTGAGCCGGCTTCAGCGGAATGATCTTCGCCTGCCCGCCGTTCTGAGCTGACGCGGCGATCGCGCCGGATGCGACTGCGGCGGCATTGATCGAAGCGGCGGCAGCCAGTCCCGAGCTGCTCCGTCCATTTATCGCATCAACGATTTCAGATGCGGTTGCCAGTTTCCGCCGTTTCTGGTCACGTTCGAGCCGTTCAGACTCGCCTGAAACATGCATCAGATCCGTCAATCCAACCAGAAATGCCGCATGATCACTGAACCGGTTTTTCACTTCCCGGGTCAGCGTCCGCTCGATGAAATCGACAACCATGTCGATCTGCTCGGGCGCCAGCTGCGCATGCCTGATGCGAAGGGCCTGGCGAAGCTTGTCATCCCAGATTTCATTGATTCCGCCGCGCTTGCGAATGGGAGATTCGGCCGTCAGCATCTCGAAAAGCGCTGTTCCAAGGAAGAACAGATCCGACTGGGTTCCGGCCGTCTCGTCGGTGTTGGCACCGACAAGCTTCAGACGGGGCATGGAAAACGAAAGCACCTTGATCAATCCGGTGTTGGTGCGGATAATATTCGAAAGTTTGATCGCGCGAACGGGCAGCTTCTGGTCATATGCGTGCTGCAGCAGCACCGCCAGCTGCTGAACGGAACGGCACGAGTCAAAGAACGACATCGGCTTCTCGCCGTACATGCAGTCACGCAGGTTTGTTCCCTCGGTGAATTCGGTTACGGCGAAGGGACGCCCCTCGTAAAGATCGAAGTCAAGAACCGACACGAGCGAGGGGTGTGACAGGCCGGCGATCAGCCGTATTTCATCGCTGAAAGCCTTGACCCGTTCCTGATTTTCGGCCATTTCCCCGCGGAGCAGCTTGACGGCGACCGTCATACCGGTCTCGGCTTCCAGAGCTGCGTAGACCTCGTACATGTGGCTTTCGGCAAGAGCCTGCCGGATCTCGTATTTTCCGTTAATGATCTTTCCAATCATACGTCTGTCTGCCTCCACGAGTCTGCCGCGGTCGCCGCGGCGTCAAAAGCTTACTGAACCGGCCTGTCTTCGATCGGCACGTCGTTGATATAGATCTGAACCTTGCTGTCAGGAATGCGCGGCACTTCCACTCTGATCTGATCGAGTGGCTTGTGCGTGCCCGCATACACCTGCTGTCTTCCCTTCGATGAAACCTGGAAGAATTTGACTTCCTTGGGCATGAAACCGTCCGGCATGACGAACGTGACGGTGGTCTTTTCGACGGCAGGCTTGGCCGGCTTTTCAGCCTCTGGCTCCGAAACGGGCGGAAGCGAATCCGCCGGCACGGCAGGCTCAGGTTCGTCAGCCAACAGGATGCGCGGCGGAGGCGGGGCATCGGGGGACTTCGCCGGCTTTGCCGTGGCGGACTTCCCGCCCGCTGCGGAACCGGTGTTCGCGGCATCTTCCGTCGCGGCGGGAGCCGCCGAAGGAGCCACATCGGCAAACTCGAACCTCTTGAGCTCATCCGGGGATGAGGTATCGGGATCACCGCCGTTGGAAACCAGCATATCGACAGCCGCTCCTTCACCCACCAGCTCATAGGGAGTCGGTTTTGTCGCGATAATCTGAAGTTTGGTCTTGTTCGGATCGCGCTTGAACACGACTTTTCCTTCCTTGAGCCCCCACCCCTGAAGATTCACTTTTGCATCGGCAAGATTTTTCCCGATCAGACTGGGCAGAGGAGATCGGGACTGACCAGCGCCAAGGCTGATCAGCAGGTCGACACCGCCCTGGGTTTCACGCTCGTTCGAGGGAAGCGGCGACTGGGCAACGATTCGGTCGCGCCTGATCCGGGAAGAAGCCACGAACGCGCGGTTTCCCTCTTTCAGCTGGGCATTGAGCAGCGCCAGCTCGGCTTCGCGCGGACTCTTGTCGACCATATCAGGCACGGCAACCATGCGGCTGCCCATGGAAAGCGTCAGAAGCACTTTTTTGTTCGGCTTCACGCGGGTGCCCGGATCGGGATACTGAGCAATGACATAGTCTTTGGGATATCTCGGGTCGAACTTCTCATCGCGTTTCTCGATGATCAGATCACCCGGTTTTTCCTTGAAAACCGTCAGCAGGTGTTTTCCCCTGAAATCAGGCACCTCGACGGTGTCGCCCCGGTTGAAAAATTCGTTCAGCCTGTCTTTTGCATAGAAGACGCCTGCGATGACGCCTGCCGCAAGCAGTGTCAGCAGCAGCACCATTTTGACCAGTATGAGCAGGCATGATTCTTTCTTCGCCATCGGTTACTTCCCCGTTTTTCCTGAAAGCTGGCCGCACGCGGCCAAAATGGTCGAGCCGCGTGAACGGCGAACCGTGACAGGCACCCCGGCCTTCTTGAGCACTTTTCTGAACTCTTTTTCCGTCGCCTCATCGGAGGGCTTGAAGGGCGAACCCGGAAATGCATTGAACCGCAGGATGTTGACGTGACACAAAAGCCCCTCGCAGAAAGCGACGAGGTTCATCGCGTCGTTGAGCTGGTCGTTTTCCTGCTTGAGAAGAACGACTTCGAACGTGACGCGCCGGCTGGTGCGCTCGATGTAGCGGACGATTGCATCCCGCAGCCGGGAAAGAGGGTATTTGCGATTGATCGGAACCAGCCTGTCGCGGGTCTCGTCGTCGGCAACGTGAAGCGATACCGCGAGATTGACCTCGCCCGGCCGTTCGGCGAGAGCGAGAATGCCATCCACGATACCGGATGTGGAGATGGTGATTCTGCGGGTCGCCAACCCCAGGCCCTTCGGGTCGGTCATCATGTCGATGGCCTCGAACACGGCGATGCGATTGAGGAAAGGCTCGCCCATGCCCATGAACACGATATTCGTCGGTTTGCGCTTCATGGTTCGGATCAGCATGAGAACCTGGAGCATGATTTCATCACGGGTCAGGTGCCGCCGGAAGCCGCCAGCGCCGGTTCGGCAGAATGCGCAGCCGATCGGGCAGCCCGCCTGCGTTGAAAGGCAGAAGGACAACGAATCAGCCTCTTCATCGGGAAGCGCGACGGCCTCGATCCGTTCGCCGTCAGCCAGCTCGGCAGCAATCTTGACGGTTCCGTCGGGATCGACAAGTCTCTGCGCTTCGCGAGGCAGAATCGAAGGAAACCGTTCGGAAAGCTTCGCACGCGCATCCTTCGAAATATTGGTCATGGCATCGAACTCGAAAACCTGTTTCTGGAAGATCCATTCCCACACCTGACGTGCGCGGAACGCTTCCAGGCCGAGGTTTTTAATTTCGGCGGCGAACTCCTCAAAAGAAAAAGACAACAAGGACCGCTGGGACATGATTACCCTCCAGTCAGTTCATCGGCACAAGGAGGCCAAACCCTGACCCTCGATCGTCGAAAAAACGATTTTGCGGGTGGATCAGGCCGGAAGTTCAGCGGAAGTTGAATTTGTCGAGCATGTCCCCCATCAACTGCACCAGGGTGAGCAGTTCCTTGGTGGCGGCAACATACTGACGAATATAATTTGACTGTTCATTCACGGCGCTGGCGACGCGCTTGGTGCCTTCCGACGTGATTTTCGTCGCATCGGAAATGCTTTCGATGCTCTGCCTGAGCGAGTCGATATTGGAAGACTGCTCGCGGCTGGCGTTGCTGATCTCCTGGATCATGCGGTTCACGTTCGTGACCGAGGAAACGATCACGGTGAGGTTGCTGCCGGCGATATTGGCCACGTTCACGCCCTCGATGACCTTGGTCGTGCCTTTATTGATCGTCTGCACGGCGATGCCGGTCTTTTCGAGCATGCCCTTGACCTTTTTGCCGATATCTTCGGCGGCCTCGCCCGACTCTTCGGCCAGCTTGCGCACCTCCTCGGCGACGACCGTGAAGCCCTGGCCGTGTTCCCCGGCGCGGGCGGCTTCGATGGCGGCATTCAGGGCAAGGAGATTGGTCTGGTAGGCGATGTTGGTGATCGTGTTAACGATTTCGCCGATCTGTTTACTGGCCGAGTTGAGATTCTCGATAACGTCTTCGAGCGCGAGAACCTCGTCTTTCACGGCTTCCATGGTTCCGATGGTCTCGGTGACGGCTTTCCCTCCGTCGGAAGCGACTTTCGAAGCATCACCGCTATCCTGGGCCGCTTTCTGAGAGCGGTCGGCGATGGTTTGCGCCGAAGTCGAAACTTCCTGGATGCTGGCGGTCGTGGATTCAAGAGTGTTAGCTATATAATTTGAGCTGCGCGATATTTCCTGAACATCCGTGAAAAAGACGCTGACGTTTTCATCCGAAAACCCGACCATGTTCGTGAGAGGCTCGAGCTTGGTGCGCAGTTCGGCTGTAATCGAGCGGGTCTCGCTGAGAACATTTCGAGAGGTGACGAGAAATCTGTCGAACTCGGCGGCACAACCGAGGAGGTCGACTTCCTTCGGCACCATGCCGTCGTTTCTGAACAGCGACAGGCGGTCGAGCACGTCGCGAAGGGGTGCAAGGACAATCGAAACGAACCCCATGAAGGCAAGGACAACGAGAGGAACGAACGCAATCGAGCCTATCAGATAGACTCGCGACCACCAGGCCAGTTGTTCGAGACCTTCATCGAGCTTTTTCAGCTTTTCCTGGGATGCTTCGACATACTCGATGATTTCAAGCTTCGACTCGGCCTGACCGGGTAAAGCCTTGATGGCGAGCACGGTGCTGCGCTGCTCGGTCACCTGCCGCGCGCGCCAGAGAATCAAATTGGCTCCTGTGACGGGCACCAGAAGCGCCAGCACGAGCAACATGATAAGTTTTGTCTGAAGAGAAATATTGTTCATAGGCCTTTTATGCGGCGCTTATTCTACCATATTTGCATCCGGTTCAGGCGGATTCTCGAAGTTGAATTCCCAAGAGCGCCTCCCGACGGAGAAAAGGCACCGAAGGCACGAAGAAATGCCCAAAAACATTATTCATTTCCCCGTTCAAGGACGTTTTCCGCGGCACGCCGCATTTATATACTTATTGCTATTTTTCCCTGGCGGAGAATGCGCGGAGGCCATGTGGAAAAATCGGCCACCGTGGACGGGGGCGAGGGCTCGAGGCGGCCTCCGTCGAGCACCCAGCCGACATGATCGGCAAAAAGCGATGCGATGGAAGCGGCATCGGGAAGGGGCGGTTTGCCCGAGATATTGGCGCTCGTCGTGAGCAGCACCCCGGGATACCTGGCCAGCAGACGCAGAAGCTCGGCATGCGCGGGGATTCGCACGCCGAGCGTCGGGTGATCGAATGCCTGGAGCGGTTTGCCACAGATCGGGAAAATCGCGGTCAGGCCGCCCGGCCAGTGCCGCTCGAGAATACGCCGGACACGTGGTTCCGGCTCGATACCGAGTTTCACAAGGCCGGCCACATCCGGCAGAAAGAGAATCAGCGGCTTTTCTTCCCCGCGCCCCTTGGCCTCGTAAATCGCCCGGACACCTTCAGAGCTGTGGGCATCGGCGGCAAGGCCATACAGCGTGTCGGTCGGCAAAGCCGCCACCGCGCCGCGTTTCATCTCACTCACGAAGGTCCGCCACAGGTCGTCACTTTTCAGGAGTTCGGGGATCGATAGTCTATATTGACTCATATATATCTTTTCCGCCAGATGATGCAGCGTTCCAGGCCGGCCATGTCATCGATCGTTTCAACCAGTTCCAGGCCGGGTGCGGGCAGATTCAGAAGCATTTTTCTCTGCCCATGCCCGTGCTCCGCCGCGAACAGGCCGCCCGGCTTCAGCACGCGGCATGCATCACCCAGCAGTCTGCGAAAGACGTCAAGCCCGTCCAGGCCGCCATCGAGGGCAAGCGAGGGCTCCCAGTCGCGCACGTCCGGCATCAATCCAGGCATGTCCACCTGATCGACATACGGCGGGTTCGAAACCAGAAGCTCGAGCGAGCCGCTGCGCAGCGGGGTCGTCAGATCCCCCCGGAGCAGACTGATGCGGTCGGCAGCGTCAGAAGAGGAAGCGATATTTTTTTGCGTCCAGGAAAGGGCGTCCGGGGAAATATCGATCAGCCACCCCCCCGAGTCCTGGAACCGCGCCGCCAGGGTAAGGCCGATGACGCCGGTTCCGGTGCCGATGTCGGCGAAATTCCAGCGCCGGCCCGCCGGTAGCGTTGATGCGAGAAGCTCGGAAAGACGGTCAAGCCACTCTTCCGTTTCCGGGCGGGGAACCAACACCCCCGGGCCGACCTGAACGGGCCGACCGGCGAACTCCCAGGTTCCGAGAATATACTGCACGGGTTCGTGCCGGCACCGCCGGGCTGTCCAGGCACGCGCCAGCTCGATCTGCCGCTCATCCACGGGGTCGGGATACACGAGGGGCAGACGGCCGCGTTCGATCTTCAGCACAGCCGAAAGAAGCAACGCCGCACCCGGCCGCGGTTCCGAAACTCCGGCGGTTTCAAGCCGGGCGATGATCTCACGCAGGAGGTCGCGAACGGTCATCATCACGCGATCAAAGCGAGGCCGCGCCTTCCGCTTCCAGTTTGCGCAGGTTGTCGGCTTCGATCAGGGTGTCGATGACTTCGTCGAGGTCGCCTTCCACGATTTCGGTCAACCGGTGCAGCGTGAGGCCGATGCGGTGATCGGTGAGCCGCTGCTGGGGGAAGTTGTAGGTGCGGATCCGCTCGGACCGATCGCCTGTTCCGACCTGGGAACGGCGGTCGTCGGCCCGCGACTTGTCCTGCTCCGCACGGGCATTGTCGAGAAGCTTCGTGCGCAGGATCCGCAGCGCCTTGGCCTTATTCTTGTGCTGGCTCTTCTCATCCTGGCAGCAGATGACAATCCCTGTCGGTATATGCGTGACGCGGACCGCCGAATCCGTCGTATTCACGCTTTGGCCGCCCGGCCCGGATGACCGGTAGACGTCGATCCGCAGGTCCCGTTCGTCGACTCTGACATCGACGTCCTCGGCCTCCGGCAGCACGGCGACGGTGACGGTGGACGTGTGAATGCGTCCGGATGCTTCGGTGGCCGGAACCCGTTGAACGCGGTGAACACCGCTCTCGAATTTGAGCCGCCCGAACGCCCCGGTGCCCTGGACGGAAAAAATGACTTCCTTCACGCCGCCGATGCCGGTTTCGCTGATGCTGAGCAGCTCGGTCTTCCAGCCGCGCCGGTCGGCATAGCGTGAATACATGCGATACAGCACGCAGCCGAACAGCGCGGCTTCGTCGCCACCGGCCCCCGCGCGGATCTCGCAGATGATGTTCTTCTCGTCATCGGCATCTTTGGGAATGAGCAGCATGCGCAGCTGCTTTTCCAGGTGTTCGATCTGCGGGCGCAGTTCAGCCGTCTCTTCGATCGCCATCGTGCGCAGTTCAGGATCGCTTTCCGAGGCGGCAAGCTGATCGGCATCATCAAGCCGCTGTTTCAGGTCATGATAGGCGGCGAATGCGATGGTGATCGGCTCGATTTCGGCCCTTTTCTTCGCGATCTTCTGGAACTCGGCCGGATTGCCCAGCACGGCGGGATCAGAAAGCCGGTGCGTGAGCTGTTCGAACAGCTCGCACACAGACTGCAGCCTGTCGAACATGCTCACATGCGCTCGATGAGCCCGCGGATCAGCGCCAGAAAATACGGCTGCGCCGAGGCGGCGGCGGCGATGACGGCCTCATGGTTCACGTTTTCATGGCTTTCGCCCGTCGCCATGTCGGTCACGCAACTGATGCCGCAGATGCGTTTGTAGCCGCCGTGAACGGCGACCAGCACTTCGGGCACCGTCGACATGCCGACCGCATCGGCACCGATGATTCTGAACGCGCGCAACTCTGCCGCGGTCTCGTAGTTCGGCCCCGAAACGGCCACATACACGCCCTTCTGCATCGGGGCGCCGATTTCACGCCCGATTTTCATCGCCAGCTTGACGAGTGCCGGAGTATACGCACCCTGCATCGGCGGAAACCGCGGCCCGACACTCTCGTCGTTCAGCCCGCGGAGAGGATTGTCGCCCATGTGATTGATGTGATCCGTCATCACCATCAGATCCCCGAGCGCGTAGATGCGGTTGAGGCCACCCGAGGCGTTGGTGATGATGAGATCGGTGCAGCCCAGGCCGCGCAGCACCCGGATCGGGAACGTGACTTCGGTCATGCTGTAGCCTTCGTAGTAGTGAAAACGGCCCTGCATGACGGCAACCTGCTTGTCCCCGACGCGGCCACAGACGAGGCGGCCCGAGTGGCCTTTCACGGTCGAAACCGGGAAATGCGGAATATCGTGATACTCGACCACGACCGGATCCTCGACCTGATCGGCGAATTTGCCCAGTCCCGAACCGAGCACGACGGCTACGGTCGGCGGTGTGGCAATGCGTCCGCGCAGCATCGCAAGAGCCTGTTCAAGCTTGTTCTTCATGGTCTTCCTCGCTGTGAAAATATGCTCTCAATCAAGCTCTGAAACGTATCACGTCACCCGAGGGCTGTCAAACCAGGGGAGAATGGTTTTCAGCGGGCCGAGGCATACATGGCGTCAGCGAGAGGGACGTAGGCGCTTTTCGGGAAGTTGGTGCGAAGATGGGTCAGCACGCGGGTCGCCTCTTCGAGGTTGCCGACTTCGATCAGAATGCGCACCAGGTAGTACAGGGCGCCCTCTTTCACGGCAGCGTTATGCGTGGTTTCGAATGCCGATCTGAAGCCGAAATACGCCTCGGTCGTCTGGCCCATCGCATACTGGGTGTAGGCGTTCAGAAACTGGTATCGATCGACCGGAATGCGTTTCGGATCAGGCCGCACACGCTGCAGAAAGGTGAATGCCGCCTGCGGGTTCCGTTCCTGGATGAAACATTCGGCCAGCAGGAATGCGCCCTTCTGAAACTCCTCGTCGGTCAGTCCTGCGTAGAGCGCTTCGCCGAGCGCGAGACGCGCCGAAAGATACTCCCCTTCCTCGAAGAATTTCATTCCCTGCGTAAGCTGTTCCCGGGCATGCTTCGGCCGGGAATTCGCAATTAATGTTTTTGATATATAATCTCTGGCATATGTCGTCATCACTTCTTCGGAAAGGCCGTTGAAACTCGCGGCAAGCTCGGCCGCCACATCACCGCTCCGGAGAAGGCGGTTGATGAACCGGTGCATGGCTTCGTTTCCGAACGTTTTCAGCAAAAACTGCACTTTCAGGTAGTTTTCGACGTATCGCTCCAGCGAGATCGGGTTTCCGTCGTCACTCTCGTCCTCGTTGCTGAACTGCTTCAGGCTGAAGCCGCGCCGCATCAGCGCCTTGATCCGGGCAAGTCCCTGATCGGCCGCATGAACGGCGGTCCCCTCCTTGATCCACATCGGCATGGTCTCATACACCTCCAGGCCGGTGGTTTCAGCCATGACCGCATGCGTCAACTCATGCGTCATCTCTTCGATAAGCGTGGCCTGGCCGGTGGTCAGAAATTCCAGATCGAGGTAGATGTAATGCAGGATTCGCCGGTTCGCCGACTGGACCGACCGCCGTTTTCCGCGAAGCCGCAGACCATTGTGAGTCAGTTCGTCGGAAAAGACGACGATGACTTCGAGCTTGTCGGGCACCGGAATGCCAAGCGAACGTTCGATCTTCTGCAAAGCCTCCTGATAGACAAACGGAAGATCAGCCAGCAGTTTTTCGTAGCCGGACGAGCCGCGGTATCTTCCGGCATAGCTGGTATCGACATTCAGCGCCGTTTCACCCGTCCCAGCGCATATCAGGAGGGCGACAACGCCACACAGAGCCAGTCTGAGCATTCGCTGCATGCGCTCACCGTCCTTTGCCGTCAGGCACTGCAATCGCACCTGATGCGGGGCCGACGAGACTTCCTGTTCCGGTCGCACCGGACTCCCCCGCCCGGACCGGCGTTGTCTCGGAAGCAGACAGCGTTTCCAGTATCGAGATAATCCGGTCTCTCAGCCCCGGAACGGCATCGACATCCTGCCGTTCGGCAAGATGCAAAAAAACGGCGCGCGGAGATTCCATCAGCCCCAGTTCTCTGCAGATAACCGCATTGTGAAACTCGATCTCAGCCGTCGGAGTCGCGACGGACTCCCTGATCTGAAGCATGACTTCAAGCGCTTCATTCGCCCTGCCGTTTTTATACAGCGCCCAGGCGAGCGTATCCAGGTTGTACACATACCCCTGTTGGGCATCCACCGACCTGCGGGCAAGCTCGAGAGCGAGAGGCAGATCCCGATCGAGTTCCAGCAGCATGAACGCGAGGTTGTTCATCACGACAGGATCCTGCGGATTGAGGTCGAGAGCCTTTCTGTAGGCGCTGACGGCGGAAGACCGGTCCCCGCTCGAGGTCAAAGCGTCCCCGAGCATCATCCAGAGCTGAGGCTCGCCCGCATGGATCGACACCGCTTCGGAAGCGGCTTTCACGGCCTCGGTCGCCAATCCGAGCCGGTTCAGTTCCATTCCGAGCGTCAGATGGTAGCCCGCCACCCGGGGAGCGGCCCGAACCGCGCTGCGCAGATGCGCCAGCGCTTCTTCCCGACCGGCCGTCGCACGCTCACGGGCCAGCATCAATCGGCCGCGCAGATGATGAGCCGCGGCGTCCCGGGCATCTTCTTCCAGCGCCCTGCCTGTCCAGGACAGCGCAAGTTCCTCTCTCCCCAGCAGCGATGCAAGCCTGGCCTGCATCACGAACCGAGAGGAATTCGGCAGCGCACCCATGCACAACGCCGTGACACACAAGGCGATGGCGATCAGTCTCGCCATCCCGGGAGCTCTGCTCTCCGTCTTTTTCTGCACCACGTTGCCGATCAGCACCGAGACTCCGTCGCCGGACCCCGCCACGTTCCTGGCGATGGCGGCTTCCGCCTCCGGTATGGCATTCTCAACGCTGGGCGACAACGGCATCCGCATCGCAGCGCCGAACAGTCCGGCAATCAATAACGGAATGTATATACAAAACTCTATTCCAAGTCTCAGGTAGGGTTCATCGGCAAGGGAGACTCCCGGATACCCGTCCCCGGCAAGATACTGTTCGATCGGCATGCTGAGCAGCAGAACCACCGGCAGCAAAACAAGCGTATACAGGCCGCCCCGCCAGGCCGAAGCCGCATCGGGCTCCCTGCCGGCCAGGATTGCCAGCAACCATTGTCCCACGGCTCCGCCAATATAGATGAGTGACAGAACCATGCCGAACCCGCTGCCATTGTCGACAGGATCATCCCAGCCGATATCCCAGGCCAGCGCAATGCCGATAATCAGCAGCGACAGCGGGGTTCCGAACAACAGCACCCGCTGGCGCCGGTCGCTGTGGATAGACGCCAGGTCGCGACCGCAGGTCGTGCAGAAAACCGCATTTTCCTGAAGCTCACTTCTGCATTCGGGGCATTGTCGGGTATTCATGATATCTCGTGCAGCTCTCCTGCAAACGCCTTCTGCATAAGCGATCCGACGGTCGCCGGATCATCCGTCTGACCAAGCACCCACATGAGTTTGACGAGGGCCGTTTCAGGTGTCATATCCATCGCCGGAATCGCCCCCGCCTGGAGCGCGGCCCGGCCGACCTGATACAGTTCCATTTCGGTCGAACCGACCAGGCACTGCGTGCAGACGACGACGGGAACGCGCCGCGCCGTCGCTGCCGCGATCGCCGGAACCAGCGATGCGCCTTCCGAGTTCGGAATATTGCCCGCGCCGTAGCCTTCGAGAATCAGCCCCGCATGCGTTGAGACAAGATGCGCCACAACCTCGGGCTTCAACCCCGGATACACGGGAATCATCGCCACATCAGGCTTCAGAAACGCCCGCAGAAGGGCTCTGCGCTTTCCGCGCGTCCTGAGTCCTTCGCCCATCCGCAGGGTCAGGCCTATCGTTCCGACAGGAGGTGCATTCACCGAGGTAAATGCCTGCATGTCGAACGCCGATGTCTTTTTCGCTCTGGTCGCGCGGATCACAAGCGCCCCGAACACGACCAGCACCTCCGCCACATCACTGCACGCGACACGCACGGCATTGATCAGATTCGCCCGGCCATCAGAGCCGATCTCATCGAGCGGTACCTGCGAACCGGTCATCACAACAGGCTTTGGAAGTTCCTGAAGCATGAATGCCAGCGCGGAAGCCGTG
>CAZQYQ010000075.1:0-16227 GCA_964597625.1 uncultured bacterium
CCCAGAAGATATGTCGCGCCGGCCGTCAGACCGCTTCCCGCGCAGACGACGCAGCCGCACATGGCCGACAGCGTGCCGGTGTGATACTTCAGGATCGAGGTGATCGCATGAGCCAGCGCCAGCGCTTCGCCAAGCCGTTCTTGCGTGCTGTGGAGCTGCTCGGCGAGAATCGAAAGCGGAAGCGTTACGGTGATCCCCTGATTACCCGAACCTGCCGAGGTCATGACGGGCAGACTGCAGCCGGACATCCGGGCGTCGACCGCAGCCGAAGTGAGGAGCTTCGCGCGGTTGATCAGATCGTTGCCCATCCAGCCGCTTTCGAGCAGCTTCCTGTAGGTCTGGCCTATTTTCAGGCTGCCTTCGCCCTGAAGACCGGCTTCGGCCACATTGCGGTTCATGGCGATCCCGTCGAGCAGAAAATCACGCATCTTCTGTGTCAGTCGGGGGAGGACATTATATAACTCTATAAATGGAATATCGGCGATCGCGCGCCTTCGCTCGATGACGTCGCTCGAACCCGAGCCTGGTTTCGATTCGCTCTTGTGAACGATGTTTCCGTTTTTCTCCAGGAGCGTCAGATTTTCATGACTGTCCGCGATGATCGAACGCCCCGTGCCGGAATCGCTCTCGACGAAAGCCTCGATGCGAAGACCATACTGCTTGGGGTCGATATGAAGCTGGACCGCGCCGCTTTCAATCATCGTCCGCGCTTTTCCCAGCCAGACCGGATCGATGGCGGAAAGGATCCGGAGGTCCGGAACCGGGTGAGGGGCGTGTACGCCAAGCGCTGCCGCGAGCGAAATGCCGTGCCCGCCGCCGGCTCCCGGAATGCCCACTTCCATCGCATTTTTGAAAAGATTCGTAGAGACGTTCAACGTGATGCGACGAGCCGTTCCCCCGGCCTGACGGGCCGCATGGCACGCCGCGAGCGCGATCGTGACAGGTTCCGTGCAGCCCCAGGCCGCCTTAACATCGCAATGAAGCGCATTCTCAAGCCGTTCGATCGACATGTCTCACCCCGTATGTCAGTGAATGCTCTCACTGTACCACGCTGCCGCCTCTCCCGCAATTTCCCCGAAGACATGAAGGACATCGGACAGCAACAACCCCCAGAGATCCTCCGGTGAAAGGCAGCCGGTCTCTGCATTTCCTTGAACAAAAATTTGAGGTCAGGTAGCATGATTCACAGAGGCGATATCGGAACCACAGGCCAGGAATGCCCAACGACAGGAGATTTGTCATGCTCGAACGGCGGAAACTCGGGACAACCGGAATCGAAGTCTCCCGGCTCGGTCTTGGAACGCTCACGATGAGTCCGCTGCAGCGCGGCCTCGAGATCGAAGCCGGCGGCGATCTCATTCTTGCGGCGTTCGATGCTGGTATCCGCTTTGTCGACACCGCTCAGATGTACGGCTCGTATCCCCAGGTTGCATCGGCTTTGCACCGCTGGAAGGGCGAGCGCATTACGATCGCTTCAAAATCAGCCGCGAAAACGGAAGAGACGATGAAACAGGCGGTCGACGAGGCTTTGACCACTCTCGGCCTCCCGTTCATCGACGTTTTTCTGCTCCACGCGGTTCGCGACCAGGCGGATTTCCAGGGCAGGGAAGGGGCACTTGCCGCTCTGCTCGATGCGAAAAAATCCGGAAAAGTCCGCGCAATCGGTGCCAGCTCTCATTTTGTCGGAATGATGCGCCTGCTCGCCGCCGATCCCCGGCTTGATGTTCTCCACCCGATGCTGAACCGGGACGGGTTCGGTATCATCGATGAGCCGCTTTCAGCCATGCTCGACGTGCTGGCCGGCGCGAAGCGCAGCGGAAAAGGCGTCTATGCGATGAAACCCCTCGGCGGCGGACATCTGAGAAATGAGGCGAAACCCGCCCTCGAATGGCTGCTTGGCCGCGAGGAAGCCGATGCGATGGTCGTCGGTATGACCAGCATCGACGAGCTGCGCATGAATATTTCAATAGCTTCTGGAATACCTGTTGATCCGGAAATCGAAAAGCGCGCGGCCGGGCAGAAACGGAACCTTTTCATCAACGAGGCGCTTTGCCGGCACTGCGGTCGCTGCATCGAGGTGTGCCAGCAACATGCGCTCACCTTCCGGGAAGGCAGAAATGCCCCGGTTATCGATGCGTCGAAATGCGTTGTTTGCGGCTACTGCGCTCCCGGCTGCCCCGCCTTCGCGATAAGAATAATTTAAACCCCAAGATCCGCTTTATCTCAGGAAAAGGGCTGCGGGCAGGCCGAGAGCTTCCGCGAGAATCAGCCCCGTAAACGTGATCCTGCAGAGAACGGCGGGTCTGGGCGTTACGGTGAACCGTTCAGAAAATCGGCCCCACAACGAAATGAGATTGGAAATACTGGCGATGATCACGATCATCAGATACTGTTTCCCCAGATAGAGCGCAAGAAAGAGGAGGGGCACTCCGATCAGCCAGGCGGTTCTCAGCGAAAGCCTGTCGAGCAGGGAAATATGTTTGAAAAAGAAGAGCGGATGAGCAAGAGACAAAAAGAGATAGAACGGAACCGCCATCTCGTATGTTAAACAGAATGTCGCATCAGCAACGGCGAAGAGAACAATGACGACGGCTGTCGTCCGCGCGGTTATCGACACGGTCATGACTTCTGTTTCCCTGAACCGGCCTTTTCCGATTCCGGAAAGGATGATGCATATCGGATAAATGACGATGGTGCCGGCTATGTTTGCCACCAGCGGGAAAATGGCGAACGGCGGATGGCCCCCGCGGAATACGGTTATGGTGAGTATGGTCAGACCGATGACGAGAGAAACCCATGCGGCTCCCACGACAAAAGGAAGAAAGGACAGAAACAGAGCCTTGATGCTCATCGGACGATCCTCCTGCGGAGAATGAAAAGATCAAAGAGTCTGTTTCTGTCCCCGGCTTACTTGATTTCCACGACCCCGTCGTCCAGGTCATAGCGTGCGCCGATGACCGATACGGCACCCGATTTTGTAAGTTCGCTCAGAATCGGTTCCGAAGACTTCACCTGCTGAACGACCATGTTGATATTTTCCCGGACGACATTGTCCGTCAAGTCGCCGGGTTGATTTTTGACTTTGTCCACCGCCGGCTGGATGGCTTTGACCAGGCTGCCGATATGCCCCGGAGCTTCGCCGCCCTTGATCGTGGCTTCAACCGCGCCGCATCGTTCGTGACCGAGAACCATGACGAGTTTCACGCCCAGATGCTCAACGGCATATTCGATACTTCCCAGGGCTGCGTCGTCCAGAACGTTGCCGGCCAGCCGGATGACGAACAGGTCGCCCAACCCCTGATCAAAGATGATCTCCGGAGGCAGTCGTGAGTCGGAACAGCACACGATGACCGCAAAGGGATGCTGCCCTTGGGCAAGTTCGGTGCGGCGCTGGGACGATTGGTCAGGATGAGTCGCTTTGGCATCAATGTACCGCTTATTGCCGTCGATCAATCTTTGCAGAATCTCTGTGCTGCTGGCTGCCGAATGTTGTTCGGCAGCCGTCACAGGCATTCCGAACGATATCAGCATCATCAGGCCTATGCAGAACGCGTGAACAGTCTTCATATGGTACCCCTTCATGTCTGATTTTCACTGCTGCCGTTCATTTTCGCGCAGTCGTTGCCCAAAGTAAATCCACTATTTTGCGGAGAAGACCGGTTTGGCCGATCGCGCATGTTCAGACAGAATCCCAGGAGCGCAAAATCAGCGTCCCGGAGGTGCCTTGTAAACGGAAAACGCCCCTTCCTTGCGGAAGGGGCGTTTTTCAGGTCTGTGTGACGATCACATATCGTCGAAACCACCGACGGCCTTTGCGGGCGAAGCCGTTGCGGCGCCGGCAGCTGCCGGGACTGCAGCAGCGGGCTTGGTTTCGGGGGCCGGGGCTGTGGTGGCTGAGGCCGCCGAGGGAGCGGCTGCGGGCAGAACGGCGGGAGTCGGGGCGGCGACAGGCGCAGCTGCCGGAGCAGCTTCTGAAGCCGGTGTTGCCGGCTTGGCCGAATCGTCAAATCCACCGAATCCGGAGGCGTCAGGAGCTGCCGCGGGCTTTTCAGCAGGCTTTGCTGGCTCATCGAAGCCGCCGAAGCCGCCGGTGGTCGGGGCAGGAGTCGTCGGCTTCGGTTCGGTTGCCGGAGGCTGAACAGCGCCGGTTCCGGGCTTGTCCTGAATGACGGTGTCGGTTGCGAGATCGTCGCCGAGCAGACCTTCTTCGTCTTCCGGGAGAATCGTGTCGTCGGAGCCCATCAGAGGATCATCCTCGTCGAGCATGCCTACAGAGCCGGAAGCGATGCCGCCGGTTGTCGGATCAGGCAGCTTGAGCGTGCCTTCCTTGTAGGCGATGCGGGCTTCTTCCTTGAACCTGCGTTCGGTCGGGTTGAAGCCGAGCACATACTGGATTTCGGGTGAGTAGCTGACCGTCAGACCGGCCACGACAACGGCCACCATGCTCATGAGCTTGATCAGAATGTTGAGCGAGGGGCCTGACGTATCCTTGAATGGATCGCCGACCGTGTCGCCAACGACGGTGGCCTTGTGGCAATCGGAACCCTTGCCGCCGAACTGGCCGGATTCAACGTATTTCTTCGCGTTGTCCCAGCTGCCGCCTGCGTTGGCCATCATGATGGCGACGGCGAACCCGGTCGAGAGACCGCCGACGAGCAGACCCATGATGCCGCTCGGCCCGAGAAGCAGACCGATGACGATCGGAACGATGATCGCCATGAGGCTTGGCGCGATCATTTCTTTCTGGGCGCCCTGGGTTGAAATCGCGACGCAGGAGGCATAATCAGCCTTGGCCCCCGGGTCACCCTTCAGCAGGCCGGGAATTTCCTTGAACTGGCGGCGCACTTCCTCAACCATGCTGTGCGCGGCGCGGCCAACGGCTTTCATCGTCATGGCGCAAAACACGAACACGAGCATCGAACCGAGGAACGCACCGACCAGCACCTGCGGGTTCATGAGGTTCACATCATAGAACGTCATGAAATCGTGCATGCTGGCAAACTGGATGGGAATCGGTTTTTTATCGACAAAAATGAACTTGTCGATCAGATCGCCTGAGGTATTGGCGATGCGCATCAGGCCGACGCGCAGCTCCTCGATGTAGGCGCCCAGAAGAGCCATGGCGGTCAGGGCGGCCGAACCGATCGCGTAGCCTTTTCCCGTGGCGGCGGTCGTGTTGCCGAGCGAGTCGAGAGCGTCGGTGCGTTTGCGCACTTCAGGATTCATGTGACACATTTCGGCATTGCCGCCGGCATTGTCAGCGATCGGTCCGTATGCGTCGGTGGCGAGGGTGATGCCGAGGGTCGCGAGCATGCCGACCGAGCCGATGCCGATGCCGTAGAGGCCGAGAGCCGTGTTTTCATACCCGCCCGCGAAGCCGTAGGCGAACAGAACCGCGACGCCGATCGTAATGACCGGGATGCCGGTGGACATCATGCCGTTGGCCAGACCCGAGATGATGACGGTGGCCGGGCCGGTGGTCGATTGACCCGCGACTTCCTGAGTCGGCTCATAATCGCTGGAAGTGTAATACTCGGTTGCCCATCCGACGATGATGCCTGCAACCAGGCCGGCCAGAATCGAACCGAACATATTGAAGTGGCCGGGAAGCATGACATACGTCAGCACGCCGGCGGCGACGGCGGTGAGAACTGCCGCGACGTTGATACCCCAGCCGAGCGCGCCCAGCAGATCTTTCTGGGATGCGTCTTCATGGGTTTTCACGAAATACACGCCGATCAGCGAAGCGATGATGCCGACGCCGGAAATAACGAGCGGAAGCAGAATCGCATTGACCTGAAGAGTCGCAGACGGACCTGAACCGAATGCCGAGGCACCCAGAGCGGCCGTGGCAAGAATCGAACCGCAGTATGATTCATACAGGTCGGCGCCCATGCCGGCGACGTCGCCGACGTTGTCACCGACGTTATCAGCGATGACGGCCGGGTTGCGGGGATCGTCTTCGGGAATGCCGGCTTCGGTCTTGCCGACCAGATCGGCGCCGACGTCGGCCGCCTTGGTGAAGATGCCGCCGCCGACGCGGGCGAACAGAGCCTGAGAGCTCGCGCCCATGCCGAAGGTCAGCATGATCGTGGTGATTTCCGCATAGTCATGCACGGCAAAGATGGCCATCCAGGAGTCTTTCAGGCTGTCCTTGATCGACATGACGTAGTTCAGGATCTTCCACCAGATGGAAATATCGAAAAGGCCGAGGCCGACAACCACGAAGCCCATGACGGCGCCGCTGCGGAACGCGACGGTCAGACCCTGGTTCAGCGACTTCGCCGCCGCGGCGGTGGTTCTGCTGCTGGCGCTCGTCGCGCTCTTCATGCCCAGATATCCCGAAAGGCCGCTGAAGAAGCCGCCGGTCAGGAAGGCGATGGGCGTCCAGGGGCTCTGAACCTTCAGAACGAAGGCCAGAAAGGCGAAAAACGCGAAGGCGGCGACGAAAAACATCGCCACGATCCGATACTGTTGCCACAGATAGGACATGGCGCCTTCACGAACATAACCGGCGATTTCCTGTGATCGCTCCGTTCCGGGGTCTGACGCCATCATCTCGGAATAAAAAATGTAGGCGAAGACCAGGGCTAAAACAGCTCCCAGCGGGGCAAACCAGAACAACAATTGAATGTCCACGGAACCTCCTCAACGTTCCCTGCATGGCAGGGAGATGCTTTGAATCCTATATCTACAAGCAAGGAATTATAGGCAGGGCATCAAACACTTGTCAATTTGCATCTTGTGGAAGTACTATCCCCGCCATGCTGCTCACGGCGAAGGTTCCGTCCCGTTCCTTTCTCGTGGATTCCGTCACGGCCGGAATCCTGCTTGCCCTTGCCCTGGCCATACAGAATCTCAGACTGCCGAATCTCATCACCGGAGCCGTCGTCAATGCCGTTTTCGTTGTCGCGGTATCCGTCGGCGGAGTTCGAAGCGCTCTGCTGTTGGCGGGCCTGACACCCGTCGGGGCCTTCCTGACCGGTCATCTGCCGCCGCCGATGATTCTTCTCCTGCCGGTTATTATTCCTGGGAATATAATATATGTCGTGATGTGCGACCTTCTCAGAACCCGTTCACTGACCAGCGAGGCTGTTGCGGCATCCGCCGCGAAAGCTGTTTTGATCGGAGCGGGGGGCTTTCTGCTGTCACGACTCATGAACTGGCCGGCAGGAACGGTTGCCTTGCTGTGGGGAATCGCCGGTATTCAGTTTTTCACCGCCATTGCCGGTGTCGTTCTCGGAGAAATCGTGGCTGGACGTATCGGCCGATCAAACGGAACCGGGCGGGTCTGATTTCCCCGTGCCTCCGTTTTTCAGAATTTCTTCCCTGACTTCGCTCGCCAGTTCTTCGATGCGGCCTGTTACCGCATGCGAGAGGCTGAATGCGACGAAAAACGCAAGCAGCAGAAAGACGAGGCCCAGACAGAGATTGAAAATGAGAAGCTTGCGAATGTTTTCAAATTCCGACTGGAGGGGAAAGCCGAGTCTGATCGAGCCGAACCGTTCCGAGCCGATGATGATGGGAACGGCGGTGTCGTAGACCTGTTCTCCCCGGTAGGCGGCGCGCCTCACCGCCATATCCTGGGCTGACAGGCTGTCGATGCTCCATTGATCGGACAGATACTTGCCGTTCAGACCGCTGTCGGTACCGGCGATGATCTTGCCGTATCTGGAGACGATCACGCAGTAACGCAGAACACCCATCTTCGCATACTGTTTCAGCGCGAACTCGATTCCCTGAAAATTGTTGCGGGCGAGCGACTCGGCCATCCCCGTCGCTATGACCCGACCCAGCATCTGACCCTCGATCTGTGCGCGTTCGAGACCTGCGTCCCATTCGAACCAGGTGATCATGTAGATGCTCAGAAGCATCAGGAGAATGATCAGCAGGCCGAATGCCGCTGCCAGCTTCTGCCGCAGTCCCAGGGCTTCCGTCTGAAGCCTGGTCGGCATCTGTTCTTTATTCTCCACTGTCTGCCGCCGTTTCAAGCATATCGTAATCGGAAGGATTCGGAATTTTTACCTGGAAAAGCCCTGCGAGAGGCTCCGTTGCCGAGATGGTTCCGCCAAACCGGCGGAACTCTTCCAAAAACGCCGGAAGAATCGCGGAAGGCGTGGCGGCCGCGATATAAACGCCGCCGGGAATCGGTTTCGATGCATGCAGGACCTTGAGGCGCTTCCGCTCGTCTTCCGAAAGCTCCTCAAAAAAGATATTGGATACTACCGTTGCATCGTATTCGCCGCTCAGCAGGCCGAGCGTAGAGTTCGTCAGGTTGTCGTTGTAACTGATCTGGCCGAAGAACGTGTCCGGGTCTATGCCCTGGGCTTTCAATTCCTGGATGGGAACGAAATACCCGCTCATCGAATCCTTGGCTCTGAAACAGATGTTCCTGCCCCTCAGATCCGCGACGGTGGAAGCCGTGCTGTCCGCGCGGACGACGAAAAGCGACAGCTTGGGGGTGCTCCCGGTGCGTTCGAGAACGGCTTGAATCGGGTGCTGGCGCCGGAGTTTCGCGTAGGATACGGCAGAAACGGCGCCGATGAGTGCTTTCCCCGTTTCCACGCGATGGATGACATCTGCTGAATCAGCGGCTATGTCGATCTTCGCATGATACACAAGCTTGGAGGTTATCCGTTGAAGCCGCGGGCCGACGAGTTCAAAAAATCTGAACAGGTCTCCCTGGGGAATCGTGAAACAGACGGCGAGCTCTTTCCAGTTTCCGAAACTGGTCTTCATCTGGTCGCTCTGGGTTTCGGAAAGCCCTGAAAAGACCTCCTGGAGGTCCTTCGGAGCGGTAAAATCGATGAAACTGTTCCAGAGAAGGCCGCTCATGGCAAGCACTCCCGCGAGCAGCAGCAGCAGGATTCCGGAAAAAATGGAGTTTCGTTGTGAGATGGAAGCCATACCTGACGGGATCACTATACCATGAAAAACGCCGCCCCCCGCAACAGGGAGCGGCGTCGCAAAAAAAAAGAATTCTCAGTTTCCGTGAAGCTGTTTGAAGGATTCCTGTGATGAGAGCGACTTCTCGATGCTCATGAAGGCGGCATCGCCGGTGCTCATCTGTCTGAAGCTGTCGCGCAGTCCGGAATCCCCGTGAAGAAGGCTGGTGATCGACTGCTCACAGTTCTCGGCGAACATCGCGAGGGACTCGTCCGGGGTGCCGTGCAGTCCCTGAGTGGCGGACTTCATGTCGGCCATGAGAGCATTGAGACGGGTGCGCGCGGTCGCCGGTCTGGTTTCAAGAATCCACTTCACGCTGTTGCGGGCCAATACGTCATGATTGAACTTGGGGTTCGAAAATCCGTTGTGAAGCTGATCATGAGGATTTCCCGTGCCGTCATCATAGGGGGAACTGTCGCCCATCGCAACGACCCGGCCGCCCTTGGGACCTGCTATAGAGGTGGCTATATAAGCTCCTCCGCCATTCTTTGCGCTGACGAAAATGTGCCCTTCCGCGTTCGGGCCGAGGCATTTCACGGTCGTGCCGCCCCAGATCCCGACTGCTTTTACGCCTGCGGTCAGAGGGGTCTTCCGATACTCTCCGGTGGCGGGAGCCTCGTTGAAATATTTCTGGTCGAGCTGCAGACCGAGCTTCGGCAGAAACCGGTTGAGAACGCCCACGGAGTCGATGCCGTCGCCGTTGCGGTCTGAATTCATGTGATCGCCTATGGCATAGAGCGCGCCGCCGTTGTTCACGAAATCGACGATCGCTTTTTCTTCGGTGGGGGTGTAGGCCGAGTTCGGCTCAGGAAGGACGACAACGGCAGCTTCACGCAGCACGTCGGGAGTAAGAGCCTTGACGCCTTTCAGGGTGCAGCCGGCAGCCTTGAAAACATCGGCGAAATCAGAGAAGCCACCGTTGATGACCCAGTCGGCATTTCCGGCAGTCTGGGCGTGCCCTTCATCGAAGAGTACCAGCGGACCTGCGAAAACGGCAGGTGCCAGGGCGGCAGCCAGGAAGAGCGCCAGAAGTGTTCCCGATGTTGTCGGCTTTTTCATACTCGATCCTTTTCTGCTTATTGCCTCGGAACAACCCATCTCCGAACATGAACGAAGGATGATGCTGGAACGGCAAAACACTGCTTCAAATACGCAATACTGATATAAAAGTATACGTGCCGCTCCAGGACCTGTCAAACGTCCTACCGGACAAAGGAATCCTGCCATCGTTCACCGAACTCCCCGGATGATCTGATATACTTTATAGGCACGCTCGTACGATAACCAGCTGTCACGGCAGATTGAACAGACTTCAAGGCGGATACGCCGCCGGGAACAGGGGAACCCCATGCTTATAAAAGACAGACACGGAATCATCGGCTTCATGCTGACCATGGCTCTTGGTGTTGCCCTGGGCGCCGCGACGCTCGTTGTCGGAAACGAGGTCGTGAAGGGAGTCAAAAACAAACTGACGAAAGACGGCAAAACCGTCCAGACGACGCCAAAAACCGGTGGCATTGCCTCGAATCCCGTTGTTGAAAAAGCATGGAACGAGTATCAGAAAGCACGAAAGGCCTATGATGAGGCTGTTTTCAATCGAAGCGCCGACTGGCAGCAGAAGAAAGCCGAGATGGAGCGTCTGCGCGAGACCTGGAAAAAGGCTGTTCTGAATCGAACGCCGGGGGTGGGCAGTGTAACGGCCGGGCAGAACCAGTCCGGCACCAGCTCCGGCAGCCAGGCAAATCCCTTCGGCGGCGGAAATGTCCAGGTCGAGCCTTCCCCCCTCCAGAACCAGACATCAGCCGGGCAGAAAACGACATCGACGGTTTCTGCAAAGCCTGTCGCGCCGACGTCCGGCACTTCTTCCGACCAGATAAGCCTCGAATATTACAAGGTCCGCTCGGGAGACTCGTTTTCAGATATCTGCGAGCGGTATTATGGCGACAAAGGCATGTGGGCTCACATCCTGAGCTATCAGATTCCCAGCATCGCCGCGACTCCGAATCTCATCTTCCCCGGCCAGATCATCGTTCTGCCGCGAAGTCTGACTGCCGGCGCCAAGCCCCCCGCAACGTCTTCCGCGAACCAGTCGGCTTCTTCGAATACGCAGACGTCACCGTCCGCGGCGGGCAACTACCAGATAGCCCCGGCCGGCGACGAATCATGGGATGACACCTTCCAGAAGAATTACGTGGTCTCAGACAAGACGCTGACCGATACCAACACGATGACCGTGGCTCAGATCCAGAGCTTCCTCGACCAGAAGGGGTCATGCCTCGCCAAGCCGTATAACGGATCGACGCCGGCTCAAATGATTTACAATGCCGCCAAAAAGTATGGAATCAATCCGCAGGTTCTGCTAACCCGCCTCCAGTGCGAACAGGGGCTGATTTCTCAGAAGACGGCGACCCAGAAAGAGCTCGACTGGGCCCTGGGCGTCGGCTGTTACGATTCCGGCAACTGGAACACCAAGTTCAAGGGCCTCGATAAGCAGATCGAATGGTCGGCACAAACGTACAGACGTCATTATGATGATGCCAAGGCCAGACTCGACAAGGGCGAGAAGGTCACCATGACGATCGACGGCGAGAGCGTCACCGTAAAAAATGCGGCGACCTACGCATTCTACAAATACTGCCCCCACTTCCAGGGAAACAAGCTGTTCTTCGATGTCTGGCGGGGATACAAAAAATATTGGCCCTGATCTTTCGACGTTCTGCAGCGCCGCTCCGCTTTGTCAGCAGGGCGGCGTTGTTCTTGAGCGGTTCAGAGATTGTGAGGCAGCTCTTCCTCGAGAAGGCGCGTGAGAATTTTTCCATTCTGGGAAAGGGCATTCGGATCCGGGCCGGCGAGGAGCGCGGCGGCGTAACGACCCGCGGTCGCATATGCCGCGACTCCGAGCTTGAGCGCCTTGCCGGGCAGTTGCCCGGGAAACCGCGAAGCCTTGTCGGGCCCCCGGAAAAACTGTATGCGCCCGAAGGTTGCCGATTGGTTCCCCGGCTGCGGGGGCGAAGCTTTCGTGAGAAATCGAGCCAGGGGGAGAACACCCGCTGATTCGCACCAGCCCGGGTAATACTCCATTCTGTTGGCACTTCCGCTGATCGCAAGCAGAATGGCTCGGCCCTCTGACGCAAGGGCGATCGTGAAGCGCAGAAGTGTGCCTTTGCGGTTCAGCAGGGGCGCGAAAGCCGTTAAAATGGCTTCGACACCGGCTTTATAGGACTGAGGAAGTCTGAGAGGAAACATGCGCCATGCCCATCTGGCCGAAAGCGTTCGCTCCAGGCCGACCTGCGTCATCAGCGTCGTGCCGCCGCCCGTGACCGTGACTTCGATCAGCGCCCGGGCCTCGATCCATTCTTCGACAATGACCGGGCCGGTTTCATACGCCTGGATTTTATCGTAGAAGCCCGTCAGTTCTCTGAATCCTTCCATCCGGAAAATGCCGGCGCCGTTCGAGGCATTGCGACAGCTCTTCAAGGCCAGCGGAAACTTCTGCCTGCGGATGATCCACGCACTGAGTGCCTCAAACGAGGGCGCTGCCAGCCCTTCGGGCGTCGGGAGACTGTTGTCGCGCATGAACGCGCGCAGCCGGGCGCGGTCCGTCAGGCACGCGAGCAGTTCGGACGGAAGGGAACACCATGGCGAACCGGGCTCGCCCAGTTCACGGTCATCGAGGGGAAGGAGGAGTTCCTCCCCGTCGTCGCTTCCCATTGCCGCCTGCATCACCGGAAGAAACGGATCATCACCTGAAAAATGCGCCATCGCCCCCTATATCGGGCGATGGCGCATTTGTCCGTAGGGGGACGTTTATCCGTGAATCAGCGACGGCAGACAGCGGGTGCATACCCAGACGCTTTCTCCGGCTTTTCTGCAGGGCAGCAGAGGCGCCTGGTCTTCATTCGTCCCGCACCGGAAACACGTTTGAGGAATATACGTTTTCTGGCGCGTCTTCTGATGGGCATGTACCGCTTCCTCGCTGAAATCGTCGGCTTCGCGCTCCTCGATCGTCATTGCCCCGGTCGGACAGACGCCGAGGCAGAAGCCTGCCCCGTCGCACAGTTCGTCACGGATCACCTTCGCTTTGCCGTCCACCAGCTTGATGGCGCCTTCGGCACAGGGACTGACGCATGCGCCGCAGCCGTTGCATGTTTTTTCATCGATTCGTATGATCTTGCGGATCCGTTTCATCTCATGGTTCTCCTTCGTTCTGTCTTTTCGCGGCTGATCTTCATCCGCCGTTTCCCGTATCACCGGTCTTCTTAATGGAACGATATACTTCGGGGAGTCTGGCCGCCTTGACCTGCGTCAATGTGACGGCATTCCGCAAAGATGCCATTCAACGGATATGCCCCGTCGATATGCATGACTTCTGCCCGCTTGACTGGGGGAGAGGTTCTGAATACCCTGAAAAGCGCTGATATAAAATGCGAAGGGAGATTACGAAACGTATGACGATCATCCGACCCGATATTCACTGGGTAGGCGCCATTGAGTGGGCTCTCGAACATTTTCACGGCCATGAACTGTCCATCCGCAAGGGGTCGAGCTACAACGCCTACCTGATCCGGGATGAAAAAACCGTCCTCATCGACACGGTCAAATACTCGCATGCCGATGCATTCGTCGCCGATGTCGAAAAGCTGGTCCCTATAAATAAAATTGACTATATTATCGTCAACCATGCCGAGCCCGACCATGGAAGCGCGCTTCCGATGCTGCTGGCCAAGAATCCGAACGTGCCCGTGTACTGCAGCAAGGGCGCTGAAACGTCCATCAGGCGGTTTTATCCGGGCAACTGGAATCTGAAGGTTGTCAAAACCGGTGATACGCTGAACATCGGCAGGCGCAATCTGAAGTTTTTCGAAGCCCAGATGCTGCACTGGCCCGACTCGATGTTCACCTACTGCCCGGAGGAGAAGATCCTGTTTCCGAACGATGCCTTCGGCCAGCATTACGCCCATGCGTCGCGCTTTGCCGACGAGGCAGATCAGTGCTCGCTCTGGCAGGAGGCCGAAAAATACTTCGCCAACATCCTCACGCCGTATTCCTCGCAGATCACCCGCAAGGTGAACGATTTTCTGGCTCTCAACTGGCCGATCGAGATGATCTGCCCGAGCCATGGCCTGATCTGGCGGAAAGACCCCGTGCAGATCGTGAAAAAATATATGGAGTGGGCCTCCGGAAGCTGCGCGGACTCCGCGGTTGTTCTGTATGATACGATATGGAATAATACCGGGAAGATGGCTCACGCGATCTGTGAAGGGCTGGCACAGGAAGGCGTTGCCTACCGGATCTTTTCGGCCGGCGCGGCCGATTTCAACGATGTCATGACCGAACTTCTCAGAGCCCGCGCGTTCATCGTCGGTTCGCCGACTCTCAACAATGGCCTGGTGCCGACAATCATGCCGTATCTGGAAATGGCCCGCGGTCTCAGGTTTCAGAAGAAACTGTGCGCCGCGTTCGGCACCTACGGGTGGAGCGGGGAAGCGGTGAAACGGATTGAGGAAATTCTCGGCGGCAGCGGCTTCAAGGTTGCCGTTCCCGGTGTGCGTGCGCATTTCGCGCCGCATGAGGCCGATCTCGAAGCCTGCCGCAACCTCGGTCGCGAGATGGCCAGACAGATAAAAAATCCTGGCTGATTGGCCGTTTGCTGAGGGAAGAGGGCGTCTGCGACGCCCTCTTCCGGTGTCATGATGGGATGTATCTGAAATACTGCCTTCTCGTGCTGTCGGTCCTCATCGCCGGGGTGGCGGCCGGGGAAACCTGGCATGGCCCCTTCCCGTCGACGCCCCAGATTCCCGTCCGGGCCGTTGCTGTTGCCGATACGGAAGATCTCGGCAACGGCCGCTTCGTCGTTCGTGAATACCTGGATGTGTACAACGATGACTTCCGCCTGCCGCTCGAGGTGAGGAATGTCACCGCCGACACCTGGACGGGCCGCCGCCGCGATGCGACCGATGAACCCTGGCTTGAAGGCGGGACGTCGGTCGTGATCCCGCCGGCGCAGATCCGCAGAGTCGCGGAACGGCAACGGCAGGTCGTCGGCAGGCCCCGCCGGAACTGGTGGGTGCGATGGATCAAATTCCGCGTGCATACCGACCGGGGCTTGTTCGCGTCGAACTTCATCTCGTCGCCCGTGCGCCCGCCCGGTGTCGTCGAAGAGATCAAACTCCAGCCGAAGATTGATTCGCTTTCCTCCCCCGGAGTGCCCTGACTGACAATATCCAAAACGGGCGGTCTGCCACGCCGCCGCATGGCGCAGGACAAACGGGAACTTGATCAGCTGAGGATCACTTTCTCGAGATAGTCGGCGTCGAGAGTCGCGCGATAGCGCTTTCCTCGTATGCTTCCCTTGGATGTAGTGTCTCGCTTCAGAAGGGCCAAGGCGAACTTTCTCATAATGGCGAAATTCTCCGGTGAGTGTAGTAGCCGTTTCCGGCAATGGTCTTCATCGAAGACCACGTCCACCTCTGGACCTGGAATTGGTTGCCGCCTCATTCGGGATCACTTCTGAACACCCGAGGTAGCGGTTTTTCCAGTTGGTGAAGGTCTGATAGTTGGGGAGACCGAGCAGTTTCGCTGCTTTCGTCTTGTTTCCCTTCGCCATTTCCTCGGCGCGTGTAAGATATCTGGCGGCGATCCCGGCAAGATGGTCGGGCAGGCTGAACGTGCCGCCGAGCTGGCGATCGTCCATGGCGGCATCTTCACGGGTTGGATCCGAATCCGGGAACAGGGCCTGCTCGACTTCGGCGGCATCCAGCGTAGTGCCGGGCGACCAGATGGCGGCGCGGGTGAGGGTGTTGAGCAGTTCGCGCACGTTGCCTGGCCAGGGATGTCCCGCCAGCGCAGTTCTGGCCGAAGCGGTGATTTTTTTCGTCTTCCAGCCGGGCAGCTTTGCACATTGCTTGTTGATGCGGCTGAGGCAGTGATCGATCAGCAGGTCGAGGTCTTCGGTTCGTCGGCGCAGCGGTGGAATCTGCAGGACGCCGACGGCGAGACGATGGAACAGGTCGGTCCGGAACCGGCCGGCCGTCACTTCGCGCAGCAGGCTCCGGTTCGTCGCAGCAATGATGCGGATATCAACCAGTTCTGGCTTCGACGAACCGACCGGATGCATCTGCCCATCCTGGAGCACCCGCAAAAGTTTGACCTGGGCGTTCAGCGGCAGCTCGCCGATCTCGACGAGAAACAGCGTCCCCCGGTTCGCTTCGAGAATGTAACCCTTCCTGGAGGCGATGGCGCCGGTGAAAGCGCCCTTTTCGTGGCCGAAAAACTCGGCTT
>CAZQYQ010000076.1:0-16113 GCA_964597625.1 uncultured bacterium
CGGTCTGCTGAACGAAAACGGCCCCACGCATGACCTGATTGCCTTTTCGGGCCAGCCCCGGCCATATTCCGTGCAGATTTTCGGCAGCGATCCCCTATCGATGGCGGAAGCGGCACGGCGCGTTGAAGCGCTTGGCATTTGTGATATCATCGACATCAACATGGGGTGCCCGGTCGCCAAGGTCGTGAAAACCGGAGCAGGGGCCGCATTGATGCGCAATCAGGCGCTTGCGGCTTCCATCATCCGTCATGTCAAATCAGCCGTAACCCTCCCGGTCACCGTAAAGTGCCGGGTTGGATGGTGCCAGACACAGATCAATGTCCGGGATTTCGTGAAAATGGCTGTCAACGAAGGCGCGGCGGCTGTCGCGGTTCATGCCCGCACAAAAGAAGCCATGTATACCGGTCTTGCATCCTGGGAACACCTGGAAGGCCTTGCGGATATCTGCGGCAGGATTCCTTTCATCGCGAATGGGGATCTTGCCGACCGCGAGGCGCTCAAAAAGGTTCATGAGATTTCCGGGTGCAGCGGGTTCATGATTGGCCGGCCCGCGATCGGCAAACCCTGGCTGTTTTCCGAACTTCTTCACAATCCTGTCTGTGAAACAGCGGAATCCCGCCACGGCATTTTCCGGCAACATTTCATGGAGACACTGATGGAGCACGGATCGCACGGTGTGCCTCTTTTCAGAGTCCATCTTTTTGCTTATCTGCGCAACCATCCGCATGCGGCATCCATGCGCAGGCGGTTATGCTCTGAGCACGACCCTGCGGTCGTTCGCGATCTGGGAGCGGAGTTTTATCTCGGCGCACAAATTCCTGACTGGTTGAACTACCGGCAGGAGAAGGAAACCTGAAGGATTCACTCCTCTTCGTCTTCTTCAGAAGCCGGTGACGGGGGCTGATCCGCGAGGATTTCCTCGCGGATGTCGATGATTTCAGGGTTGTCGGGCCACATTTCGAGAGCCATCTCGACTCTCGCAAGCGCCTGCTGACGATCACCCTGGTAGAAAAGGTAGAGCGCGGCAAGTGCAAGCGCTTCCGCATCCTTTGAATCAAGCTTGACGACCCGTTCAAAATCGGACAGCGCATCTGCAAAATTTCCGAGGGCACCATAACAGTGTCCTCTGTTGAAGAGAAAATCAGGATTATCCGGCTGGATGCTCACGGCTTCGCTGAAGATATCGATCGCACGGGCAGGGTCTTCCATATTCAGGTAGCAGAATCCGATGCGGTTGAGAAGCTCGGCATACCGCGGATCCGTTTCCTGGTGATCCACCTCCCGATATTGCCCCAGAGCCCGGTTCCACTCGCCGCGAATTTCATATATTTTACCATATACAAGTCGCGCGCCGAGATTCTGCGGATTTTTTTCAAGAAGTTCCTTCACCAGAACGATTGCCTTTTCGTCAGCTCCACCCGCTGCAAGCGTTTCGGCATATCCCAGTTTTGCATCGGTGAATTCGGGTTCGATCAGGATCGCGGCTGCAAATCCCTGGATGGCATTCCCGTAAGCGCCCATGTCGAGGGCACAGCAGCCCATGCCGTAATGAACCTGAAAAGCAAGCGGAAACCGTTGTCCGATGCGTTCGAGCAGACGATACGCGTAGTCGATGTCTCCCATGCGGCGCAGCTCGATGCTTCGTGCAAGAACACGATCGAGAAATACTTTTTCCCGGGCGGCCTGGGCGCCAGGGCCTTTTCGTTTTACCGGATTCCGAGTTTTCATAGAATCATCTCCACTTGAAAACGTACCGCAAACGGCCAAATCATGCAAGCCGTTTGAATCCCGGCGCGTTGACAGAGGCAGACGGCGATGCTAGCATGGAATGTTCCCGAGGCATGCGCCGCGGGTCTTGATTTGTTTGTTTTCAATTTCACGGTCACCGAAAGGTTCGTTTCACCGGCACAATGTCAGAAATCGACAAAATTCAATTTCTTCGGCATGTTTCCCTTTTCAGCAGCCTCTCGGACAAAGCACTGCTGGATCTTTCGGCAATTACCATCGAACAGAGCATTCCCGCGAAAACAACGGTATTCAAGGAAGGCGACCCCGGAGACGCCCTCTACATCGTCAAAAGTGGCAAGGCCAGCATTACCAAGCGCAACAGCAGCGGCGTCGAATCCGTTCTCGTCACGCTCGGCAAGGACGCGGTCATCGGCGACATGGCAGTCATCGACGATCAGCCTCGGTCCGCGTCCGTCGTAACCGCTCAGGATACGACGTTTCTTATCATTACCAAAACGGACTTCAAAACTCTTCTTGGAAACACCCCTGAAATATCCATCCAAATTCTCAAGTTGATGACGGAGCGGCTGCGGAACACGAACGCGCATTTACGGGAACTGGAAGCATCAGCGAACCAGATGCAGGAAGTCATCCGCGTCATTACCAAGATTGCCCGCAAAAGCAACCTGTTATCGCTGAATGCGTCGATTGAAGCCGCCCGGGTCGGTGATGCGGGGCGGGCATTCTCCGTTGTTGCATCGGAAATGAAAAAGCTGGCAGAGGATTCGGCGCTGGAAGCCCAGAAGATCGACAAGCTGCTGCAAACCCTGCAGACAAAAACAAAAGCTCTCGCAATGATGAAATAACCGTGCACTCAGGAGGTGGCAATGTCCCAGTATAAATCCCAGATTCAGAATCTTTTCCTTTCCATGTGCCGGAAAAAGCACCAGCCGTGCGAAGTCGTGTTGAATACCGGCACGACTCTGCGTGGCAAGGTCAAGAGCTACGACCAGTTTTCTGTCACCCTTACCTTTAAAGACAAGGTTGAAGTCATATACAAATCCGCTATCCTTTTCATCACCGCCATGCAGCGCAAAAGACCACCGATGCACAAACCCTACGGCGCGGGTCCGGGAAGTGGTTTCTCACCCAGGCGGCCGGCTGACGGCATGGGTGACAGAAGCGAGAGGCCGGATTCCTTCAGAAGACCAGCCACGCCATCGACTCCCCCCGGATACAGCGATACGGACGAGCCTCTTGATCCGCCGCCACCACGCAAAACACCGCGTTATTAAACGCAGCGGGATATATCACAACTCTTATTCCTCGCCGGGATGATTCTCCCGGCGAGTTTTTTTTGCACCCCGGCCTCGCTCAGGGGACGCACACGGCATACACGAACCGCAGGCCTTACAAAAAAGGTCTCCGCTGCCGATATCTCGGATGATCACCGATCCGGCACAGGAGGACTCTTTCGCGATGCATCTCGTTTGTCCGCGGTGCGACTCCCCTTTCACCGCTCACGATATCCAGTGCCACACCTGTGGATACCGTTGGCAGACTCCTTGTTTCAACTGCGGCAAACCGAATATCCCTGCAGCTCGATTCTGCGGGAGCTGCGGAATTGAGCTTTCCTTCAAATCCCGGGTATGGAATGATCTGAGACAGTGGATCAGCAGACCGTTCGGATTCAATATCAGAAACGCTGCAACCGGATTTGCCTTCGGCGGGCTTCTGGCTTTTTTCGCCTTTGGAACGATGGGCATGACGAGCTCGAAACACATGACGATCCGTCCTGAAGAGGCAAGGGCCGGCGCGGCCCGTTCCCGTCAGATGAAAACGGTTTCTCCGCAGGACTCTCTTACAGGTTTGCGCGACTGGCGGACTCAGGCCGGCGCGGCCGCTGATGACGCTTCGCTGAGAGATCTGATACAGGTCGGACGGAAACTGCTCGACACCCTCTCCCCCGTGTCCAGAGACGATGAAGGGACTGAACCATTTCGTGATGCGGAACGGCTCCGATATCTTCAGGGACTGCGCTCCGGACTTGCAACAGACGAAACTCAGCCTCTCAAGCGTGGCGACGTTGCCCTTTTTCTGTATAGAATGGCAAGCGATATTCTTGATGCCTCGCCCGTCTCAGCGCCGGAGCCCGCGTATTCCGATATTCCCCGGCATCATTACATGACGATTCCGATCCGCACCCTTGAGAGTCTCCATATCAGCATTTCGCGGGACAAAAACGTTTTCGGCAGCGATGATACGATAACCATCTCGGCTCTCGGAAAAATAGCTGCAGATTTTTTAAACAAAGCCACGCAGGATCATAAAGGCGTCGAGACCCATTCCGTCTCAGCCAAAGCTGTTTCCGGCAACCCCGGAAAATAACCGGCCGGGGTTTCAAGCTGTTCCGGCAAGACACATCGGCCCGCCGCACCAGAACGGTTGCGGCGGGCCGATGTGTTTCCAGCGCGTGCTTGTCCCTATTGCGGCTGGCCACCCGGCTGCATGACGACACCGGGTTCCCGGGCCTCAGGAGTTTCGCTGTCACCAATGGCCTCTGAATTTGCAAGCCCGTCATCCTCATCGGCATCCGGTTCTTCTTCCTCGTCGGGCATGAACGAAGTCTGAGCGACAGCCTCTGAAGATCTGGTGGTTCCCGTTTCAGGCATTGCGGCAGGTTTCCTGTAATCCGCCTGGAAAAAATCCGGGTCCGGGGCAAAATTTTGCGCCATCGTATCGGCATTCTGGCCCGTGGGGAACTCCACGCCCTCTTCCTCATCATCGATCGCAAAGGATTTCCCACCTGCATGAATATTGCACTCGTTCTTCGGAACGGCTTCGATGGGATACACCTGGCTGTTGACGACTTCCTTCGGGCAGCCGCTTGAAGCCGGTTTTCCGCTTGTCATGCAGACTCTGAGGCGAATACCGCCGTCTGGAACCGGGAAATCGCTCGTGGGATAGTCTTTCAGAACCTTTTCCATGAAGTCACGCCAGGGCGGCGTACAAACAACGCCGCCTGTTTTCTTGGCACCGAGGGTTTTTGGCCGGTCATATCCGAACTGAAGAACGGTTACAAGCTCAGGAGTGAAGCCATTGAACCAGGCATCGATACAGTCGTTCGTCGTACCGGTTTTCCCGGCGATCGCATAGCCCTTGATCATGGCTCTTTTCCCGGTACCCTTTTCAACCACGGACCGCATCATATCGACAAGCATGGCCGCGTGGACGGCCTTCATCACTTCCCTGGAATGCGGAAGGGCTTCTTCAAGAACGTTCCCGTCACGGTCTTCGACCTTGGTTATTGCGACGGGAGGTGTATAGATGCCCTGATTGGCAAACACACTGTAAGCCGATGCCATTTCCAGGGGGGTGAACTGGCCCGAGCCCAGCGCCAGTGAAAGATTCGGCTCCATGGGTGATGTAATGCCCAGCTTTCGAGTAAATCGAATGACCTTGGCTGCCGTCAGCTTGTCGAGAACCCTCACGGCAGGGACGTTGAAACTGTTTGTGATGGCCTTTATCATCGTGACCGCCCCGTGGAATTTCAGATCATAATTCCTCGGCGCCCACACCTTATGGGTCCAGGGATTGGTGTAGCTGATGGGTTCATCAACGATCATATCGCCTGGCAACGCCCCGTTTTCGAGGGCACAGCCGTAGACGAACGGCTTGAATGAGGATCCGGGCTGCCTGAGTGCCTGTGAAACGCGGTTGAACTGTGAACGCTCAAAACTTCGACCGCCATACATCGCCTTGATATGACCGCTACGAACGTCCAGACACACCAGCGCGCCATTCATATCCGGATCTTTCTCGATCGGACGAGACTTCATGATATCTGCATTGGCCATCGCTTCATCGGCATATCGCTGATAATCGATATCGACAGTGGTATATACCTTTAACCCGCCGTTATAAACCAGATTTGCCCCGTATTTTTCAAGAAGCTGATCCCGCACGTAGGTCACGAAATACGGCGCCAGCATGACTTCCGTTTTTTCCTTCGACAGCACGACCGGCTGCTTTTTCGCCTCTTCATAGTCAGCGGGAGAAATGAACCCGAGCTCGACCATCTTTGAGAGGACCAGCTCGCGTCTCTGGCGATTGTTTTCCGGGTATTTGAACGGGGAAAAAGCGACCGGGCTTTTCGGAATGCCTGCGAGCGTGGCACACTCGATGAGCGTGAGGTCTTTCGGATCTTTCGAGAAATAAATTCTGGCGGCGGCATCGAGACCATACGCCCCGTGACCGAAATAAATCTCGTTCAAATACAGCGTGAGAATTTCTTCCTTGGAATATTTGCGTTCAAGCTGGAAAGCCATCATTGCTTCGATGAGCTTTCGTTTCAGGGTCTTTTCACTCGTCAGAAACGCATTTTTGACCAGCTGCTGAGTCAGCGTGGAAGCCCCCTGCACGACTCTTCCGGCCTGCACGTTTTTGATCATGGCGCGCGTGATGCCGAGCATGTCGATGCCATAATGCTGGTAGAACCGTTCGTCTTCAATGGCAACAACGGCCTGACGCATCTTCACGGGAATCTCATTCGCAGCGAGAATACGCGTGCGATTTTCCTCGGCATGCAGGCTGGCGAGAGGCCGGCCTTTGCAGTCGAACAGCTGTGTCGTCAAATTCGGTCTGTACGAACGATCGGAGACAATCGGAATCTGTTCGGAAAATCCTTTGACAATGCCAATAACGGCACCCGTGACAACGATGATGGTAATCACGGTCAAAGCAAATCCGAGCTTAAAGAGGAACCACAGCCACCCAATGATCCATTGGGTAACAGATAACGATTCTTCCTCGACTTCGATATCGCTCTCGTCGCTGTTCTGGGGCTCGAGAGGTTCCTGGTCACCGGGTCTGGTCATGAAAATGCTCCCACATATGTGAAAGGGCAGAGTACTACACATTCATCGGCAGGATCAAGGCCCCGGGTGAATACTCTCGAAGATATTGATGAAATCATTCCGTTGTCACCTTCAGACAATCCATGCAAGAGGAAAGTTCCAGAATCTTTTCCGGGACTCCTGTTTCTGGTATAGTACCATCGCCTCGGACGAGGCATAATTCAGGGGTCAGGACGATACTTCATGGACGTTTCGAGCGCTCTGGAATGGCTCGGCAGGCGCGATTTCATCACCGGCCCGTTCGGCCTTCACCGCATGGAATTTCTGACCGAGCGGCTTGAAAACCCTCAGCATGACGTTCCATGCGTCGTCATAGGCGGCACCAACGGAAAGGGTTCCGTTACAGCCATGCTGGAATCCATCGTGGCAGCCGGGGGCATATACACGACGGGAGCGACGGTTTCTCCACATCTGGTCGATCTGACAGAGCGTATCCGCATCCAGACGGATCTGTTACCGGAACCGCTCTGGGTTCGTGGAATCGAGACGATCCAGGATGTCGTGAAAACGATGGAACGCGAAGCATCGATAGGCACGCCAAGTTTTTTCGAAGTTATCACGGCGCTGGCGCTGTGGGCATTCCGGGAAACCGAGCGTGACCTTGCCTTTGTTGAAGTCGGACTTGGCGGAAGGCTTGATGCAACCAACATTATTCATCCCGAGGTTTCGGTCATAACGAATATCGGCACCGACCACCAGGAGCTCCTCGGATCAGATCGAGCTTCGATCGCACGTGAAAAGCTTGGCATCATCCGTGCAAAAGTCCCGCTCGTCACGTGTGAGCAGGATCCCGCAATTCTTGAACAGTTCCGCAAGACGTGCAGTGAAAAGAAGGTTCCGCTTCATTCGATAACCGCGCGCCGGGGGTTCAAAGTTCTGGAAAGCACTCCGCGCGGGCATCGTCTCTCCATCGACGGATATGATGGCGACTGTTTGTTTCCCCTTGCCGGTGATCATCAGCTGGATAATCTTTCGATCGTCCTTGAAGTGATCGAGTGTCTCAGGAAGCGCGGATTTGATATTTCCGCCGAAAGCGTTGCCAGAGGATTGGAGCGGGTGAAATGGCCCGGACGTCTTCAGTGGATCGACGGACACCCTCCTGTCCTTTTAGACGGGGCGCACAACGAGGAAGGCCTGAACAGTCTTTTGAAGTATCTGGATACGTTTGCACCGCCGCGGCCGCTGCATATCGTGTTCGGCGCCCTGCAGAAAAAGCCGGTCGCCCTCATGGCCGCTCAGCTCGCGAAATATGCCGATTCACTCGCCTTCGTCCCACCGGCAACCCCGCGATCTTTGAAGGCGGACGAGTTCAATTCGATCGTGCTGCCGACCGATTCCCGCTGGCAGATGTATGAAAGCCTCAATCCAGCGCTCCGCGCCGGAGCATCATCGGGATCGATTCTCGTGACGGGGTCGCTGTATCTTGTTGCGGCATATCTGAAATCCCATTCTCAGACCAATGTTTGAATTTGGCCTGGAGGAGTTTCTTTTTTCATCCGCAGCCGGAGGACGCGTTGGACTGATTACCAATGCAACCGGCAGGGACCGACACGGGGTTCACATCGCCAACAGGCTTGCCGGCCATCCACGACTGAAACTGGCGGCGATTTTCACGCCCGAGCACGGATTCGGCGCCGATGCTCCCGATGGAGAGGCCGTCGCAAGTTCGATGCATCCCGGGTACCGCGTCCCGATACACAGTCTGTATGGCCCACGGAAAACGCCTTCAGCAGAAGAGTTGAAAGGCATTGATCTGCTCGTTTACGACATCCAGGATGTCGGAGTTCGTTTTTACACCTACATTTCGACGCTGCGCAATACAATGGAAGCTGCCGCGCAAAACGGCATCCCGTATCATGTCCTTGACCGGCCCGATCTTCTCGGCGGCATTGCCGTTGAAGGCCCGATGCTTCAGAGCGGCTTTGAATCCTTCGTCGGGCATCTTCCCGTGCCGATCAGATACGGGTTGACACCGGGCGAGCTTTCTCGCTGGTGGAATTTCCGGCTCAGGGTTCAGGCGGATCTGACCGTCTGGCCATGCCAAGAGTACCGCAGGGGCCTGGCATTCGAACAACTCGGCGTGCCCTGGGTGAAACCCTCGCCAAGCATGTGTTCGAGCTCAACGGCACGGTTCTATCCCGGCACCTGTCTGTATGAGGGAACCAATCTTTCGGAAGGCAGAGGCACCGAGGCGCCGTTTCAGATTCTCGGGGCCCCCTGGGTCAACCGGGAACGCTGGATCGAACTTCTTTCGCCTCTGCTGCCGGCCGATGTATCCGTTTCTCCCGTTACTTTCAGGCCGACGTTTTCAAAATTCGAAGGGGAAGAGTGCCTCGGGATACGGCTCGACACCAGTTCGCCCCTGCTGGAAAATTCTTTTGGCATCGGTATCAGAAGCCTGTCTGCATTGATCCAGTCCCATCCGGGACTGGTTGAGTTCACCACCAGACCAACCCTCGCCCATCCGTTTTTCGATCATCTGGCAGGCAATTCCTGGGTACGAGAGTCGCTCCTCATCGGCATGCCGCCATCAGAAATCGAAGCAAGAGCGACTCAGGAAAACGCCATGTTCGCGTCAGACAGAAAATCCTTTTTGCTGTATCCCGCTCAATAAGTCCCTTTTCAACAGACCATTCACCCTGTGCCCTGCCTGGGCGGATTGATCGCAATGAGAGCACCGGATTCGTCGCCCTGCACGATTCCACAGGGCCGATACGGCCATTCAGCACCACAAAAAAGTCCTCCGATCCGGATGAATCGGAGGACTTTTTCATGCGATACATTATACTTGCGACTATTTATCCTTCCGGGACGGCAAAGGAAAGCTTGTTCAGAACAAAGCCGGTTTCATCGCGTTCGAGAATCAGCAGGTTGCCCTCGTGGTCCCATGCCAGGTCGTGCATGCAAACCGGCGCATGCAAGGGCAGCCGCCAGAGCATGCGTCCGTTCTGGCCTACCAGGGCCACTTCCCGGGATGTTCCCGTGAAGAAGGAGATCAACAGTTCCCCGTCAGGGCTGTTCGGGCCAAACGAAACACCGGTCGGATCGAAATCAGAGGAAAACTTGAACACTCTTTTCATCTGATTTCCGAAGCCATCCATGAGAGATACTTCCCAGGCGCGGAGGCCGGGGCGTTTCATACTCCAGAGGAAGCCGTCGCGAATGGGCATCGCGAGAAAATTTCCCGGCAGCAGAACCGCTTCGGTCGCCTTCGGAGCCAGGTAATACGCGTTGCTGCCGCCGGACAGAAGAGCCTCGCCGCCGGATATATCGAGTTTGCAGGCAGGAACAGGCAGTGTCGGCCAGTTTGCCGGCACGGAACCGACAAGGGTTCCAGTTGTTGTCAGGCCCAGAGGGGTATCACCGAGATAGGCAAAATCAAGAAGAGTTTTCCCCGCGGTGCACAGAGGCGTGCCGGGCGACGTTTTTCCCGTGACAAGGTCAATCGATACGCTCTGACCGTCGCGGGAAACCACCAGCCCGGCTTTCCCGTTTGTTCTGATTCCGAGCAGGGTTGTCGGATTCATCTCAGGAAGCCTGGCGAGGGTCCGGCGAGCCATTTTCAACGCAGCCCAAGGGTTCGGAGGCGGGAGTTTGACAGCCGGTTGAGCTGCATCCAAGGAAATCGTGGCTAAGCAGAGAGAGAGAACAAACAACAGCGTTTCGGCAGTCCGCTTCACAGGTCACCCTCCGCAGTCAGGGATTTGATCTTGAATGCGCCTTTGGGCGCCTCATCCATGTCGGCTCTGGCACACCACAATTTTCCGTCTTCCCCGCGAGCAAGGAATCGATTCATTCCAGCAGGGGGCCTGACATTGAACTTCTTCAGCAGCGCGCCATCCGGTGAAAATAGATGCATCGTTATAACACCCCGAAACCCGCCTGCGGGGATAAACGAGATCACCAGCCCGCCGTTGCGATCGTACCACCACACTCTCGGGTTCTGTAATGCCGGGAGACCGAGATGCACGGCTTTTTCAAGGTTCCCATCCGTATCGTACCGATGCCACACATATCCGACCCCTTCAACGAAAACGACGGTCGAGAGACGGTCTTCAGAGTCGATCGCGAACCCGGAACGTTCCCAGGGGATTTCTCTCTGGAGTTTTCCGGTGGCATCAAAGACGGCAATAACGGAGCGGCCGAAATCACCGACATACAACCTTCCTGTCGGGCCGAGTTCGATCTGGTGTATCTGCGCAAACAGGCCGGGTTCCTGGCCCCGCCCACCAACCCGCATCAATTCCCTGCCCGAAGGGACTGCCAGTTTCCGGATGACCAGATCGGCACCATCCGCCACCCACACGGCATCAACTCTGCCGGCTGGGGTTTCAACAAGGGCGAGATCCTCAAGAAGCGTGTCCGTGCCGATGCCCGGCACTTTCAACGTCGCCCTGAGCGCGCCATCTCCGCCAAGCCAGAGAACGCGGCCGCCGATCGAGTCGGCAAGCCAGAGATCATTGCCTCTGAGCCTGAAGGCCATGGGACCAAGCGGAGTCGCCTCTTCGATTTTCGGATTAACCTTGCTGTTATAGTATCCGACCTGGCCCTGGGCGGTTCCATAGTTGAGTTCCCACCCGGATGGCGCCGCCTGGAGAGATGTCGACAGACATCCCGCGAAGAGGAACCCCAGAGCAACCTGTTTCATTCTCTGTATCCCGTGCATGATTTCCTCTATGTTCATCAGTATCGATCAGCAGTTCAGTCTTTTCTCAGAACGCGGCTGACGGGGCCAATCGCGGAAGGTTCGGTAATGCGGGGAGTGCGCAGCCTTGAGGAATTATTCATAGCCATATAGCTGTTTCCTTCCTTCACGATGATCCCGATGTGCGTGTCCGGATCCTTGACGCCGTCTCCGGTATAATCGTAAGTCTTCCAGAGGATGACATCGCCTTCGCGGTAAGGCGGCGCGGAAACATCCTTCCAGCCCTTCGCATGGAGCATATTCACCGATTCACGGCAGTTCAGCGAAACCCGGTCGATTGCGCCTGCATTTTTCAGGGCCGTCGTAACGACCTGTGCACAGGCCAGATTGCCGTAATCGACTTCGGCGCCCCGGAACCTGGTGCTGCCGACCAGCTTTCTCGCTTCCTGGGCAACGCGCTGCTGGAGATTGCCAGCAGGGGCCGGAGTCGAAGTTGTCGGGGAAGATGTTGAAGCACCACCGGCCACTTCATTGCGGTTTTTCGTAATGTAGTCGGCGTGGACGTAACGCACTTTCCCGTTGTAATCAATCTTGTACCAGTCGTCGACCTTCCCGGTCACGTGGACGGCAATTCCGTATGGCAAAGCCGTGTCAATTGCCCCCCAGGGGGAGGTTCGCACGTTCAGGCCGATATCGGCATTGACGTAGCCGATGAAATTCGTTGTATCGGTTGTGGCGGCAGGCGCCTTCGGCTGGTCGGTATCGATGTATTTGCGGGAAACGAACGCTTCGTTATCGCCGTATTTGATCTTGTAATACTCTTTATTTTCACCGAGAATCTCGACAGCCTGCTGGTCTTTCAGCGTTCCGATGATGTCGCCACCCGGAACACGGCGGACGTTGAGACCGATCGAAGCGTTCACCCAACCGCTTCGGGGCGTTGTTTTTGCGGCTTCACCGTCGCGTTTCACCCAGGTGGAGTGAACAAACGCCGTTTTGCCGTTGAACTCGATTTTGTACCAGTCGCCGAGCTGGCCGACAATGGTGATCTTGTCGCCAGGCCCAAGGGCGCCGACGACTTCCCCCCAGGGACCGGATCTGACGTTCAGAGAAGTCTCGACATCGACCGTTCCCTGGACGCGCTGACCATCTTTTACGGCAGGAAGAGAGACAGCTGAGGCGGCAGCCGATCCGTCGTTGTCAACCGTAACCTGAGTTCCAGAAAACGTACTCTCGCCGGCTGCGGCCGGCGCTGTTGCGACAACGAGCAGCACAAGCATCGCGAGGAACAGATGTCTGACATTCATACTTGATTCTCCCCTTCCAGATTGTGCTTATTCTACCCCAATCTGATCGAAAAGTTTCACAAAATCGAATTCTGTTGCGTCAATTACAGCCAGTATTTTATACTCGCGCGTGTCTGATCAATAAAGTCCTTAACGAGAGGATGGTCACTGATGATCGATCTGAAAACATTCCCCTTCTTCAGCACTCTTCCGACGCGCGAGGTTGAAAAGCTGAAGAAAGCCTGCCGCATTCAGAAATACACCTCAGGCACCAAGGTTCTTCTCGAGGGTGAAGAAGTCAAAGAAATCTTCATGGTCGTAGAAGGCCAGGTCTCCGTCATTAAAACCCATCAGGGCCGCAAGAAGACACTTTTCAGCCTTGATCCGGGCGACACATACGGGGAAGTGGAAGTGCTGAACGGCACCCCCGCCCTCACGACTCTCGTCGGGTATCAGGAGTTTCAACTTCTGTTCATTCCGAAGAATGACGTGCTCCGTCTGATCGGTCTCTATGCAGGATTTGCCCGGGAACTGCGCGATCTGTACACGCGTCGTGCCTCAACGCTTCTGGAACAGGGTTTGAGCAAAGCCCCCTTCGGCAAGGTCATCACGTTTTTCAACGTGAAGGGGGGCGCGGGGAAATCGGTCATATCTGCAAACACGGCCGTCATGCTTGCGAAGAAATGGCGCAAACGGGTCGTTCTGGTCGATCTCAATCTCTCTTTCGGAGATCAGGCAATTCTTCTGAGCCTTCCCAACGAGCGCAATATTTATGAACTGCTGAAGCAGGGGGGGCCGCTGAAGGCAGAAAAGATCGAAGCGCAGCTGACGCTTCACAAGTCAGGCCTGAAAGTTCTCCTTCCGCCGCCCATGCCGGAACTGGCGGAAAAGATCCGCATCGAATTTATAGAACAAGTTATAGAAATTCTGCGGGCCAATTATGACTATGTCATCCTCGATACCCACAACCAGCTGACGGAACTTGAAATACATCTGCTGGAGCTGAGTGACCTGATCATGCTCATCATGACCATGGAGTTGACATTCGTAAAGAATACCAAGCTGCTTCTCGAACTTTTCCAGCGGATGAAAATTCCGCGTGAAAAAGTAAAAGTAGTTCTGAACCGGGCGTTCAAGAGTCTCGGACTGGAACCTTCGCGTGTTGAAAACTCTCTTCGCTATGCGATCAGTTATTTCATTCCGAGCGAAGGGGATATCGTCATTCCATCCATCAACAAGGGGGTTCCCTTCGTGCTCGACACGCCCGACAACTCACCTCTCGTCATGGCTGTCGAAAGGGTGTGTCAGTGCCTTGTCGGCGAAGAGGCGGACAAGGGCACCTGGAATATGTTCTCCATGATCAAGGATGTCTTCGGGCTCTGATTCCAGAATGAAACCAGGCCCTGATTTCTGATGAAATCAGGGCCTGTTCGTTGAAGGAATGATGTGAAGAATTACCAGCCGAGAAGCTTTTTGAAAAAGCTCGTCTTCTTTGCCGTCACCTGAACGACAATCACCGACACGTTGTCATGGCCGCCATTGTTGAGAGCCTCGTCTATCAGCATGTTCGTCGTTGTGTCGGGATTGAGATTCTGTGAAAAGATTTCCTGCAGTCTCTGATCTTTCACTTCTTCGGTGAGCCCGTCGCTGCAGAGCAGAAAAACATCCCCATTCCATACCGGCCCGGATGTTATGTCCACTTCGAGTTTTGAAGCACAGCCGATATAGCGGGTTATCTGATTTCGGTAGGGATGTCCCTTTTTCTCTTCTTCGTTGATCAGACCGCGGATAAAAAGTTCTTCGACATAGGAGTGGTCACGGGTAACCTGTTTCAGCTGATCTTTTCTATACAGGTACACACGGCTGTCGCCGACGTGAGCAATAAAGAAGTTCTGCTCGCGAAGCATGAGAAGGACACAGGTACAGCCCATTCCCTGCTGGTCGGTGTTGACAGAAGCCGTATTTCTGACTTTCTCATTTGCCGCCAGAAACGCTTCGCGAATAACAGCTTCAATGTTATCCCCGTTCGTGATCTTTGCAAGCCTCGACGAGATGACATCCCGCGCAAGGCCGGATGCAATTTCACCCGCCTTGTGGCCGCCCATACCATCGGCAACGAGAAAGATGCCTTCCCGGTCCGTGGTAAAGAAAGCGTCTTCATTATTCGAGCGGACTTTTCCGACATCAGAGCGGCCAAAAGCCTTGTATTCCACGTTCCTCTCCTCCTACCTGCTCACAACTCTCTCATTATCTGGAGGATCGCCGTTTGATCGGGATCTAAAAACAAAGAAAGCTGATAATACTGTTTCGCTCTTTCCCTGGTACCTTCTTTACGGAAATAATCACCAAGAGAATTCAAAAGAAGCACCTCATTCTGATCGATGTACCAGGCATTCGAAAGAGTATCGAGAGCTTCTTTCATTTTACCACGGGCCATCTGTATCCGGCCAAGCATGGTCAGAGATAATATGTTTTTCTTGTTATCCCCCGAGCGATTCCGGTAAAAGTTTTCAGCCTGGGCGAGGTAGCCTTTTTCGCCAGCAGTGCGTTCCCAGGCGAGATGCGCCTCCGGCTCTTCATCCAATTGGCTCAGAAAATTTTCAATTTTTCTCAGCGCATCCGCCTGCTGGGCGACCTGTCGCGCTTTTTTCGGATCGATGGAGGCGGCTTCAGGCAGGATCTCAAAAAACTTTTTCGCACGCTCTTCCATGTCGGGGATCTGTTTCCGCAGAGTCCGTCGTACGGTAAGGTTCCCACGTTGAGGCAGATCGACTCTGACAGCGGAATGATGATATCCGGGCAGGGAGAACAGAATTTTATAGGCACCCGGAGCAAGTGAGAGGGAGATCGGACTCGATCCGATCAGTTTCCCGTCAAGCATGACGCTCGCACCAGCGGGGATCGACTCGACCGCAATCGATCCCATTACATAAGAAGTGTATCCTTTGAAGACTCCGAGAAAACCGACAGTGAAAAGCAGAACCAGTGCGAACATGAACATCGAATTCCGCACGGATTTGGATGCCAGACTTTGCGTAACCCTCGTCGTCGCCTTCGAAGCAAATCCAGCGTCAACACCGGCACTGGATTCCTTGTCCTTCAGGCCGTCTTCAGGCAGTTCGGCCTTCATCGATGCCAGATCGACCGTTTCCACGTCAGCCACGACAGGTGGTTCCGGCTCATTCAGATTCCGCAGTGCCTCAATCATCTCCTCGCAGGTCTGGAAGCGGTCCTCCCGCTTTTTTTCCATTGCCTTGAGGATAATGTTATTCAATCGCGGGGGGCAAGCCGGATTCGCTTCGATCGGGGGTTTGGGCTGTTCCTGGATGTGCATGAGCGCAACGGAGTTCGGGTTATCGGAAATGAAGGGCAGGTTTCCGACAACCAGCTCGTACAGCGTGACGCCAATTGAGTAGATGTCGGAACGATGATCAAGGTCGCGCTTGCCCAGTGCCTGCTCAGGCGACATGTAGTCGGTGGAACCGAGAGTGAGGCCACATCCGGTTTTACTGGTATTCAGCTTGGCTTTTGCAATACC
>CAZQYQ010000077.1:0-16033 GCA_964597625.1 uncultured bacterium
TCGATGCGGTTATTCCCCCGGGGGTCGGTATGGAAAAGGCCGGCCGTGACCTGCGCATTGGAGGAATCGATATTGCTTCATTACGGCGGAATGTTGCCGGGCGCCTGAAAATCCAGGCATCCGGCCAGTCGGGCGGCCACTGTTCCCGGGCGTTTCTGCGAGGGTTGTTCATCAGGGCGGGGTATATGCAGGATCCCGAGCAGGGGTATCATCTTGAAATCGTGCTTCCCGGCAGGTGGGCATACCGGCTGCTGCGTATCAGCACCCGGTCGCTCCGGCTGCGCTTCCGATACTGCCGCCGGCGGGGCCGGATCGTGGCGTATCTCAAGGGCGCGTCGCAGCTTGTCAGAGTCCTGAAAATTTTCGAATCCTTTGATCGTGCTCTCCGCCTCGAAGATCTGATCGCCACCCGGCAGCTTCTGGGTACGGTCAACAGGCAGGTGAATTTTGAGACGGCGAATATCAACAAGCAGGTAGCTGCATCCGAGCGGCAGCGGGAGCAGATTCACCGGCTGCTTGGTCATCATGACCAGGAAATCTGGACGGACGCGCTCCGGGAAGTGGCGCTGATGCGGGTGAAATACCCGCTCGACTCGATCGAGATTCTCGGGCAGCGCTGTACGCCCCCTCTTTCCAAGTCGGCGGTGAACCACCGGCTTCGCAGAATCATGGCTCTGTACCGCGCAATTTTCGAGTCGGCGAAGACGCCTCCGACGTGCGATTGATCGCTTTCACAAACCCGGCCCGTACGAGGCGGATAGTCGTCTGTCGGCAGCCCGGCTGCGCAGGTCTGGCAGACGCGCTGAGCGTTTCCCGGCACGGGGGGATGTCTTGACAGGGTAGGAGGGGTATGATATATCTTGATCCCTTGTAAAACACGGATTTTGTGTCCGAACTTCACTTGGAGGCATCTTGTCATGCAGATCGTCGTGAGTGGAAAAAACATCCACCTCTCCCAGGCCCTGAAGGATTACGCGGAAAAGAAGCTGGCCGCGATCAAGAAATACTTTGATCACATCGTCGAAGTCGATGTGAACCTGTCGACGGACGATGTTCGCGATCAGACCCGCAGCAAGGTTTGCGAAGTCACGGTCTGGGCGAATGGCATCGTGGTGCGCGGCAAGAAGGCCTCCGAAGATCTTTACGCCTCCATCGACATGGTTGCCGACAAGATCGAGCGTCAGATCAAGAAATACAAAGAGAAGCTCAAGGAAGTTCCTCGCCGCCAGACCGACAAGGAAGACCGGACGGTCATTCATTCGGTTCTTACGCTCGATACCGGCAAGAAGGGAAAAAAGACCGCCAAGACGGCCGAAGCAGCCGAGGATGATGTTGCCGAGGCAACCTCCGCCGAGCCTCGCATCGTTCGCAGCGGCACCTTCTCGATTAAGCCGATGTTCTCTGATGAAGCCGCTGAGCAGCTTGGTCTGCTCAAGCAGGGTTTCTATGTTTTCTCGAATGCTGAAACCAACCAGATCAACGTCATTTACAAGCGCAGCGACGGCAAATTCGGGTTGATCGAACCCGAATTCTGAACCGACCCCCTTAACCGGACGCTGCAGGAGGCACTTTGGAGCTCACCGAATTCATATCACCCCAGCTGATCAAGCTGGAATTATCTTCCATCCAGAAGGTCGATGCCATCAAAGAGCTGATCGATCTGCTGGATAAAGCCGGATTTCTCACGGATGCCGATGCCTTCCTCAAGTCGGTGCTCGAACGTGAGAAAGTCGGTTCGACAGGAATCGGCAAGGGCATTGCCATTCCGCATTCCCGCACTGCTACGGTGCGTGAGGTGGTAGTGGCGGTCGGCCGCTCGAAGGAAGGCATCGAGTTCGAAGCCCTCGACAGCAGGCCGGTTCATCTCATCTTCCTCATTGCCGCGCCCATCGAATCGGGCGGCCTCTATCTGAAGGCGCTGGCGCGGCTCTCACGCCTGCTGCGCTATCAGGAGTTCCGCAACGAACTGATGGAAGCCAAAACCGCGGAAGAAATCATCAAGATCATCTCGTCCGAAGAGAAATGACCGCCGCGTATCCGCTGCCGGACGCCCGGCACGCTGCAAGATAGACGTAGGAACAGGGCGCGGACCCCGCCGGGGCCGCGCCCTGATTCTTGGAAAGGCATCAGGTTCAGGCATGTTCGATTGGCTGATCAAGTTCATCCGCTACTTCATTCCCGATTTTAACGCGCGCGAGATTGCGCGGCTGACGCAGACGCTCGAAGCGGTTAATGAGCAGGCAGAGCGGTTCTCGAAAATGTCCGACGACGAACTGCGGCAGATGACCGTGAAGTTCCGCGAACGGCTGTTCGACGGCGAGTCCCTCGATGACATCAAGGTCGAGGCGTTCGCTGCCGTGCGCGAGGCATCCTGGCGAGCCCTGCACATGCGGCATTTCGACGTGCAGATCATCGGCGGTCTGGCCCTGCACGAGGGCCGCATCGTCGAGATGAAGACCGGCGAAGGCAAAACGCTTGTCGCAACGCTTCCGCTGTATCTGAACGCCCTCGAACTGAATCCGGCCTGGGTCGAGCTGGCGAAAAAGCGCGGCGTCAAGCATTTCGAGCCGCTCGAAGACGAGCACGGCCTGATGGTTCCGGTCAGCCGCGGCGCTCACCTGGTCACGGTGAACGATTACCTCGCCCGGCGCGACTCGGAATGGATGGGCAAGATCCACCAGTTCATGGGTCTGACGGTCGGGCTGAACGTGCATGGCCTCACGGCTGAAGAAAAGCGCGCCGCCTATGCTTCCGATATCACCTATGGAACCAACAACGAATACGGGTTTGACTATCTGCGCGACAACATGGCGCTCCATGTGGCCGAGTGCGCGCAGCGATCCGAATACAACTTCGCGATCGTCGACGAAGTCGACTCGATTCTCATCGACGAGGCGCGAACCCCGCTGATCATCTCGGGGCCGGCTGAGAAAGCCACGTCGCTGTACTACGTGTTCGCCAAGGTCGCCCGCGAAGCGCTCAAGCCCGAAGAGCACTATGTCGTCGATGAAAAACAGCACGGAATCTCGATCACCGAGGCCGGTATCGCCACGGTCGAGCGGGTGCTCGGCGTGGAAAACATGTATGACAACAAGAACATGGAGTTTGTCCACCATCTCCAGAACGCTCTCAAGGCCAAGCATTTCTTCCATCTCGACAAGGAATACATCGTGCGCGATCGCGAAGACGGCCGCGAAGGCAAGGAAGTCGTAATCGTCGATGAGTTCACCGGCCGGCTCATGTTCGGCCGGCGCTACTCCGACGGCCTGCACCAGGCCATCGAAGCGAAAGAAGGCGTCACGATTCAGCAGGAAAACCAGACGCTCGCATCGATCACATTCCAGAACTATTTCCGCCTCTATAGAAAACTGGCCGGCATGACCGGAACGGCCGAAACCGAGGCGAAGGAGTTCAAGGAAATCTACAAGTGCGAGGTTGTCGTCATTCCGCCCAACCGGCCGAATATCAGACATGATCTTTCCGACATCATCTACAAGACCTCGGAAGAAAAGTTCGAGGCGATCGTCAATCACATCATCGAGGTCAGCGAGACCAAGCAGCCCATGCTGGTCGGCACGATCTCGATCGAAAAAAGCGAACTGATCGCCGAAATGCTTCGCAAACGCGGCGTTCAGCCCCAGGTCCTGAATGCGAAGTATCACGAAAAGGAAGCCGAGATCGTCGCCCAGGCCGGTCGCGAAGGTGCTATTACAATAGCGACCAATATGGCCGGTCGCGGAACCGATATTCTGCTCGGCGGCAACCCTGAAATGCTGACCGTGAATGAACTCGGTCTGAGAGAAGGCCCCGAATACGAGGCCGCTGTCGAGAATTACCGCAAGCAGTGCTCTGCCGAAAAAGAGCGTGTTCTGCAGGCGGGCGGCCTGTATATCATCGGCACCGAGCGCCATGAAGCACGGCGTATCGATAATCAGTTGCGCGGCCGTTGCGGTCGCCAGGGCGACCCGGGCGCCAGTCAGTTCTATCTGTCGCTCGAAGACGATCTGATGCGCCTGTTCGGCTCGGCCAATATCGCGGGCTGGATGGAACGCCTCGGCTGGGAGCGCGGTGAGCCGATTGAACACCCCTGGATCTCGAAATCGATCGAAAATGCCCAGCGCAAGGTCGAGCACCACCACTTCGAGGTCCGCAAGCACGTCCTCAAATATGATGATGTCATGAATCTGCAGCGCACGACGATCTACAAAGAGCGCCGCAAGGCTCTCGAACAAGATGATATACACGATGATATTATATCAATGGTCGAAGAGACAATCGAAGACCACATGGAGCGTGCGTTCAATCCTGAAGTCGAGCCCGATGACTGGGATTACGAGGCCTTCGCCGACGGTCTGATCAAAGTTTTCCCGATCGAGCGCAGTGTCGACCACTGGAAAAAACTGTCGAGTGACGAGCTGCATGAAGAGCTGAAAAGCTCCATCTTCGCCGCCCTCGAAGCCAAGCGGCAGGAAGTCGGCCCTGACGATTTCAAGCAGCTCGAAAAGTTCGTTCTGCTCCAGGTTGTCGATACCAAATGGAAAGATCACCTGCACAACATGGACAACCTGCAGGACGGCATTCATCTGCGCTCATGGGGTCAGCGCGATCCGCTGGTCGAATACAAGATCGAAGGCCACAACATGTTCCAGGACATGATCGAGAGCATCAAGGAAGACGTCCTCTACTACGTGTTCCGCATGCAGTATTCGCGCGCCGAAGAGAAGGAAACCGTCGAACAGAAGCAGCAGGAAATGTCCTACAACCGCGGTCCCGACGAAGGAACGGCGGCAGCCCCGAAGCGTGCCGGCGCCCAGATCGGCCGCAATGATCCCTGCCCCTGCGGCAGCGGCAAAAAATACAAGAAGTGCTGCGGCCAGGGCTCGTAAATCACCCTGACGCAGACTCGTCCGACCCTGTAAGAGCACGAAACCGCCCGCGCATCGCGCGGGCGGTTTCGTGAGGGTTCTCTCGGGCCCGATCAGCACTCTTCGATCAGCTGACGGGATTTGACCCCTCAAAAGCCAATGCAGTATGATCCTTGGCATATTCTTCGAATCATTTCATGGTTGTCTTCGAGACCGAGAGGCAAGGCCGTACATGTCAGACATTTCCTACCGCCAGATGATGCGCCGGATGTTGAAATATTGGCTGGAATTGCAGGCCCGGGTCTCTGGCCGCCGCTTTTATTGTCAGGCCCTGAGCGGACTTTCGGGATACAATATCGTTGTCAATTCCGATATGACCGTCTCCTGCAACTGTCAGGATTTCGACGGAACCGGCCATATCGGAGACCTTTCGAAAAACAGTCTGGAAGAAGTTTTTCGGGGCCCGACAGCCCATGCCTTCCGGACAATGCTTGCCGGCGGGCGCCTGCCGATTTTGACCTGTTCCCGCTGCGTCGAACTGAAGACCGCCTCCCCGGAAGAAGCGACGCGACGAATCACCGAATTTGACCTTCCGAGCCAGGGTTTGATGATCGAAAACACGGTTCTCTGCAACCTGAACTGTGTTGCCTGCGCCCGGCATCAGGTCATGAAAACCCGCCATCGGATGTCGATGACGCTTGATGATATCGCCCGGCTTTCGTCCATGATCCGTCAGTACGGGATAAAACAGGTGGCGTTTTTCAATCTGGGAGAACCGTTCCTGGCGAAGGACATTCTGCGGCAGCTTCAGATTCTTCGTCACGACAACCCTGCGCTCCATATCGTGATCTCGACCAATGCCGCTCTTCTTGACACCGATGATAAACGGGAAGCCGCACTGCTTGTGGATGAACTGTATTTTTCAATCGACGGGGTCACCGATGCAATGGTGCAAAAATACCAGCGCAAAGGAAGCTTTCAGCGATCTTATGCCAATCTGGTCGAACTGCTGAGGTTTCGCAAGGCCCGAGGGTTGAAAAAACCCTGGATCGAGTGGAAATATGTCGTGTTCAACTGGAACGACCATCCGAGGATGATCAGGCGCGCGATCGATCTCGCGAAAGCTTCCGGCGTGGACGGGATCTCTTTCTGGCCAACCATGAATCCTCTCTGGGGAACTTCCCTGCGATTCCGGTATGGCGACTTCTTCAAGACCGTTGGCTTCGCATCCTGGAAGGGACGGGAAGTTCACTTCACCTGACTTCTGTGTGAAAACAAGGCATGTCGTTGCCGGCATTCATTTTACGTTCCCGGAAAAGGGGCTGTCGCACGCGATGGGCGGGTTGTGGTATGCTTGAAAACCATGGAACGGCGAATGTACGGTTTGCGGTGCAGGGCGGTTACGCTGCTTGAGGTGCTGATCGCCCTGACGATCCTGTCTACCGTTCTGCTGCCCATCGGCATGTTCATGGTTGAATATCTGAAGGGCAGCAACGAACTCGGCGATTATCACCAGGTGATGAATATTCTCGAAGAAAAAATGGAACTGGCGCTGGCGCTGCCTTTCGATACTTTACCGGTCGGTGTTTCGAAAAATGTGCGTCTTGGAAAAGACACCGGCGATGATGGGAAACGCATTGCGATTCTTGATCTGAGACCTGTGCAGGTCGGCAATCAGGATGTCAGATTCGATCTGGATGTCGAACTGGTGCCGCTCGAATTTTCGGCTGTTGCCGATGCAGCGTCGGGCCGCATGGAGCGGACACGTCTCGAGTCCTCCTACAAACGACTCACGCTGCGGGCTGCCTGGGGAACGAAAAAAACGCATTCCCTCGATCTCATCGCATACAAGGCAGACCTGTGAACGAACTCAGACGACGCGGAATCGCGCTTCCTATCGTGCTTGGCATCATCCTCTGCTTCGCCGTCTGGGTCGGCTCGCTGTCCTGGACGATGTCGAGCAGCCGCAGCCGGTTTACACATGCATTCAAACTCAGAAAATCGTATTTCATGGCCCGGTCTGCTCTGCAGCACTTTTTCCTGAAAATGAAAGTCATGCAGCGACAGCTTCCGGAAACGATGGCAGTGCTCGACGGGGCTCCGGCTGAAGACTGGCCTGCCCTGTCCAGCTCGTTCATCGAGGATATTGTGCTTCCGCAGGAATCGCCTGCGAGTTACTCGCTTGGCTACGGCATCGGCAGCTTCACCATCGGAACCCGCGACCTTGAGAAAGGCGAAATGACGATCGAGATCGTTGCCGAGGGGAAGACGGATGGCGTGAGCGAAAGTATCAGACGTATTTTGCGCGTGACCCGGTAATGGGTACGACATCTCAGGAGGAATAACCGTGGATTTTGCTATTGCAGAACGCCTTCGTGAATTGAAATCACGGCTCTCCGGCATCGGTGAGCATCTTTGACCTGCCCAGACGAAAAAGGCAGATCCAGGAGCTCGAAGAGCTGACACTTCAACCCAACTTCTGGACCGATCGGAATCGTGCCCAGAACACTTCTCAAAAACTTGCCGAACTGAAAAAATCGTGTGGCGCTTTCGAAGCGCTGGCGGGCGATATTCATGATACGGCCGACCTGCTCGAACTGGCGGATACCGAACACGATATCACGATGTTCGACCAGCTTCTGACCCATCTCGATCCTCTCCAGAAGAGACTCGACGGGCTGGAGCTGACGACGTTTTTGTCCGAAGAATACGATTCCTCCGACTGCTATATCGCGATCAAACCGGGCGCCGGCGGTACCGAGTCGTCCGACTGGGCCTCGATGCTGTATCGCATGTACTGCCGGTGGCTCGAAAGGAATGAGTTCAAATACGAAGTCATGGACCTGCAGGAAGAAGAGCAGGGCATCAAATCCGTGACGCTGCTTGTGAAGGGAACCTATGCCTACGGGTATCTCAAGGGCGAAAAGGGCGTTCACAGGCTCGTGCGCATTTCTCCGTTCGATTCGAACGCGCGACGCCATACCAGCTTCACGGCGGTCGACGTAACGCCGGTGCTGCCTGACGATGCCGATATCGAAGTGCGTGACGAGGACATCAAACTCGACTTCTTCCGCAGCTCGGGCGCCGGCGGCCAGCACGTAAACAAAACCAGTTCGGCCGTCCGGATCACCCATCTTCCGACCGGCTTTGTCGTCGCCTGCCAGATCGAGCGCAGTCAGCATCAGAACCGCGAAGTCGCGCTCAACATGCTGAAGGCCAAACTCTTCAAGCTGCAGCAGGAAACCAGGGAAAAAGAACTCAGGAACATTCAGGGCGACCAGAAGAATATTTCTTTTGGAAGCCAGATCCGCTCCTATGTCTTCTGCCCCTACACCATGGTTAAAGATCTGCGGACGGGTGAGCAGACCAGCGATGTGCATGGCGTGATGGATGGCGATCTCGATCGTTTCATCAACGGGTATCTCAAGTGGCACGCCGCAGGTGAGAAGCCTCGCAATATCGGCGCCGACAGCGAGGAGGAAGACGAAGTCTGAGCCGCCCCACCGCCAGAATATCCTTCGAGCCGGGTCGTTTCGAACGACGACCCGGTTCGAACGTGTCTGAGCCATCCGTCGTGCTTCGCGATGGAGTCCAGACGCGCGGAAGCGCGATGTTCCTTTTGCTGACCGTGGTCGGCCTGCTTTATATATTTGGAACGATGTTTGTTAAGTATATGACGCAGGAACGTGCTCAGACCGCCAAACAAGGCGATACCATCGTTGCCTACTACCTGGCCGAGGCCGGCATCGAGAAGGCGCAGGTGAAGATGCGTGAACTCTTCACCGAGAAGCTGATCAAGGAAGGCGAGATCAACGACCGGCTGCTTGCGCTGCTCGATATCGACCGCGCTGAGAACTTCCAGCTCAAGGTTGAGATTCCCGACGGCGATCTGATCAAAAACGGCTCGGCCGAAGTTCTCGTCGAAGTCACCAACCTCAAGCTGACGCCGTTCAAGACGTATATCGATGAGTATGAGGAAGTGCCGTCGCCGCTGAAAATCTATCGCAAGCAGAACCGCGATACCTATGCAGACAAGGCTCTTGGCGGCTGGGAAGGAAATCTGCGTTTCATATCCACTGGAACATTTAAAAAGACCGTCCGGAAGGTCGAGATGATCCGGGACCTCAAGGTCAGCGATTTGACGCCTCCGGCCGAGAACTACACGCTGTTCGTGACCAGCAAGAAAGACGAGTATATCAAGGAAGGCGAGTTCCGGGTCCGGAACTGGAGCGTTGTCCGATCGTTGAAAGAGATGATCGACGAGGTGATCAAGCGCACCAATGAAGCCGTTCAGGAAACCCTCGGAAACAGCGCCGAAGCCTTGTTCTGGGAACCCAATACGGTCAACATGATCAGCTTCGACGGCGACGTGAAGGTCAAGGTTTTGAAAGTCATCAGGAAGCTCGTCATGTCCGTTACCGACGTGAAAATCAAAGATTACGTCGATACGACGATTCAAAACCTTCACCCGTATCTCTGGGGAAAGATCCGCACCAACGGCCGGTTGCACGTGTATCTGCCGTTTTTCGCGGCTGACGATATCATCAACTATTTCGAGGACAACTCGATTTTCTCGCACCAGCGCCCCGAAATCGGCTACCTGTTCTGCAACAACCAGCTTCATGATCCCTATCTGAGCAAGTATACGTATTACGAAGGCGAGATCATCCGGTATTACCAGAAGCTCAAACCCTATGTGCTCGGCATCACCGAAACGCCGTATCCGAGCTCCGATCCCTATACGATCAATACGAAATTCGATTTCACCTCGCGTCACCCCGAGCGGCTCGAGCCTCTCCAGCTCGACCGCATCAAAAAAAACGCGAAAGAATATGCTCACGAATACTATGAAGGCGATCTGGTCGTGAAGGGCACCTATGCCAGGCCGGCCGCCCTCTGGGGCATTATCTACGTGCAGGGAAACGTCTTCATCGGCGGCCGCATTTCCGGCCAGGCGATGATCGTCACCGAAGGCAATGTGGTTCTGACCGACAACGTCATCCATGACAGCGCCGACAGCTTTCTGTCGGTCGTCGCGCTCAATGGACTCGTCACGTTCAGACCCGGCATGACAAAAGCAAAAATAGAATCTGCTATTTATGCGAAGAACAGCATCAAGGGCGGCGATCAGGTCTCTATTTTAGGCAATCTCGTCGTCGAGAATCTCAACCGCATGGAAAAAGAGGACGGCCCGGTTCTGATGCCCAAGCGCATCTTCATCAACTACGACTCGAACCTCAAGAGCCAGACCGGCAACAACGTCTGCTTCAACATCTCCGAGCGCATCACCACGTTCCGCGACCGCTGAGCTTCGGCGGTTTTTACACGGAGCCGCGGCAGGCAGAAGATCGAAACCGAGATCTTCATGATCGTCATCGCGAGCCTGGGGAGATGAGGGGAAATGCCCGGGCAAAAAGCCTCTTGGGTCAGACCTCTTGTTCGGACGGCAGATTCCCTGGAATGAACCGGTTCAGCAACCCTCAGGGGTGGCCGGCGATGTATTCGATGGCCGGCAGATCGATGGCCTGGCCCAGATCGTTGATCACGCGATAGGTTTTCCACTCGGTCGAGCCGGTGATGGTGATCACCGTTCCCTGTTTCGCGAACGGCGGCAGCCCGCCCTTCGGCGCCGAGACGAGAAACACCGGCTGGTTATTGAAGCCGGGGCTGAGACGGAAATCGTTCCGGTCGCGCCCCATCTGATCGAGCTCTTCCTGCGACAGATCCTTGATCATCAGCAGAAAATCGAGCCCGTACCGATTCATCGTTCGAGCTACATATCCCCGCCATTCCAAGGTCACGGGGCCGGTAAAGCGCGTCTTGAAGTTGATGTCGCGAAGTTGTCTGTAGGTGAGATTCGTCGTGCCGTAAATTTTCCGGGATGCCGTAAAACCATCCTGGGCAGGTTTTGCGATCTCGGCGACTTCGGTGGCCCGCACCCGCGAGATTTCGAGCTTGCGCTGGGCATCCCGCCGGTACGTCGATTCGAGGCCGTTACTGGCGAGGGCCTGCTCATACAGCGTCACCGCACCGGTGAAATCCTCGGTCGTGAAGGCATGGCTGGCTCTCAGATACAGGTCGTTTGCGACATCGGTCGATGCCTGATCGAGGCGGCTCTGGAGGTTGGGGTTGCCGGGATTCATCGAGTTGGCTTTGGCGTAGTATTCCTTGGCAAGATCTGATCGCCCCATGCGCTCGTAAATACGGGCAATCTCGACGGCGACACTGGCCTGGGGTTTGACGGCAAAATAGGTCTGATAATTCTTCAGGGCGTCATCGAGCAGGTTCACCTTGGAGTAGTTCTGTGCCAGCAGATAATACGCAGCATGGAAATGCTCATCGACCCTGATCGCTTCTTCCAGATGCTTGATGGCGGCGAAGAGATCGCCTTTGAGGCTGTAGGACTTTCCAAGCAGGTAGTGCAGACGCGGGTTATCGGCATCATCCGTGACGAGAGATTCGAGCAGGTCGATCGCCTGCGGGTATCTGCCGCGTTCGATGAAATCCTCGGCTCTCGCTTCGGCGCTGGTTTTTACGCTTTCTTTTGCCTTCTGAGCCGCCTGGGGCGGTAGCGGAGGAACTCTCAGACTCTCCGCCGGCGGCAGCTGCGTCGACGGCGGCATGGCCGGGAGAGCCGCCGTAGTCTGCTGTCTTCCCGCGGGTGGAAGCACCGGCAGGTCGGGCGTCGAAGGCTGCATGACGACCGGCGCCTGGGAAGCCTGCCTCTGCTGGGAAACGGGCCTGCGTTGCTGCTGCTGACTCCGTGCTGTGCGCTCCCTGGCGGTCTCGTCAAGCACAGCCGTCTGTTCTTCACCGCGCCGGCGCTTCATTTCGACGGTGCATCTCGCGATTCCGCGTCGCGCGGCGACCATCGATGGGTCGAGCACGGCCGCGAGCTGGTATTCCTTCAGCGCTTCCTGAAAATTCCCGGTCAGCTCGAACACGCGTGCAAGATTGAAATGCACGCCGGGATGGCGCGGTGACTTTTCGTATGCCCTCTGCAGCGCCTGATGGGCCTGCTTGTAGCGCTGCTGATAAATGTGATTGACCGCCTCTTCGACGAGGATATTCGTGTCGTCGAACTGGGCGAATGCCGGAAGCGTAGTTCCGAGAAACGCTATCGCAAGCCATTTCCGCCAGCCCCTGGCCGTGCGCCGGGTGTTCTGTTCCGTGACTGAATATTTCTGCATGTTTTATCGTCCTGTTTTTGACGTCACCGGGGCACTATGATACCATCGTGCTCGGACGAACTAACTTCCAATCGGAGGCTGTATGTCGATATTTCGTTTTATCTGGTGGGCAATGATCATCAGTCTGGCCGCTTTCGCCGGCTACGTCTACGGATACCTGTCCGAATAAGTTCCGCAGGCACGATTGGCGCCTCCCGGATTGCATCAACGCATCGGGAGGCGCTTCGTTTGCGGCATGCCGGGCTGCTTTCGTTCTCATGATCCGGTCTGAGGGGGCGGCGATACTTTCTGCTGTTGTGCAAGCCATGCAGCTTCGCGAAGCGAATACGCCTTCTGGACCTTCTGCAGCTTGGTGTTGTCGTTCAAAAATTCAGCCATCGTTTTCAATGCCCTGAAATCGCCCTGCTGGAGCATCAGTTCGCCGCATACGGCTTTCACGGCATCGCTCGGATCGCTGATTCCCTTGAAGAGACTGTCGTTCGCGGCGGCCCCGTCGATTGCCGCCCGATACCGGTAGGCGGCGGACCGGATGTTGTGATCGGGATCATGGAGCAGCGGCATCGCATACTGTCTGAATTCAGGCGCGCGCAGACCCGCCAGCAGATCGATGAACTGTGCCTTCAGAAGCGGGCTGCGATCCTTTCCCCACATCATGATGATGCGGGAAGCGTCGGCCGATGTCGCAACTTCGCCCATTGCCTTGATGAAATGCGTCAGCGCCCATTGATTCGCATTGGTATAGGCCGCCGTAAGTCCGTTGAAACTGCCCGGCGCATTGATGCGGCCGATCGCCCAGGCACTGCGGCCGGCAACGACGCCTTCCTCGTCAGATAAAAGCCGGATCAGCGGCTGGACGGCTTCCTTGATTCTGTATGTACCGGCCAGCCAGGCACCGCTCGAACGTTCCCAGCGGTTCGGCGATGTCATGAAGCGCTGCAGCTCCGTTGTTATGCGGCTGCTGAGACCGTTCTCGTAAAAAATGCACATCACGTTCGCCTTGACCCGGTTCGAGGGATCGCGAAGGAAGGGGGTCACGATCGTCTCAATCAGCGGAAAGGGCAGCTGGCCGAGCGCCTCGATCGCGTTCGCTCTGATGCGCGCTTCCGTATGAAGCAGGCTGTGCTGGAAATAGGCGACAAGAGAAGGCTTGTGAAACTTCCCCAGCGAAAGCAGCGCGGTCGCAAAAACGTTATTGTTGTCTTCCGATTCCAAAAGGTTGATGAGGATGTCGCAGGCCGGCTCCAGGGGGGAAAGATAACCCAGAACAAGCGCTGCATCGATGCGCACACCGATGTCGGGATCGCGGCTCGCTTGTGCAAGAAAATCCCAGGGGACATGCTCGCCGAAAAAGTGAAGCACGCGGACCAGCGTCTGGCGAAGCTTGGGTGAAATCTCATTCCGCGCTGCCTGGATAAGCGCCGGCAGAAACGCCGGATCACCGCTCAATCCGAGCGAATTCATCGCGAAAAGCCTGGTATTGAGATCGGCCGAGGTCAGGGCCTTTACAAGCAGCGGATACGAATTTTTCAGGCTGCTGACACCACAGACCTGTATGGCCTTCCATTTCACGAAGCGGTCGTTGTCGGCCGTCAATGGCAGAATCTGCTCGCACTCCGGCGCCTGCGGATGAGCCTGAAGCCCTTCGAGCGCCAGAAAACGAATGTTCGGATTCGGATCCCTGAGCGCAAATCCATACTGTCGGATAATGCGCTGTTTAAGCTCCTCTGCTGACGACATCTCTTTTTCCTTGTAATACAGTATACCACTTCGATTCATTCATTTCCCGCTGACCCCGGAACCATGCCTTCCGCATGTTGAGACGAACGGAAGAATAAACACGTGATGTTTGATGAGCAGATGAAATGACGCGGCTGTTTCCGGAATACCGAAAAACATTCTGTCAGCGAGGCTTCAGATGCTTACGTGCAAGGAGGGCCATGTATTCCTCGCGAAGCTCGGCCACGCCATACATCGCCGCCTTGACGATGTCACGCTGAGTCAGGTTGTAGCGGCGTTTGACTTCCGCCATGGGAACACCTGCCGCGAGCTGGTCCAATACCGTCTCGATGAGCGGATTCCGTGCCATAGGAGACCCTCCCTGTTTTTTTGCAGAGTTCATCTCTGATCTATCGGCAACGTGCGTTTCAAATTTCAGAACCAGTTTTCCCTGTCGGAAACCACCTGACATGTTCTGCTCCAAAACTCCAGGAGCTGCCGTTGCCTGACCAGTCATTGAAGAAGCGAACATCCGGGAATTGCCGTGGCTTGCGTTCCCGCTGATGTGGCAGTACCATGATCAGTCACATTTGACGACACACATTTTTAGAAGAGGTACAAAATAATGCATCGAAGCTATGGCTGGTTCCTTGTTCTGGGTTTGATTTCTCTGTTGACGGTTGGCTGCGGCGGTGGAGGCGGTGGTGGTTCAAGCATTCCGGAAATGCAAACGACGATTTCGGGTATGATAACGGCTCCAGAGGTGACGACTCCCGGGATTCTGGGGAGTGTAAAAGGGACCACTGCCGCCGATGTTCTCAGCAGATTTGCCTCAAGCGGCGTTTGCACGGTCAACGGCAGCACGGTGCCGTTTTCGATCGCCACTGCGACCCGCTTCTACCAGATCGCAAATCTTCCGCCCGCCGATTTTTACGATGTGCGCCTGAGCTGCAATAACCTTGTCCTGCGGACCATCGTTCCCTATGATAGTCCTTATCTTGGCAGTAAACCTCTTGATATACAATCAACGGTGAAAGCCTGGGTCATGGAAAAATACAAGTTCACCAAGACCCAGATGACAAATTTGGAAATCAAGCAGGAATATGTCGACAGCCTGGCAACGAAGTTCCAGGGCTGGATTCAGGCGCCTGCCGGCAGCCTGACCGAGTTTCAGAACAACTGGACGAATGAACTGGCCAGCCTTGCCACGAATATTCCCTCTATCAACTCGCTGACGACGGATCTCACCCCGGCCGTCGACCTGACGGGCACATGGAAAGGCACGAACTGCGTTTTCTACAATCTAAACCTCGCTGGCCAGAGAGCCTTGAAACTCACCGGTGATATCACCCTGAAGGTGAAGAGCCAGAGCGGAAACGCCGTGACGGGAACCATGGCACTCACCATCACGAAACAAGAAAAAATGCCCGGGATCGATGGGATGTCCCCTGAACCAAATTATCCGGAGAGCACGTTCACGAATGGAAACATCTCCTCGACGAAATTCACCTTCGTATACGGCTACAATACATTTGAATTTGAAACGTTGTCCGATTCGATGCGCGGAAAAGTCTCGAATCGCGACAAGAATACCTACGCGGGCCTCGAATCGGATGAAGGTGCCTTCCTGCTGACGCGGGAGTGGTGATATCTCCGACCGTTCGCCGCCCTCGGGGTCATCCGCCCCGGGGGCGGTTTCTTAATCCGGGTGTTTGTGGTATCATCACAAACCTTCGATTACATGTGAATTTACCAGCCACGGAGGCGTGTCCATGGGCCTGATGCTGTACAATACGATGAGTCGCTCGAAAGAAACGTTCGTCCCGATGGTCGAGGGACATGTGGGCATCTATGTCTGCGGTCCGACTGTCTACGGGCCGCCGCATCTGGGCCATGCCAAGAGCTACATCACGTTTGACGTGCTCGTCAAACATCTTCGGAAGCGCGGTCTTAACGTGCGCTATGTGCAGAACATCACGGATGTCGGCCATCTCACCGATAATGCCGACGCCGGCGAAGACAAGATCCAGCGCCAGGCCCGCCTTGACCGTGTTCATCCCTACGAGATCGTCGACAAATGCATGTTCCAGTACATGCATGATATGGAGAAGCTGCGCGTGGGGCATCCGAGCTTCTATGTGCGCGCGTCCCAGCATGTCGGAGAGCAGATCGAAGCCGTTCAGAAGCTGATCGAAAAGGGCCACGCGTATGTCGTCGACGGGAATGTGTATTTCGATGTCGCTTCTTTCAAGAATTATGGAA
>CAZQYQ010000078.1:0-16002 GCA_964597625.1 uncultured bacterium
AAGTGGGCTCATGGCAAGTTTTCCGCCGAGAATATCCACATATGCCAACGGCAGGCCGACTTCCTTGCGCAACTGAGAGGTTACGGTGCCGTCAAAAGCCAGGAGAAATCTGCCGGGAACCGCACCGGTTTGCGCCTGAGACTGCGGAGGCGCAAAGTCGAGCCGCTTGAAGTTACTGGCCGAAACACCGCCGTTTCCAATCGTGCCGTGCAATCCGAATACGCAAAGAATTGCGGCAAGAAACGCCGATAGCGCCCTTGCCCTGGTTGACATCGTTCGTTTTTTCGTGTCGGTCATTCTTCGAGTTCCCACTTTCACGTCGGCATAATCCGAGGTTTTCCTGAGGGCACGGAATAACCGTCCGTAAAGCGGAAGATTGCGCAAACAGCAAACCTTCCGAAAGGCTCAGACCACACGGTGGTATATTTTCTTTCGGAAGGAAACAACAGGTGGTATGCCAACAGGCGTCTTTTGACGATAGTATGAGAAGAAACCTGAGGAAGTTTCTTTCTTCATCGAATGAACCAGGAGTTTTTTGCTGAAAACTTTTTCATCACGGGAAACGGCGAAGCGAAAAGCAACGACCTCTCAATGAACATGTCAGGAATACGAGAATGGCAAAGATACTGAGCACGACACTCTTTCGGCGGACGCTCCAGTCGGTTCTCGAGGAACGGCAGGCGCTTCCGCCAGAACGGCTTTCAGAGCTTGTCAGGCTGGCCGAGAAAGAGCGCATCCCTCTTGAACAGGTGCTGACCCGCGAAAAAGCGCTTCCGGACAGCGTGACCTATTCGGCTCTCGCCGAAGCCGCAGGGCTTGTGTTCGACGATCTTGCGACATGGCAGCCGCCGGATTCTTACCCGGCACAGATTCTGCCGGTATGCCAGCGTGAGAATATGCTTCCAATGAAGCTTCAGGAGGGGATTCTTTCCCTGGCGACATCCAATCCGGCCATCATCGGCTCCATTGAAGGATTGTTCACGGCGATGGGGGTGAGACCCAAATTCATCGTTTCCCCGCCGGCGCTCATCAAAAAGAACATTGAGAGCCTCATCTCGGCAGCCGAGGATGAGGATATGGCCGGCAGCCTGAGCGATCTTGCGGTTTCGCTCGACATGACTCCGGAAGATGAGGAAAAACCGGTCCTCGGTCGCCAGCGGGCGGCAGCCACCGTCGAAATAAGTGGCGGAACAGATGCTCCCGCCATCATTCAGCTTGTCAACAAAACACTGACTCTCGGCGTAAGACAGGGCGCGAGCGATATTCACGTCGAGACACTGGAAAAGGGCACGCGCGTAAGATTCCGGCTTGACGGCGTTCTGATGCCCAGACTCGAGCTGACAGGCCAGGCAGCGGCTTCGTTCGTCTCGCGCCTTCTGGTGATGGCCGGGCTGGATATCACCGAACGCATCATGCCACAGGACGGCAGTTTCAAAGTCACGTATGAGGGCCGCACGGTCGAATTTCGTATCGCCTCGATGCCGGGCCTTTACGGCCAGAACCTGACGCTGCGCCTTCTGTCGGGGCAGGAACGCCAGGTGATCGGCCTCACCAGTATGGGCCTCAGGCCCGATGAAACCGAAATCATCAAGCGCACGATGCGCTTTCCCCATGGCATGATGCTGGTTTCAGGCCCCACCGGAAGCGGGAAATCAACCACCCTGTATGCCATTCTCGAAACGATGGCAAATCCCGCCCTGAAGATGATAACGATCGAAGATCCGGTCGAACGCCGCATCGAACAGATTCAGCAGATCCAGGTACGTGTCAACCGAAACGATCCTGAGCGTTCGCTGACCTTTGCACGAGGTCTTCGAACCATTCTCCGCCTCGACCCCGACATCATCATGATCGGTGAAATCCGCGACAGAGAAACAGCTGAAATCGCTGTCCAGGCAAGCCTCACAGGGCACCTTGTGCTCTCGACCATTCATGCGAACTCGTCGGTCGAAACGCTGCGCCGGCTGAACAATATCGGCGTCGATTTTTTCCTGCTCATGGCGTCACTGAATCTCGTGCTCGCTCAGCGCCTCGTCAGGCGATTGTGCACCACATGCCGCACGCCGCGCGACCTTCACCCGGAGGAAGCAGAACTGTTCCGCGCCGGCAAACGTCCCGATCAGGTGTTCGAAGCCAAAGGCTGCAAACGATGCATGGGAACCGGATATCTCAGCCGGGTAGGTCTGTTCGAGTTCCTGCCGATCACCGATGAAATTCGTGACCGCGTCCAGGAAGGCCGGCTCAGCGACGGGATGGGAATCATTCGCCAGACGATTTTGAGAACTCTGCGCCAGTCAGGACTATTGCTGATCGCCGACGGCGTTACCGACTTTACAGAACTGGAGCGTGTCGTCGGACCGTGTCACTGACCCGTACCATCACGGAGCTGCTTCTGGCCAGAGTGAAGCCCGATCTGATCGAGCTGGGCACTCGCTGGTTCAGGTTGCTCCGGGGCACCTGGCAGAACGGCACCTGGCATCTCGAAACGGCGGCAGCCGTGCCGGCGCCTCGCGGAATCATATTTACCAGTCATCTGCCGATGTGCATTTTCGACGAGCCTGAGATATCCAGTGCTATATTATCACTGTATGGCGGCAATGTTCCACGCGAAACGTATGTGGCTCTTGTCCTGCCTGACCAGGCATTTCATATCGGCACGCTCAATCTTTCAACGGTTATTCTCAAGGCAAATCCGATAGCCGCCCTGGAGCGCGAAGTCCAGAACACAGCACCGATGCCTCTTCGCGAATACATGATGAAGTTCGAACTGGGGATGCAGCACGGCAACCGAAGTCTGGTGCCGTTCTGCGCCTTGTCGAAACCGGTCCTTGCGGAGCTTGAGACAGTATTTCAGAATCTGGGCATCCAGCTTTTATCCATCCAGCCTTCGTTTGTCGGCATGGCAGCGCTCTGGCGCCAGCTGGATCCGAGTCCGACCGCCCATCCGGTTGCCCTGATGCATGTCGGGAATGAAGCCACGACGATCAGCATCTCCTCCCCTTCAGGATTAAAACGAGTTCAACTGATCGGTGTCGGTATCTGCGACGCCGTCAGCCAGCTTGCGAAAGTCGTGCGCATTTCGCTCAGAGATGCCGAAACCGCTATTCTTCGCGATCTCATCCTCATCGACGATCCCACTCAGGATGCGCAGGCGGAGATTCCGGCCTACCAGGCACTCGAAGGGGTCTTTTCGACTTGGCTGCACAAACTGTACGGTATTCTCCAGCTGCACGCCGCCGAGATTCCAACCGATGTCAGCTTTCGCCAGATCGTGCTCTCAGGGGGCGGAGCCGCCTGGCGCAACTTCGATCGGTTCATCGCCGACAATCTCGGCCTGACGGTTGTCCGTTTTGAAACGACGTGTGCAAGCCGCATCAATGCGGCTTTTTCCGGAATCGAGGTCCAGGGAGGTCCCCAGGGCTTCATCCCCCTGCTCGGTCATCTCATGCTTCAACCCTGGCAGCTCGAGCGCCTCGATCGGGTGGCCGCCGCATGACGACTTCTTTTGAGTTCCTGAACAGAGAATCACGACAGATTCACGTTGGCAGGCGCGCCCCGGCGGCGTTTCTCGGAACGTTTTTATTCGTGTTGATTACCGGCTGGCTGCTCAACGGCGCGGCAGACCGTGCACAAGCGGAATACCAGCGGGAAGCGGCCGCCATCGAGCAACGGCAGCAGGAGCTTGCAGCTCAGGCGTTACACCTTCTTCCACCGACCGAGCGGCTTGAAAATCTCGAGCGGCGCGTCGCCCTGCATAACACGGCGATGATCGGCCCCCAGATGAGCTGGACGCGCTTTTTTTCCCGCCTGGAAGAAATCATGCCACGCGAGGCGGTCATCACGAAAATCGAAAACGCCGCAACCGGGGAACCGGCTTTCAACGCGGGCAATCGAGACATCAAGCTGACGGTTGCCGTTGAAAACGCGGATGCCGTAAACAAGCTCTACATGAACCTTTCAATTTCAAAATCCTTTGAAGGGCTCAGCTTCACGCCGAAAAACGATGCGGCAGTCCAGGAACGCGCCGCGACGATCGTGGAAATCGTTTTCCGATACGTCGAGGGAAGCTGAAGATGAAGCGTGGAGATCGTGCAGTGCTGCTGCTTGTTCTATCATGCGCCGGAATTCTTCTTCTTCTTACCGGTGGGGTGATCTGGTTTCCCAAGCTCTGGAGCGAGCGAAAGCAGAGTATTGAAATCATGTCGAAGCTGCAGAACAAGCAGACGATCGAAGCCCAGGCCAAAACATTTTTCAATGACCTGCGAACACGGGGTGAACAGTTCGAAACGGAACTCACCAGGCTGGAGGCCCGGCTTGAAAACGCCAGTTTCACACCCAGAAACGAAAAAAGCGTCTCGGAATTCGTCGAAGAGCTTCAGAAAGTGATCTCTCACCCGGGCGTCACTCTTCTTTCCCTTTCGTATCAAACCCGCATCGTGGATGACCGCTTTTTGACGCTGCCCTTCGAAGCACGGTTTGAAAGCGACTACCCCGGCATGCGCCTTCTGCTGCATAGCCTTGAAACACATCGCGCCGGCATCTTCATCGAACGGCTCGAGTTCCAGTCGTTCAGCAACGAACGTCGGCGGCTCGTTTACAAGATTGCCTGCAGGGTGAGGTTCAGCCATGAATAAAGAGTGGCTGGAAAAGAACAGAAGAGCTCTTATTGGAATAGGTATATTTGCAACACTATTGATTCTTAACTTTGCGGTACGGCTGGGGCGCCCGAAGCCCGCGGCGATCCTTCTTCCCGGCATTGCAGACACTCAGCAGCCGGCTTTCCCGCCCGGCACATCTCCTGCTCCTTCGTCCGTCTCCATACCGGTCATGACAGACCCGACCCAGCCCATTGCCATGCAGCTGTCGGGAGTTTCAGCACGGCTTGCCGAACTGGAGTCACGACTGGCGACGGTTCCAACTCCGATAACGAGACTGCTGCCCGAAGAAACGATATCTCCACCGGATCACGATCTGTTTCACTGGCCGGGTACTGTTCCGATTGCGTCGTGGACGAGTTCCGCGACGGGATCGGCCCAGATCGCCTCCTCATCCTCACCCGCCCTGCCGCTGACATCCGCTCCCCAGCAGATCGTTTTTCTCGGCAGTTTTACGAGGGGCAATCGGAAATTCGCCCTGATGCGAATAAACAACCGGGTATTTCTGACCAACGAGGGATCGTATCTGGGCAATTCGGCATTTCGGGTCAAAGCCATCGGAACTTCGTCCGCAGATCTGGAATCCTCTGAAAGCGGCAGTCAGACCATTTTTTTCGAGCATTCAGGCGCTGATAAAATCAATGGAATTGCTGGCTGGCTCAAAAATAAATCCCCTCTGCCCGGGCTGGAAATGCGGTGGATTCCGCAGAATGAACAGGCATCCTTCACGAATTTTCAGAAGATCTTACCGGCGGTGCTGACGCCGGGCACGGGCTCGCGGTAGAATACGCTCATGAAGAAATTCCGCGTCAGCGTTCGTACCCTCAACGGGGATCTCGAAACCCGTGATATCACGGCGCAAAATCAGACGGAAGCGGCAGAATTGATACGCCTGCAGGGAGGGCTTCCGGAAGCGATTTCCGAAGCCACCGAAGGCTGGTCATTCAGTTTCGGCAAGCCGGGCGTGCCGCTCGGAGAGCTGTATCACTTCACAAGGCTTTTCGCGACGCTTTCCAAAGCCGGCGTTCCGCTTCTTGAAACGCTTGAACTTCTTTCGCAGCGTTCTTCGCATCCCGGATTGGGCCTCGTGCTGACTGCCATCGTAGATGACGTCAGGGGTGGCTCAGGCCTGGCCGTTGCATTCAAGGCTCACCCGGATGTGTTCGACCCGACCTATATGAATATGGTTCAGGTCGGCGAAGAGTCTGGTGAGCTTCCCAAGGTTCTGCTCCGGCTGACTTCGCTTCTTGAAAAACGGCTTCAGCTCCGCCGAATGATCAAGAAAGCCCTTACCTACCCTCTTCTCGTCATGGGTCTCTCAGGCCTTGTCACCTACGGGATCCTGACGTACATCGTGCCCCGATTCAAGGATATCTATGCACGTTTCGGCGGTGATCTGCCCTGGCTTACCAAGCTGACGATCAACATCAGCGACATTCTGATTCAGCACGCGCTCATCACGCTGGCCGTCATTCCCCTTCTTATCGGCGCCTGCATGATGCTCGTCCGAACGCCGGGCGGGCGGCGGCTCTGGGACCGTTTTCTCCTTTCCCTCCCCCTGTTCGGGCCGATGTTCCACACGTATGAAATCGCGGGGTTTGCGAAAAGCTTCGCGATTCTCATTCATAGCGGCATTACCGTCAGCTCATCGCTTGCAATCATAACGCCGGCCATAGATCGAGCCCCCATTCGTGATGCGATTGAACAGGTCGCCGAATCGATCAAGGGTGGCACGACGATGAGCGAAAGCTTCTACAAGCACGAGCCCTGGCTGCCGGATCTGTTGAACAGAATGGTCGCCGTCGGAGAAAAAACGGGAAACCTGCCCGAGATGCTCGAGCACGTCGCGGAGTATTACGAAGATGAATTCCATGCGAACGTTGAGACGCTGGCTTCCCTGATTGAACCGATGCTGATCGTTTTTTTAGGTGTCATCATCGGGGGAATCGTCGTCTCTCTCTACCTCCCGATCTTCGGCATGGCCAAGTTGATCTCGCGCCGCTGATGATGGATGCATCCGAGATTCTTCGTCTTCTGGCGGAGCCGAACCCGAAGCTGGCCGATTATGCGTTGAAACGTTGGGTGGAAGTCTGCCCGAATAATCCTGAGCCGCTGATGAAGGCGCTCCACTCGACCGATGCCGGGACCGTCCGCAAGGCTCTCAAACTGGCCTGCACACACCATCCGAAAGCATGCGTCGCATCGATTGTCGAGCTTTTGCATCACCCGGACTACCTCGTCCGGCGTGAAACGGTCCTGCGGCTCGATCCGTCGATGGGGCCTCTTGCCGTGACGGCATTACGCCAGGTTTTCGCCACGGATTCGCACCCTCATGTCCTCGCAACCGCTGTTGTCGCCGTCGGCCGGTTCCGGCTTGAAAGCGATTTGATCAAGCCGTTTCTGACGCACTCTGACGATCGCGTCCGGGCGAACTCGATCCGCGGACTGGTGATGCTTGCTCCGGAAGATCTGAGGCAGTCGATCGAGCCGAGGCTGCATGATTCGTCCATGCGGGTTCAGAATGAGGCGATCAAGGCTCTCGCTCCGCTGATCAGGGAAGACGAGCTTGAAAAGCTGATTCTCCGCCGCATTTCATCGCCCGAACCCGGTATCAGAGCGGCGACGGCTGATCTGATTGCGAGTCTTCCGCTCTCGAGAAAGATCGCGCACCTGTCGGGCATGCTCGGCGACAAGGCGGCACGGGTGACCTCGGTCGCGGCCCGCGCATTGTCACAGCTTGGCGACTCTGTTGGAATGCGCGCAATAGCGGATACATTCGTATCGACACCTGATGAAGCGATTGCCGACGGCCTGGTCGAGGCTCTGACGGCCGGCCCGCTTGAAAAGCTCGTTTCAACGGCTGACCGGTATCTTCCCGTTGTAACGGCGCCCGAAGCAATCATCCGAAGAATACTGAAACTGACCGCCAGATCGAAAGAGTGGGAATCATTTCTGCCCTGGATTCTGGGGGCGGTCGGCCGGCACGAGAGTCGTCTGCGCCTGTCAGCCCTCGAAATCATGCTGTCTCATGCGCCCTATTTCGCTCCCCATCTCGACGATCTTGTCGGAAAGGGCGAGCGGTTCGGGCCGCCGCGCGAGCGGGCTCTGGTAGCGCATCTTCGATGGCGTGCCGGCCGCATGGACGGCCTCGAGACATTAAAAACCATGCTTTTCGATCACTCATCGAACGAGTCGCGGGAAGCCGCCGCCAGGGCATTACGCACGGAAACCGGCATCCTGTCTCGCCAGATTCTCGCCGCGGCGCGCCAGGCCGGGATCCGGGAAGCCCTGCCGGACAACCCTGAAACTCAACAGGGGGCGAAACTCCCTCTGGACATCAAGCTTCCGGAATGAAAAGAACCGGCTGATCCACCTTACCATTCATGGTATGGCTTGCCGTTGATACCATCACCGGAATCTGGGGCCGCCCTGATATCGGCGATGCCGCCCGTGACGGTCGTGGTCGGAGAGATGACAAAGGGGGGCACTGCAGGAATCCAGGTTGTCAGGGCGGGATCATAATAGGTTATCGTCGCAACCTGCCAGAAGTATCCCGTCGTGGAGGCGACCGGATTATACGGATACCTGCGCAGGAGGGGGAACCCTTCGGAATCCGTCGCGTTCAGCAGCGCATTCATTGAAGCTGGAAGAGTGTTGTTATTGAGACTGCGATACCGATCGATCGCGCTCCGCATCTCCAGGAGCGACTGCCGCAGCCGCACTTCCCTCTCCCGCTGGTTCACCAGATCCCCCATCGTGACCGCCGCGAGGGAAAGGATAACGATTATACTCGTGGCTATTATAAGCTCGACCAATGAAAAGCCACACCGCAGAGCGATGTGGCGATGTGTCATGCGAAATATGATCACAGAGTATGCTATTTCTTCACGAAGGGCTTGTATGTCATTGAAAACGGCTCCATCTGAAAATCGAATGACATTTTCAGAAGTATCTATCAGTTCGGATATTTGAATGTTACGGTGTTCCCAGCTGATCCGTCAGGTTTTAACTGATATGCCGTCTGATAATCAAGTGCCGTAACAGACCCCACCACAGCAGTATGATTTCCGGTTGTCAAGGCGGTAGGCAATACAAAATGAAATATAGTATCAGATATTTTCAATGCCATATTGGAGGTATTCGTTCCATCTACCACGAGTTCATCGTTAGCCACTGTCGAGCTCATGACTCTGCGAGAAAACTGCACTTCAACTTTTGTATTGCTGAGTGCGCGAACTGACGAGATATAATAAGGCGTTTTGTACTGCTGCAAGATATCATCGTTCTGAGGAGAAATTAAGGCCGAGGAATTTGACGAAGTATTAACGACTCCATCCGGTCCTGCGCAAACGATGTATCCATCCCAGGGCCACAAGACGTAATTACCGCCCCATGGATCTACCGGCATTGTTTGTGCCGCTGAAGTTCTGAAATCTTGCATATACTTGCCAATCAGCGGTCTGAAATCTGATTGCGTTGCAACAGAAGGTTCAAAGAGATCGTTCAGATTGAGCGCTTTGGCAAATGTCGTTAAATCAGCCTTCGCAGCGGTGATGCGGGACTGGTTGATATAATCCTGATAGTAAGGCAAAGCCAGGGCGACGAGGGTCGCTAGAATGCCGACAACAACAAGCAGTTCGAGCAGAGTGAAACCTTTACGCCGCCCTCTCGAGTAAGCCGCTCTGTGATTCAGGTTCATGTTGCCCATGCTGTTCGACAGCTCTACTTTTGCCTCAGAATTTTGTTCATACAAAAGTGTTCCACTCTAGTATCGGCAAAATGTAGTCAACTTTACATATGTTCTTCATGAATTTATACTCATTTTGATGAAAAGATCCTCCGGGTATGCTCTGCTCCTTCTGATAATGATCATCACTATGATGACGCTCGGAAGTTCCGTTGCCGTGATCCAACAGGACACACGGCTTAAACGTTACACCGAACAGGAGCTAAAACTCAATCTTGACGCGATACGGCGGGCAACAGAACTTTTCAACAGGGATGTTGAAACCGGTAAAATCCCGGCCGGGGCGGCGGTTATTGCGGAAATGAAAAGTGCAACAGACGCCCTCACGGGAAACATCGACAACGCGACGGCAATCCTCGCGAAAAACGGGTATTTAAGGCAGAGTTCCCTGAAACTCCAGGGAACAACAACAACAGCGAGTTTCTCCTGGAATTTCAGATATAACCTGATCAAAAATTCCAGTTTCGAGGATGACGATGCCACCACATCAACGGATCCCTATCTCAATTCCGTCGCCGTCGCATCAGACGGGATTCCTGATTACTGGAAGGTCGACAAGGCCTCTGCATCACAGATAATTTATAGCGATAAATTCAGCAGCACGCTAGCGACGTATGTCGTGAGCTTCTGGGGCCGCTGGTGCCCCCCTGTCGGCGCCACGTCGACCTATGCCTTAAGGGTTATCCGGCAAAGCGACCAGGTCGAGATTGCATCCATCACCACGCGTTCAATTGCCTGGGAACGAAATTTCACGACATTCCAGCTACCTAATCAGGAGACCCTTGCCGTGCGGATCGAACTGGCAGCCAATACCGGCGAGGCAGCTTATTTCGACGGCCTGATGCTTGAAAAATGGGAAGAGCCGCCTGATCAGCCGGGAATGGAGCCTTTTCCCAGCGCCTGGGCGAAAGATTTCACCTTCGTTTCCAGTTTCTCGACCGAAGCCCTTCAGCAAACCCAGATTTTCGGGATTGCGAGCGCCCCCGCAAACTGGGTTCACAGACTTCTCGAGTGGTAACCCGGCCGAGGATCATTTTTCTATTCGGATGACCGTCCCCCGTTTTCCGGTCGGTTTGCCGTATTTGTTCTGCCCCCGGTATTCATCATAGGTATCAACCGGATACGGGGGTTCGTTGAACAGATCTCTGTTGGCTGCAGATGCAACCGGCGTCGAGGTGGCAATATAGGTGATGTTGTCCGTGTATATCTGCTCATGCCCATAAATATCCCTGAGCCGCAGTGATACCGTGCGAAGACCGAATGAACCTGTCGGGCAAAGGGTGAGAGGATACATGGCACGATGAACGCCCTCGGGAGAAGGCGCTGACTGGTTGCTGAATACCGGCGACGTGTATGCCCACGTCGTCCAGGATGCCGGCCAGGGGCTTGTCATGAGCGAGATGGAGGCAATACCGCTCTTGTCGGTGGCCGCCACGCATATTTTCACGGCATTCGTCGCGGTATACAACTGACCTTCGTTGATATAGAAGGCTTTCCCGGCCACCGGAACCGGAGCTGAAAGGTCAATGTAAATTCCATCCGAGTAGACGCCCGGGGTGCTTGTCCTGCCTGCCTTGTCGGTGACCTCGATGCGGGCGCGATAGTATTTGTTATCCAGACATTCCGTGAAGAAGTAACCGGTTGTGGTACCAGCCAGAGTAACGTCCTTGGCAATCGCCGTTGAAGAAAAGTTCGCATAATCGGAAGATTCGACCATTACTCTCACGGAGGCGAGCGTTCCTGCCGCACCCAGGATATCGGTCGGAACGAACTGGGCATCGGCCGAGCCTGGGAAGGTAAACATGACGTTCGCATCGCTGGAAACGGTGTGATCCGGGTCGGCGTTTCCGCTTGAGTCCGTCGTTGCCGCGGCAACCGGGGCGTTCAGGTCGATCGCGATCGGGGTCGGGGTCACGCTCCAGCCCGAAATGTTGCCGGCAACATCTTTGAACTGCGCCCGTGCCCAGAGATATGTGCCGTTGGGAACGCCGATCGTGCGCGTCACCGCGCCGGTCGTGTTGCCGAGCCAGCCAGACCAGAGAGCCGGGGCCGTGAAGGCCGCATCGTCATCGATTTCGACGTATACGTCCTGCTTTCCCGAAAGATCGTCGGCCAGGGTTGTACTCGTAAAGGATACGGTCGTGTCACACGAATACGACGTATTGGGATCCGTGTTCGCGGCCGCATCAACGATATAGTTTCCGGTCGGAGCATTCGAGTCCTGCGTGGAGAAGGCGGATGTCGACCAGACGCTGGTGTTCAGAACGGCGTCCCGGGCGCAGGCACGGAACCAGTATTTCACACCGTGCGTGAGGGGGGTGAAGTTGAAGGACGGAGCGGCGATCCAGCCGCTGCTCGCCAGACCGGTGGTAAAGCCGGAATCCTGGGCCATCTGGAAGTCATACTGGACTCCGCCGGAGATCGCATCGGTAACGGCCGGACAAGAGACGAGATTGGCTGTTCCGGACGTATAAGCCGGCTCGGCATTCAGTACCGGGGTCGGCGGAGGCGTCAGATCGCATCTGATCCCATCGGCAACCGACCAGGCGGCCGGAGTGTTGCCTCCGTTGACGGCCCGGACATGGATGAAGTAGGTCGTTCCGTTCACCAGCGTGAGGGATGAATTGGTAAAATTCAGGTTCAGGTTGACGGATGTGGGGCCCAGGATATTTGTCGTTCCGCTGGCTGTGCCTATTCCATATTCATATCTGTTGATTCCGGACTGAAGATCGCTGCTGGATGTCCAGACGGCATGCAGTGTATTGGGGGACGCGGTAAAAGCACCGTCATCCGTTACGACAACCGGGGCCGGCGGCGTCGGATCGCCCGCCTTGACGCCGTCCGAGTAGCCTGTCGAAATGTTTCCGGCGTAGTCGATCGCTCTGACGGAGAAGTAATACTTGGTCGTGCCGTCGAGCAGCAAGCCGGTCAGGCCTGAAAACGTCGTTTCGGTCGCCAGCCCCATATTCATCCAACCAACGACATCCGGATTATTGTTGGCCGTTCCGAGACAGACTTCGAAGTGATGAATCTGGCTGGTTACGTCGCTTGAAGACCAGACGGCGTGCATCGTGGTCGGGTTTCCGGAAAACTCGCCGTCATCCGTCACGACAGGTGTTGTCGGCGCAGCCGTATCGAGACACACCGTGTTGTAATAGATTGGAGAGCCGTTTCCAAGACCATCGAAGAATTTCATGTAAAACGTGTATGTTCCGTTCGTCGCGGGAAGGTTATGGGTCATCAGGGGGCTATATGCATACGTTGTGCTGGCCATTCCGGGAGCCCGAGACATGATCATCGTTGTACATCCGGTTCCATCGGAAACCGCAAAGGCGAGTTCAAGCGTGGTCGTTGCGGAGTACACGGTAGGGCTGATCGTGATCTCACCGACCGGGCCCTGCGTATCAAGAGCGATACCGGCAATGAATGTCGTTGAAATATTACCGACGAAGTCCATGAACTGGGCCGACACGATCTTGTTGCCATCGCCCGAAGTGATGGTCCATACCGCTGTCGTGGCATAGGGAAACCAGGCGGACCATGTCACGCCATCGTTACTGAAGCGCATCTGTGTCACGGTGCCGGCCGTCAGCGGCGCAGAATTGGGATCGGACGAGGAAAGCGCCAGATCGACCGAAGTATCAAGCGTATACACAGCTCCACCATCAATCGTAATAGAACCGGTTGGCGGAGCTTTGTCGACGGTGACCGAAATGCTTTCAAGGCTGTATGCTCCGATATTTCCGGCGTTATCCGTCGCGAAGGCCCGGAACTTATAGATCCCCTGGGCAAGGCTGACCGTGTTATAGAGCGGGGTCGTCGCCGTTCCGATCACAGTCCAGGCCGACCAGACGGAACCGTTATAGGAACTCATTTCGATGTTGTATCTTGCCACTCCGGCGCCGCCGGGGTCGGTTGCGGCGGGCCAAGTCAGAACGAAATTACCCGTATTATTCTTCGCGTTGTCCGGAACCGGCTTTCCTGGTGCTGCCGGAGGATACCGATCATTGAACGTCACGGTTTTGCTGAACGTTCTTCCCCCCACTTCGAACACAAGGTTAGCCGTTCCCTGGACGTTCGAGCTGATCGAGAAGTTCCCGTATCCACTCGTCGTTTTCACCTGGTATCCGACCAGGGTCGGAGCGGCATCGACCGGCGACACGGTGCCGAACGGGACGGTAATATTGAGGTAAGTATCATTCGGAATCGGGTCCCCGGCATTGCCGAGGAGGGTACTGGCGCCTGTAATGACCGGATTCGGCACGCCAGGAGTGATATCGATGCTGACAGCCGACATCGAAACGGAGAAAGGAGGAATCTGAACGAGGTTGACACTCTGGTCGGTACCGCTTGCCAGACCGAGCACGGCGCGAACTTTCGCATATCCCGTGACGAGGCCGGTTCCGGCCAGACCAAATGTGATGACGCCGGCAGCATCGCATTTCACCTGATGGCCGTCACCCGGGATCCCGTTGGAGTCGGCTGGAACGAACGAGCCCTTGTCGGTCAGCATGTTGATTTCGGTATTGACCTTGATCGGATTGCCTTCCGTGGTCAGAACCGGGGACGAGGTATAGGTGGCAACATGCGGCGGAACCAGGCCGACATAGATGGAAGTACGAACCGGGTTCAGGGAGAATGTTCCGAACGCCGCCTCGTAGATACTTGACGAGGTTGAGTACACGCCACGGTTGAACGCCTTGTCGAGAGCATAGATGAAAGCGAGATAGCTTCCGCCTTTGATCGCCGGCGAAATCGGCACGGCTGCAACCTTGTCGATGCCGTCGTTGCTCGGGAAGAAAGGCATCGCATACACCACGGCATAGGTTTTCGCCGTATTCAGGCCGCTCGAACTGACGGTGAGCATATCGCCCGAGTTCGAGGTGATCGTGCCGGGCTTGAGGACTTCCGTCGGGACGCTGGAGGCATCCAGTTCACACAGGAATACACTTTCGCCGATCGAAAGAACCCGGTTCGTGTGATCCGTGGCAGTCGTATCGAGGCCCATGACCGTTCCGGAAAAACTGGTCGCCGATGTCGGAACGGCTTTGGCGAGAACCTTGTATGGAATGATCTGCGCTTTCGAGGGATCCATGTTCGCGCCGGTGCCGGGTGTCCCGTCAGGCAGATTCGGGTCGAAGATCGTCGCATTGAAGCTCGGCAGCGAGTTCGTCGTCGCGCCGTTCGACGGCTGCACGTTCGTCGGATACGGCGGGGTCGCATCCAATTTATATGGATTCATATATGTTTGCGTGTGCGGCACGGGCGATGCGGCATCCTGAAGGACCACTTCGTAATTATACGTGCCTTCGGTCGTGGGTGCGGCCCCCAGGTCATAGACATATCCGTAGTAGGCCGTCGATGTATCGTATTCTCTTGTCAGCGTTCCGGCGACGGGGGTGCCGGCAGCATTTTTCAGAGCCGCGCTGGTCGCGACGACCTTCATGAAGGAACACACGCTTCCGTCTGCGGTATCTTTTGCCTGAACGGTGAATCTTGTGGGGAACGGCCTTGCATCGGCGCCGGAAAGCTTATTGAAGTTGGTCTCGGTCGGATACAGGCTGAACGTTTCAGGAGGTGTGGTATCACCCTTGATCCAGTGATAATAGAAGTAGTTCAGGCTGCGGGGCAACGGCAGAGAGCGGTAGGTGTTCGCAAACGTGCGGATCTGGAAATTCATTCTGCCAGCCGAGTATGCCGCCGTAACGGGAATGACGACGTTCGAGGTGCCCGGGGTCACGAGGGCCGAAGCATACAGGGTCCCGCCGTTATAGACTTCGACCGTCTGATCGAACGTTTCGACGGGCACCGTCACTTTTGCAAGCAGATCCGAGTTGTTATTCGAAATGAAGACATCCCGATCGGTGATATCGATACCGGCTTTGGAGAACAGATCCCACCAATAGTACAGCGTATAGGTCATGGCCGGATCGTCAGAATTAACGAATTCCGCTGATATCGGAGGTTTCGGTGCCGGCTGGGGGGACTGAACATTGACCCGCAGATTGAAATAGTCCCGCATTTCCGCAGAATCGATGATGACCATCAGCTGATCGAAAACCCCGTTCACTGCCGTCATATACGGGAATCTGAACGTCAGGGCATTGCCGAGCGAATCGACACCGGTCGTGATATCGCTGCCGTATCCCCAGCAGGCGGTCACGTTTCTTGCATACGAATCTTTGCCGGCCTGAGGCGACGGATTCCATCCCTCGCCGATATAGACCGAACCGTATAGACCTATCGTATTAAAGAGAATCGCCCGGGGAGTGAATGCGTCGCTCACGAGCGCCGGGTTATTGAAAGCCGGATCGACCATGAACGAACTGTTCGCCGCATCCCATTTGAGCGGAACGAGAGCGCCTGCCGGCGGCATGGCCGGCCAGGGATAGGCTTCGAGGTTGTAGACATAGAAGCTCTTGATGATACAGTTGGGTGGAACGGTCACGGGCATTCCGGCAGCCATTCCGGGCTTCGTGTTGTCTATGACGAAATCTTTATTATAGGTGGCGATATTGCCGGCTTTATCTGCCGACTGGCAGATGATGCGATACTTGTGCCGTTCCTGAAGGAGCTGGTGCCAGGTACCGCCGACGGGGT
>CAZQYQ010000079.1:0-15811 GCA_964597625.1 uncultured bacterium
CAGCTGCTGACCCGGCCTGTCGTGCCGTCAGGAAGCCCAGGAGCGAGCGCGGGCCTGTATTGACGCTCTTTCCTTCCAGGGAACTGGAAATCATGCGCCGGGAAGCGCTTTCCACGATGGACGAGAAAGTCCGGGATATCGTCGATTGGAACGCCTCGGGCGCGATTGCCGAGTATCTCGCCGGCACCGCGAGCTCGAGCTGGACTGACGCGAGCCACTCCGTCAGTCGGGGCGCTTATCCCGCGTGATGGCCTGCGTGACGGAGGCCGGTGCCGAAGCCACGCCCGGAGCAGCCGTCGAAGTGACGGCCGTCAGCGCGCCATCCGTGTGGCCGGTCTGATCGGTCACGGAACGGTGGGGGAGATACCAGAACGACAGGAACAGGAGCCCCCCTCCGACGAGCATGACCCCAAGGGAACGGGCCGAAAGCCGCATTCCGGCCTGGCCCGCGCCGGTATCCGCCGGCTGGTCGCCGAGCCGTTTCATGATGCTGTCGGCCAGCTCGTCGGGCGGATCGACCAGCCCCTTTCCCCGCAGGGTCCGGGCGATTTCCCGGTGGCTCTGAACGACGGCCCTGCATGCCGGGCACATCTCGAGATGCTCTGCGACAGCCCCCGAAAAGGGCCGATCTCCCTCGGCGAGCTCTTCCGGCAGTCGTTTTCGCACTTCTTCGCAGTTCATCGTCCCTCCGGTCGGTATCTCGATTCGATGATGCTCCAAGGAATGTAATCTCAATCGTTCCGTCATGGTGACATATTTCTTCGTAACCGATTCCGGATGTAATGTAATATTCACTTCGAAGGGGAAGAGGAACACGTGTCGAAGGTTTTCCCGGTGACGGTGCGTCATGGGCTTGCCCGAAAGAAGCTCATCGGCGTGACCCTGCCGGAAATCCTCATTGCCTGCCTGATCACCGGCACGGTTCTCATCCCCCTCCTGAAACACATCACCACTTCCCTCTGGTCGGTGGACGAACTGCTGCTGTATCAATGGGCGACGGTGCTGAACACCAACGCCCTGGAGCGCTATCGGAACCAGCCGTTCGAGCAGCTGACCCATATATCCGGCGCCATCCCGATCGCCGTTCCGTCCCACCTGAGGAACAGGCTTGCCACGACCCTTCGCGTGAAGGATCGGATTCCCGGACGGCTGGTCGAGATCCAGGTCGGAACGACTCTTCTCACCCGCACCGGTTTCTCCGTGGAAATGTTCACGTTTGTCGCCAACCAGGCGCCGGATACCGGAGTCACCCGATGAGGAGAGACGCGCGCGGTTTCACTCTGATGGAGATCCTGCTTGCGGTCGTTTTGACGGGGCTGTTCCTGACCGTCATCTCGCAGGTGTTCCTGATCGCGTCCAGAATGTTCGGCTGGGGGACGCAGCGGATCTTTTTGAACCAGGAGCTCCGGTCTGCCGTGAGCTGGCTCAAGCGTGACCTCCGGGCAGCCGGATGGCATCTCACCATCGAGAATGACGGCCATTCGATGAGCATGACGCAGCTGCAGTCGACCTCGGACGGGCTTCCTCTCTACGACCCGGACGGATTCAACAGGGAGCAGGACCCGGTGAGGTATGCCTTTCACTTCTCCGACGGGAGGGGGATCCTGACGCGCAATGACCGGCAGCTTCTCTCGGGGCTTTCCGACATGCGCTTCAATATAAAATATCAAATGATATGCAACAAGAGGATTCCCGTGGTCGGGGTCGAAGTGGCCTGGAAGGTCCCAGGAGCGCCGACCAGCGTTTCGAAATCTCCATCGTCCCACGGCATCTCGCATCCTGGGCGCAGCATCCGTGGTGGGCCGCCGTGACCAACGGCCAGCGGGTCAAATACCGGTTCTGATATGGCACACGAATGGAAGCAGATGGCTCCGGGAGCCGAAGATGACCGCCTGATCGAGAGCATCCGCACGGGCATGCCGAAGCTGTTCGAACAGCTGGTGCGACGCCATCAGAAACTGGTTTTCAGTTATTTCCTGCGGATGTCGGGGCAGAGATGCGATGCCGAGGATCTGACCCAGGAGTGCTTCATCAGCGCCTTCCGGGGTCTGGTGGCATACAGGCCGCAAGGCATGTTCAGGGCCTGGCTGATGACGATCGCGAGGAACCTCTGGCGGAAGTTCGTCGTGCGGCCGAAGGCCTCCGTCCCGGCAAGCGAGTTCTGGGACGACCTGGCGGCCCCCCCGGTGCCCGACGACGTCGGGGAGCTGTTTTTTGGGCTCCCGGAGGAGTATCGCCAGATCCTGGCCCTCAAATACATCGCCGACCTCCCGTGTGCCGATATCGCCAGGATGGAGGGACTTTCCGAAGCGGCGGTGAAACAGCGCCTTCACCGGGGCCGGGAGATGATACGCGAACGGATGGCACGGGAATGACGGGAAGAAGATGGCTCCTGCTCACCCTCCTCCTCGCGGCGATCGGAGCGGGGGGAATCACGATCTGGCCGGGAAGCCCCTTCCAGCCGCGACCCGCCGTGGCGGTCAGAGGCTGGCTCCGGACGGGCACGGAGCGTTCCTTCGATGCAGGCGCGCTCTTCCGGTTGCCGCGGGTGACGGTCCGCCTGCCCGATGGTCAGGATGCAGCGGGCGGTTCCCTCCTTCGTTCCTTCGACGGGGTGCGGCTTGACGACCTGATGCGTGAAGTCCAGCCCGCAACGGTGCCGCGACAAATCGTCGTCGTCGGGGGGGACGGCTACCGGGCGAGGATCTCCTCGACGGATCTGGAGACGGCGCCGGCGTATCTCTGTTTCGCCGTCGACGGGCAGCCGATTCCGGACGACAAGGGCCCATTCCGGATCATGTTCGACAACGCCTCCGCTCCGGCCGATCTCCGCGCCCGACAACAATATCAATCAGTATGGAATGTGAGGGAGTTGTTCGTCGGCGAAGCCAGGCCCGATCAGCGACGCGTTCTGAAGCTCCTCACATCCGTTCCGGATTTCATCGTCGAACAGCTCCGGCTGGAGTTCGAGGAGATGCACCCGGAAGTCTTGCTGACCGTGATGAATCCGCGCGCCGCGGAAATGCATGAACTCGTGGAACGGCTGGTCGCGACGCCGGATCAGCCCGTTCCGGCGGATGTCCTGTGGTTCAGCGAGCCATCCGACGCCGTGCGGATGAAGATGGCAGGCCGCCTCCTGGCCTACCATCCCCGCGCCACCGAATCCATTCCCGCCACGCTCCGGGATCCGGACGGCTGTTTCACCGCGGTGAGAACGATGCGTTTCGGACTGGTGATTCCGTCGACGATGCGGCTTCCCGAACCGCTCGAAGGGCTGTTCTCTCCGCCATTCGGCGGCCATCTGGGCTGGGTCGACAGCCGTCATCTCGGCACGTATCTGATCGCCGCCATCAGCGGCGACCAGGATCTCGGCTGGGAGTTCCTGCGCCGGTATCGCGAACAGACCGCCAGCGATGCCTTGTTCCAAACGTTCGGCGAACTGACCGAGGCGGTCGCGAGCCGCCGCGTTCTGGCTGGGTTCACCCTCGATTACCTGGTGAACAGTTTCCGGCGTGCCAGACCGAAGGCGGATGTCCAGTTCGTTTCCCTTCCCGGGCTGGATATCTGCCTCTCCAGCCCGATCGCCATCGCAAGCGGAACGGCTCTCGCCGGCGACGCCGAATCTCTCGTGGACGTCAGCCTTTCGCCTTCTCTCCAGGCGAGATGGACCGCCATGGGCATGACTTCGGCGATCGCTTCCGACACTTCGCCGGCCGCTCTGACACCCGTCGACTGCGGATATGTGGCCCTTCATGCCGACAGCCTGTGGAAAGGATTCGAGGAGACCAGTGACCAGGTTTCGCACCCGTAGAGGGCAGGCACTCCTGTTGACGCTTCTGGGCACGATCGGTGTCCTGATCGTCATCTTGTACTATTTCACGGCGCAAATCCGCCAGGAGCGTCATTTCGTCCAACTCGCCCTCGAAGACGAAATTGCCCATCAGATTGCCGAAGCCGCGGCAGAAGAGGCCATTGCGACCATCCGGCAGCATGCCAACGCCGAGAATGCCCCCATCAAAACGCTGTTCACCTCGGCGGCTTCCGCGAGCATCCTGATCCAGACGCCCCTCACCCGTGAAGCGGCCTGGCGGCACCATCCCTCCCTCGCCCCGGAAGTGACGGTCTCCCTGCAAATCCTGGATACCCTTCCTCTCGATGATGCTTCTCCCTGCGACCGGACGGGCCATCTGAAGCTTTCGGCCACGGCCAAGGCCGGCGGCGGCCAGTCCCGCCTTCTCCTGGTAAAACAGTTCCGGATTCTCGATATGGGCGTCCCCCCCGCCATGCGCTGTTTCGATGCCGTCACCCGGGTCAATGGCGCCTGGGTCGGCGCAGTGAAGCATCTTTTGAGGGGCTGGGAGGTGCGGCCCCTGACGGCAACCGAAACGGCCGTTCTGGAAACGGAGTGGCAGACGCGGGTCTCGCTTTCCGGAGTCTCACATCTCGTCCGCGGCATTCCGTTCTCACGCCGGAGGATCACCCAGTTCTTTCCCACCTGGCAGGATCTGAAAGCCTATTGCGGCAGTCCGGGTCTGGACCGGCTGACGATCTATGGAGACACCCTCTGCGCCGACCGTCTTTCTCTCCAGCTCGATGCCAGAACCCTCTGTTCCGGCTTCGGCCGGCTCTATTCGCAGGAATCCCCCATCGTTTTCCGCAAAACGCCCGTCGCCTCTCAGAGCGCGATCGAACTGGCCGTCCTCGAACACGGGGGCATCACCCTCGAAGGATACGGCCGGGGAGAACACTTGCCGTTCGGTATCTGGCTGCCGAACGGCCGCCTCAATCTCGCCGGGAAGGGATCCCTCCATGGCTTTCTCCTCGCGGAGAACCTTGAGGGAAGCATCGCCGACGTCGATCTGGAACCCGCTCCCGAGCGGAAACGGCCGCTCCTGAAAATCGCCATCAGCGGTCAGACCGAAATCTGGCGTGAAGAAGCACCCGAGTGAGCCGCGAGACGAAAAGATTTCTGTCACCTTTCCGGTATCGACGGGATTCCTCTGCTATAACCGGAAATGGAAAATCGCTCTTTTCCGAAAGTCCATCGCTTGAAGAGCCATTGGAGGAACATATGAAAAACTGGATGATACGGTCGCGAATCAGACTTGGGAAAATGATGATCTGGAGCATGGCGGTCCTGCTGGTCGCCGTCTTCGGAGCCGGCTGCTCGATCCTGGGTGATCCGGATTCTCTGTTCAAGGATGGAAAATATTCCGAAGCATATACCAAATTCATCGAGCGGGGCGGAACGAACGAGACCAGATTCCGCACGGAAGTCATGAATGGTGCGTTCGCAACCCGAAACGATGCGGGGAACCAGGCCATCCACGATTACTATTACGCCGCCGAGTGCCAGAAGAAGCTCGGAAACGACGCCCTGGCCCAGAGCTATTACAAGCGGGTCGTCGACCTCAGCGCCACGCCCGTGCGCATTCCCCAGAACAGGCTCGAGCTGATCCGCGCGAAATTCATGGAACTGGAAAACAGCCTGTCGACGTTCCACGACCAGGAGCTGATGGCTGCGGGCGAATACGAAGGCTATTCGAACCAGGCCGGGGTGCCGTTTTCCTATTACACGGCCTCTGTGAACAACGACTGCAGGGAACTCGAAGAGCTTCTGTATGCGACGAACGCCAGCGATATCCCGAATATTTCGCAGCTTCGGCAGTCGTTCGCCACCCTCTCGAGCCGAGTGAAATACTATACCACCGTCGGATCGTCGGATTCGGCCAGCCGGTATACGGTCACGAAGGCATACGAGTTCGCCCAAGAGGAGATGCTCAGGTTCAAGGACAACCTCCTCACGTGCACTGGAACGACGACGTATGCCACCCAGTCCCTCGCGGTGAAAGAACCGCAACTGGTCGAGGCGGCCAGAAAAGCCCTGGGCGCTGTCGCATCGGCCCCGGCGTCAACCACCAAATCCGTCACGCAGGACAAATCGAGCGACTACTGATTCGGTTCGGTCTGCCAGACCCCGGGGCATCCGCTCCGGGGTCTTTTCATTCGGACCGCAAAACCCTCGGGACTTGCGAAGATCTCGCTTTATCAGAGCGCCGGCCAGCAAGGCCAGAAGCATCGCGATAGCGCATTCCCCGTGAGGAAGATGAACCTGACCCGCAACGGCAAGAGCCTGAACGATGATATCCTTGAGGTGCAGACGGTCGAAGCAGAACATCAGCAGGGGAATCGGAGAGTTCGATGCCATACGGGAGCCAGTTGAACGGTCGGGGGTGGGGCATTGTCGTGCTGCTCATTCTGGCGGGTCTTTGCATGACGCCTGTGACGGCCGGAGAGGAGGCGCTCGACCTGGCGGGAATCGCGAAAATTCTCACGGAGGCGGAAACGTTCCAGAGAATGGCGATTCCGAAAGGTCTGCTGTCGAAGAAAGGCCCGTTCGAAAAGGGAGATTACGATCCCAACGGTTTTCTGGCGTTGTTTCCGAGGTTGAGCCTTGAAAAGGGCCGGGTTCTGGATTTCGTATACGACCTCCAGGACCTCGGGGGGCATCCCATTGTCTATGCCCGTCCCGGCAACCGCGCGTCGTTTGCCGGTCTTGCCGAATTCAGGAAAGAATATCCCAGAAGATACTTTCTTGGGGATGACGTGCGGTTTGATCCCTTCTATCTCGGAAGCATCCGGACCGACGGCACTCCCGATGGCTTCCTTCAACTGGCCATGATGGTCATGCGGGGGGAACAGTTCTACATCTGGTGGCACGCCGCCTATTCCATTCTGTGGCCGGTCATGAACCGGGAAACCCTCGACGATATCGCCAGGATCTTCCCCCAGGATCAGCGAAAGCGGGTCGGCGAAGTCGATTTCACCCCGCATGTGAAGATGAACACAGAGAGCGTCACGGTCGAATACGTCGTATTCAATGCCTGGCAGGGGTTCAAACGCATCATCTGGACGGTCGGACGCGAATTTCCCCACCGCTTCATCAAGGTCGACGAAAAAATCCTCCTTCCCTACAAAAGCCCCGTGCAATTCTGAATTGATCTCTCCGCCATGAAGTCATGACAATCGTTTCATGCGGCGGCTTTCTTCCATTACTTTTCCGGTTTCTGAGAGAGCCGGCTGAGACCCATGAAAAACGCGATGAAGCAGGCCAATCGCCCGGCAAGAGAACCGATCACCACCAGTTCGCTGGTATTCAATAAACCATAAAATGGCTCGGCAAGGGGATTCAGTTTCACGCGGAAAAACATCGGTATCGTAAAAGGGAGAATCGTCAGGATGAGAAATCCCAGAATGGACAAGGTGATCAATTGAGCCCCGGTCAGCGGGGCTTTTCGGGCTTTGGCAAGAATCGCCGTTCCCCAGATGGCTGAAATGATCGGAATGGCCACGACAATGAAAAGAATGCAAACAATAATTGACAGAATAATATATTCTGACCCCGCACCCGCTCCTGGACCGAATTGCATGATACTATCTCCGATGTGATCGAAAAGGTCGAATGCTGCCTTTTTCAGGAATGCTTCTGTGTGAGAGATCAGTTCTTTTCCCCGATGTCGCCATGGCCGGGACTCACCAATCCGATGCTTTTACATTGTTTCAGAGAGCCTATGAAGTGAGTTCGGCCACTCTTATCGGGAAAATTCCGCTGCAGGCGGGGGCAGGTTCCGGTTTCCCCGGTTCCGCCAGGCAGAATACTGCGCTCCCGACGAGAGAGCTTGCGATGAGAGCAACTGCACGTAAGGGCATGATCTGGATCTTCACGCTTCGTTCCCTTTCAGGCGTCGTAAAATTTCATGATCACATGGACGGCCTCCTATTGTCATTCGGATATCATGCTTTTCTGCGTATCCGGTTCGCATCCCTCTCCCGGTCTGGACGTGTCCGATCATGCATGCCCCTCGCTGCACCTGTTGCCTGCGGCTTCGTTGACGATCGGGTAGAATGGTCTTTCGCGAAACTTCCGTGTTTCAAACAATCACCGGCAGGAAGAAGGCATCATGGCAGAACGAATGGTTGAACGATTCAGTCTGGAAGCATTTACGAAACTGGCCATCAGCGAGGCTGTCAAGGTCAGTTCCGGATGGACGGGAACGGGGACAGCCTATCGGTTCCCGAAACCCCGCATGTTCCGCCGGATCATCGAAGAATGCTTCTGGACCTCTCTCCTTCAGGAAGAAGGGCGGGATCCAAAATTCAAACTCCTTTTTTGTGACCACGATCAGCTCGGCACCTTTCTGGCCGAAGCTCCGCACTATGGGAACTACTATGAATTCCAGAAACCGCTGGAGGGAGTTCCCGCGGAAATTCTGAAAGCTGCCGCCGCGATCAGTCATTCCCGGAGCATTATCTGCATGACGACGAATACCCGGGGCAATCGCCTGCTGATCCACGGTCTCCTGAACGTCGGCTCGCTGAGGGAAAAATTTTTCCTGAATGACTCGACGAACGGAAACATTCTTCCCGGTTGTCTGATCTGCAGTTCCAATGCCCCGGGCCGGGTGACCATCCATATCGGCGATCAAGGCATTATCGGTTTTGATCGGGGCAGCGGCTTTGTGAGAAATATTGACCTTCATACCTCGCCGGTGCTGAAGGCGGAGTTCTCTTCATTTCTGGAAGAACTCAAGGAACATCTGCCCCCTCAGTTCCGTATCGATATATCTCAATTGAAAATTCTTTCTGAAGTATATGTTCACATCATAGATGAAATAATTTTCAATATATTTCAAAGGCGGCACGGTGGTATTCTTCTTTTGATTCCTGATAAACTTATTCCTCTGGCAATGAAGGAATTGAAACTGAGAAATTCATTGAAACAGACAAATATATGGGACGAATACCTCGCGCTCATCGACCAGGGGGCTTCGTTTTTTGTGGGCGATATTCCGTTCAAGGAACGTTTGAGGCGGTTTCACTCTTCGTTTTCCGACGACTCAACTCATCACAAGCATGCTTTGAACCTGATGGAAATCGGTGTGCGACTCCGGGAGTTTACTGATTTTGTGGCTTCCCTTTCTCAGGTGGACGGCGCGCTCATCATGACCACCAAGATGCGTATTGTCGGATACGGGGCTGAAATCCGGGTGAACGATAAAGATCTGCCCCCTGCATTCATCCAGATGGAAAATGTGCGCAAGCCTATCGACCCGCTCATCTTCGGAACCCGTCATCGTTCGACCATTCGGTTCTGCCGGAAATTTCCGAGTGCCCTGGGGTTTGTTTTTTCACAGGATGGCGGTATCAAGGCCGTCAAAGGCCAGCCGGGCGAAGTAACGATCTTTCCCGAGATCAATCGAATCCGGTTCGAATTTTTCGTGTAATCCCTCTCAACGCGGAAAAGATCTGCGCCGGCACCCCAGGGACCCTGCCTTTGGGATCAACCTTTGGTCGAGATGGTGGAAGGATCGGGTGGGGAGGTTTGCAGATCCCCCTTGGAGGAATAGCTGAGCGAACCGCCGGAGGATTTGAGGAGCTGGGTCTGTTGAGCGGCCTCCTGGCGATAGGCGGCGATTTTTTCCATGACTCCGCCCGGAGCAAGCTTCTCCGGGTCCACGCCATTCTTTACGAAATCCTCGAGCCCTGAAAAGACCAGGACATGGGTCTTGGTCACGCCTGCCTCGATCTCCTCGGGAAGCGGTCCGAGAATCTGCCTGGCCTGCCTGAATCCGGTATCAATAGCTTTGCCTATAAAATCGGCGAACTTCCGGCGGGCGGCTTCATTGTTCCCTTCCGTCTGCCCTGTTTCACTGACCCCGAAAAAGCTGGTTGCCACGTCCAGAATGCGCCCGGCGGTTTTTTCCGGGGAAAAATACTCCTGAAGCTTTGTCAGAGCATCCTGGGTGGTTTGCCCCTGAGGAGCGGCTTGCTCTGCCTGATTCTGGCTTCCGGAAACGATATTCCGGCCGGAAACCTTCTGAAGAAACTCATAACTGCCTTTGAACGAAAACGTTTCCTGCGAAGTGGCCGTGCCCTGGGATGTGTTGATAGCGCTTATCACCTGGTAATTCAGCTCGAACTGGGATGTTGCCCATTGGATCTTTTGCCGGGAATCATCGGAAAGGTTCAGTTGATCGATCGGTAACCCGCCGAAAAGCTCTGAAAGATTGTCGGCGTCTTTCCCGGTTGTTTTGCCGGTGTTCAACGATGAAAGGAGCGTGGCCGTGTTCTGAAGGAGCGAACTCTGGATCTTCTCACTCATGATGAATCCTCCACAAAAAAACTCTCTGACCAGTATACGCCGGTTCAATCAAACATGGAAAATCAGCACTGTTCAGGTTCGCCGTCGTTGAATGATCCGGATCGTCTCTTCCAGTCCCTGAAGAAACCGCGAGCGGTCCCTGGGTGCAAAGGGCGGCGGCCCGCCGGTGATTTCACCCGCTTCGCGAAGATGGGTGAGAAGGTCGCGGACAGCAACAGCCGAGCCTATGTTGTCAGGAGTGAACGGCCTGCCGGTGAATCCGAGGACACATGCCCCTTTCTTCACGCAACGTGCGGCCAGGGGGATGTCTCCCGTGATCACGATGTCGTCTTCAGCCACATGCTCGAAGATCCAGTCGTCAGCGACATCCATTCCCTGCCCGACCACTTCCAGGGTTACCGACGTGTCATCCGGAAGCCGCATCCGGGAGGCTGCCACCAGGGTGACCCGCAGGCTGTGACGCCGTGCGACTCGGTAGACTTCCTGTTTAACCGGGCATGCATCGGCATCGACATAGATCTGAACCATCTTTTGTGTTTCCCGTGTCATCTTGGAATAGAGCGGTTATGCAAACGTTCACTGGATTGTACCACCGCTTCATCATGGAGTCGGGCACATTCTCCCTTCCCTCAAAAATGCCTTCCGTCTTTTTGAAATGATTCTCGAAGAAACGAAACGATAAAAAAACTTTCGCCAGCTTTCCCGGTAGATTGGGATAGAATAGCCAATATGCCTGCCTGGAGGAGTATAGATGCGATTCTCGAAGAGAGTGGGAATGGTCTTCAGCCTGCTGTTCGCAACCATGGTCCCGGCTGCCTGGACGGAAACGCCCTCTCCGGGGCCGTTCACATCGAACACTCCCATCACGGTTCTTCAGGATCACGCATCGGGCAGCTCGACGGCGATGACGCCTGGCGTGTTGCCGGAAATTCCTCAGGATTCCTCTTCCATCGATGACGACAAGTATCCCTGCGAGGGAAACGTCAACTGCCGCTGGCGGCTGAACGTCCGCCAGGGCCCGTGGGGAAAGATCATCAACGGGTTTGTTCCCGGCACCAAAGTTCAGATCGTCGCCCGCGAGGGAAATTGGTACCGCATTAAATACGGGTCCAGGTTTGCCTACGTTCATATTTCCCTTGTGGATGCCCCCGGGGTGCCGGCATACGATGGGCCGAACGCATCACCTTATGATGCCTCTTCCGTGACGTCCACATCCACGAAACCAATAGCGACGACCCCCAAGACGACTTCAACGCCGGCTGTGACTCCGGCAACCAGTTCCACGGCGAAGAAGGCGGATGATGGGATCAACGGGCCTCAGATCCCGGAATGCCTGCTGAAGGGCCTTGCGGAAGCAAAGAAATCCGTCTGGTTCAGGACGCCCGACAAATGCCTCCAGTTTGCGGGAACGGTTGCGGCCGAGGCCGGGGCAAATGCCGTGAAAGCGAAAGCCATCTATCCGCATCTGGCCTACAAGGCCGACACGTCGCTGCGCGGGTCCAGAATCAATACCCTCGACACGGCCGCCCTCGAAGGAAAACTCAAGCCGGGCATGCTGATTCACGTGAAGGTGGCTTATGACAAGGATCCCGCCTATAACCCCGAGACGAATGCCCACCACTGGTTCGTCTACATGGGCTTGCAGAACGGCACGCCGATGTTCGCCGACTGCCTGCGCAAAGGCCGGCTGCAGACCATCGATGAAATCGATGGGAATATGAAGGCCGGAAGAGCTCTCCTGCCTCAATACAAGCCTTACGGCAACATCCGCCGCGTCACCGCCGTCTACGACCCCTTCGCCGATCAGCGCTGATGCGTTGGCAGATACGAATGGTCTCTATCGGCTTTCATCCTGTGATAAAATACGTATATGGATAGAAAGCTGAACTGGGTGTCCAGCCTTGTTTTGATGTCTTTTGTCTGGGCTCTCCCCGTGTTTGCCGGACAGGAATGCAGGCCGCTGGAAAGCTTCCCCGAGGGAGCCTGGAGAGAAGTTCAGAAGGAAATTGAAACCGAGCGGTTTGAAGAGGTCCAGTCTTGCGGTTTGCAGCCTGGAACTTCCGGTGCGGAAAAACAGACGATTTCCGGGCAACCATTTTTCAAACATATTTCCGATGCCATTCAGATCAACACGGAGCGCATGGAAACATATGCCGGACTGACCAACGGGAAATCTCTTCCGCTTTCCCGTGCCCTCATAAGGTTCGAACAGCGATGCCTCGTTCCTGCTGCCGCGATAGATCGCTGGGCCGGGAAGTTCTGGCAAAAAGGAATTGGAATCATTTCCAATGATTTCGTTTCCATGAAAGCGATAAAAAATCCTGAATTTCCCCCGGTGTATCGTGGCTGCCTTTCTGAACCCGGCAGGGAGTTCGTGGAAAAGATTCTGAGAGAGTTCAGGAATGATTTCGTGGCAGCCGTCTTCCGAAAAGATTTTCTTTCCGCTTCCAGAGCGGCCTGGCAAACTCTTGTATGCATAGAGCAGGTGGAGAAAAAGGAACGCTGTCATCTCGCGATGGTTCGCCATTTTCTCGAATCGCTTGGCTATGGCGCTCTTCATGCCATCCACTACGCCCGGCAGTCCAACGGGAAAACTCTCAGGCTGTCAAAAACGTTTTTACTCCTGCAGGTTTTCCCTTTTTCATCCTGCCTCGGGTATGACCTTGAAGCACAGAAAATCCATCAATTGGGTATTGGCATCCTTGTCAACGACCTCCCATCCATACCTTTCAAAAAAGAATGGGACGCCCTGGCCTCTCTCCGAAAAGATCTTTGAACGGAAGAGACACCGACGAGCCGGAAGAAAAAAAGGTTGCCTGCGGAAACCTCTGATTCTATGATGGTTCATTGACCTTGCGGCAGTTCAGACGGCTGCGGGTTGTTTCTGTCGGGCAATGAACGGCGGAAGACGTGTCAGAACATCACATAAGGAGAACCCATGAAAAAACATCTGGCGTATTTTTTTCTGCCCCTGCTGGCCGTGAGCACGATCGCAGGATCAGAGGTCCTGGGGACGGAACGCGCCGACGTTCCCGAGAAATACAAGTGGAACACGACCGACCTGTATCCCACCGAGGACGCATGGTCTGCCCAGGCAAAAAATATAGGTGCACAGATTCCCAAACTGGCGGATTTTCAGGGAAAGCTCAGCAAGGATGCCGGGTCATTTTATACCGCCCTGGATACAATCCTGTCCCTGGACAAGGACCTTTCCCGCCTGATGACCTATGCCAGCATGAGAAGCGATGAGGACACCCGCGCGGGGAAACCCCGCGAAATGGAACAGACGGCATCGGACCTTGCTGTGAAATTTTCCTCCGCTATCTCTTTTTTGCGCCCGGAAATAATCGCTTTGGGTGAAGAAAAAGTCCAGGGGTTCATCAAGGCCGAAAAGCGGCTTCTGCCCTGCAAGCCCTGGCTTGATGATATTTTGCGCTATGCCCCGCACACGCTGACGGCGGCTGAGGAAAAAGTCGCAGCGCAGGCGGGAATGATGAGCGATGCCCCCGAGAATGCATACAGCATCTTCACCAACGCTGATATGCCCTACCCCGAGATCACGCTTTCCGACGGCAAGAAGGTCCGGCTCGACGCTTCGGCCTACACCAATTATCGCGCTGCTGCCAACCGTGACGACAGAAAAAAAGTATTCCAGGCGTTCTTTACGGAATACAGGAAATTTGAGCGAACCCTCGGGACAACACTTGGCGGCAATATAAAGACCCATCTATTCAACAAGGAAGTTCACAAGTTCGGCAGCTGCCTCGAATCGGCCCTTTTCGGTTCGAACGTGCCGCCGACTGTCTACAAACAGCTGATTGCCGACGTTCATACGAATCTGCCGACGCTGCACCGGTATCTGAAGCTCCGCAAGCGCATGATGGGCGTCGATCAGCTCGGCTATGAAGATCTCTATGCGCCGATTGTCAAAAAAGTGGAATTGAAATATACCCCCGAAGAAGGAATGAAACTGGTTCTGGAATCCGCCGCGTCGCTTGGAAAACAGTATGTGGCCGATCTGAAAACCGGTTTCGATAACCGCTGGGTCGACTTCATTCCGACGACCGGCAAGAAGTCAGGCGCATACAGCACGGGCGCATTTGGCGTGCATCCCTATCAGCTCCAGAACTTCACCGGGCTGTATGAGGAAGTTTCGACGCTGGCTCACGAGTCCGGACATTCCATGCACACCTTCCTGTCCGACAAAAACCAGCCGTATGCGACGCATGACTACAAGACGTTCGTCGCCGAAGTCGCATCGACGCTGAATGAAAATTTCCTTCTGCACTACATGTTGAAGAACACCAAGGACAAGGATACCCGGCTGTTCCTGCTGGGCTCCTATCTCGACGGGTTGCGGACCACCCTTTTCCGTCAGACCATGTTCGCGGAATTCGAAATGCTCATCCATGAAATGGCTGACAAGGGCGAGCCGATTACCGGCGAGAAGCTGACCGTGCTCTACCTGAACCTGCTCAAGGAATACTATGGCGATGCCGCGGGAATCTGCAGAATCGACGACCTTTATGGCATCGAATGGGCCTATATTCCTCACTTCTACTACAATTTCTATGTCTATCAGTATGCAACGAGCATCATGGCCTCCTCCCTCATTGCTGAAAACATCCGCGCCGAAGCCCCGGCCACGAAGGCCCGGGATGCCTATCTGAAGATGCTTTCATCCGGCTCCTCAAAGTATCCGATCGACCTTTTGAAGGATGCAGGCGTCGACATGACCACTTCCGTGCCATTCAACGCGGCAATGAAGCAGATGAACACGATCATGGACGAAATGGAAAAAATCCTGGCGGAAAAACCGGGCAAATAACCCGACCCGCATGACTCTTCCCCGGGACGCCGCCTTGTTCTAAAGGCGGCGTCCTGTTGTCCGGCCGCTGGATTTCCCTGGTTCTCTACTGTTTCAGCACCGTTTGCAGATATGTTTCATAACTCAGTCCGTCATCGATCAGGCCTGCCGGCGTCAATTCGATGACACGAGTGGCGATCGTTTCGATGAATTGCAGATCATGAGAGGTGAACAGGATCGTGCCCGGATAATTCATGAGACCATTGTTCAGAGCGGTGATCGATTCCAGGTCCAGGTGATTGGTCGGGTCATCCAGCAGCAGGACGTTCGCGCTGCTCAGCATGATCTTTGCCAGCATGCACCGCACGCGCTCGCCGCCGGACAGCACCGTCGTCATTTTCAATGCGTCTTCCCCTGAGAAGAGCATGCGGCCCAAAAAGCCGCGGATGAAGCTTTCCGTTTTGTCTTTGGAAAACTGGCGAAGCCAATCCACGAGATTGAGAGTTCCATCCTGGAAATATTCGGAGTTGTCCTTGGGAAAATAAGCCTGGCTCGTGGTGACGCCCCAGACAAATTTCCCGGAGTCGGCGTCCATTTCACCGACGAGAATTTTGAACAGAGTGGTATTGGCCACTTCGTTCTCGCCGACAAAAACGATCTTGTCGTTTTTGTGGACGGTAAAGCTCACGTTATTGAGAACCTTGATTCCGGCAATGGTCTTTGTCAATCCCTCAACGCGGAGGAGCTGATCGCCGGCCTCGCGTTCAGGTCTGAAGCCGACGAACGGATAGCGGCGTGAGGAGGGCTTGATCTCTTCGATTTTCAGTTTTTCCAGTTGCCGG
>CAZQYQ010000080.1:0-15724 GCA_964597625.1 uncultured bacterium
AAGCTTTAGTACAACAGAATCGCATCTCTTCACGAAAAAGTTCCCGTTTGCCCTGTTACAATATATGGCTTGCATTTCGGGAAATTGTGAGAGAGAATTGTATTCATACAGCTCCGGCATTGGGGTCGGTCTGCCGGTCCGTCGGAGATAGATTTGGTCCTGGAGGAATCATCAATGTCCGTTAAGGTTTTCGTTGGGAATCTGGCTTTTTCGTGTGACGATGCGAAGCTCAAGAACGACTTCGCCCGCTTTGGCAATGTCGAGTCTGCCCGCGTCGTAACCGACAAGCACACCGGCCGCTCACGCGGATACGGCTTCGTGGAGTTCTCGGACCAGGCTTCTGCCGATGCCTCCATTGTAGGCATGAACAATCAGCAGATGGACGGTCGGCCTCTTACCGTCAGCCTGGCAAAGACCCAGGGCGGCGAGCGCAACTAAGCGTCTTTTTCAGGCCGGAGGCGGTTTGTCCGTCTCCGGCTTTTTGCTGCCTGAGGACCAGATGGAATCGAATGGCGGCTGAGGTCAGCCTGAAAAACATGAAACGAATGCCGGACGCTGTTCCATCCGTCAATGCAGGGCTGCTCGACAAACTGATGAAGGACGTCGAGACGCATGCGGATGCGTATGTGCGGCGCATTCTAACGGCATCGGCCGAATACGGAACTTTCGGATTGCCGCTCTTGAACGGCCTGCATGGCGAGCTTCCGAAAACCGTGTGCGAAAACTGCGGGGCATGCTGCAATGCCATCTCGATTTTCTCCCTCGAGTATCATAATATAATTCGGGATATGCTGACCCGGTTCCCGCCGGTGCGTGTGAGAGAGCTGATCATTTCAGCCTTGCGGATCGACAGGCGTTTTGCCGAGCTCGAAAACGGGGAAAAGCGTCTGCGATGCTCGTTTCGTGATGACACGGCCCGGGTTTGCGTCATCCACCCGGTACGATCCTTCGCCTGCCGCCTGTTCGGCATGCGCCACGACGATGGTCGTCGCGACTGCAACCGGGTACGGGAACCCGACGGCGGGAAAAATTTCTCTGATTCAGCCGTTGAGGCTATGATGGGGAAAATTCACGATGTTTCCGAGTCTCACGAGGTCAGAACGGGAGATGTCCCGATGGCCTTCTTCCCGTTCGAGTTCTGGCTTTTCCGCCACTCGCTCGGCCCGGTGAAAGCTCTGGAAATATATCGTGAAATACTCGTCCCGGCGTCATCGCCCCTCTCGGCCTTGTGGAATAAACAAATCCGCGGATAAAGCGCCCTCGAAAACGCACTGAATTCATTGATCCAGCTGTGTTATGATGCCTGTAAAGACAGAATCAGGATAAAGGGGGATCAGGATGGCGAAACTTCTCTGTGTCGTCAACCGGGAACAGTGTATCGGTTGCTATAGCTGTATGTATGCCTGCAGTCGCACCTGGGAAAAAGCGATAACCGTCGAGAAATCTGCGATCAGAATCCGTAATTATGCGGGTGTCGAAGGCGCGTTTTCGATTCGCCCGTGCGTCGGCTGCGATGTCCCTGACTGCGCTGCCGCCTGCCCTACGGCCGCCCTGACCCGTCGCAAGTTCGGCGGAGTGCAGCTGGATGTCTCCAAGTGCATCAACTGCGGCGCCTGTGTCCAGGCATGCGCCAACAAAGCCCTCCAGTGGGATAACGAAAAACGGCTTCCGCTCGTCTGCCGCCACTGCGGTGTCTGCACCCAGTTCTGCCCGCGCGAGGTCATCGCGATGGTCGACGTTCCCCGGGAGGCTTGAACATGCAACGATTCCGAATGATGGAAGTGAATCTCACCGACGGCACATCGAACATCATTGACATCACCGACCGATTCGAGACCTGGCTGGGCGGAACCGGCGTTGCGATGAGCCTGCTGGCTGAGACCGACCCGAAGATCGATCCGTATGACCCGGCGGCTCCGATTATTTTTGCCATCGGGCCCTTCACCACGATCTATCCCGTCTGCACAAAGACCGTCGCGCTCTTCAAGTCGCCCCTCACGGGGAACCTGGGAGAGTCTCATGCCGGTGGCCGGCTCGGAATGGCCATGTTCGGAGCGGGCATTCACGTTCTCAGAGTCACAGGCCGGGCGCCGAATTTTTCCTACCTGACGATCAATGACGAAAAAGCTGTCGTGAAGCAGGCGAACTCGCTTCATAACACCTCCGCGCTCGCCGCGGAACGTATTTTGCGTGACCGGGAAGACACGACGCATAAAAAATCGATCGTGCGCATCGGCCCGGCCGGCGAACGCCTTTCCCCGATCGCCGAAGTCACCGTCGACTCGTCGCGGCATTTCGGCCGCATGGGCCTCGGCGGAGTCATGGGCGCGAAGAATCTCAAGGGAATCGTCATCTCGGGCGGCCGCTACTGGCCGATCGAGAATCTCGCGGCGTTCACCCCGTTCTATAAAAAGCTCTTCAATACGGTCGTGAAATCGCCCGCCATGCAGAAATACCACGACCTGGGCACCGCGATGAATGTCGTGCCGCTCAGCCGCATCAACGGCCTGCCGACCCGCAATTTCAACCAGGGATTCTTCGAGGGAGCCGCGAACATCAGCGGCGAGAAGTTTGCCGAGAAACATCTCAGCCAGCAGATCGCCTGCGCTCACTGCCAGGTGGGCTGTATCCACATGGCTTCGCTGCGCGAACTGTTCGACCCCGAGCATTACCAGTACAAGTCGTTCAAGGTGTCATACGATCATGAACTGGTCTACGCTCTCGGGTCGAATCTGTCGGTCCAGAGCACCGAAGAGGTTCTGCGGCTGCTGATCATCATCGAAAAGCAGGGCTGGGACGCGATCAGCATCGGGGTTACCCTCGCGTGGGCCATCGATTCCTACCAGAAAGGCCTGATCGGCCAGAAGGAAACCGACAGTCTCGTTCTCAATTTCGGCGATGCCGCCACGTATGAAAAAATACTTGATCGTATTATATCTGGTCATAACGAATTCTACCGCGATCTCGAACGCGGTTCCGATTACTGCGCCGGAAAATACGGCGGTCTCGAAAGGTCGATCGCGTTCGGCAAGGTCGAAGCGGCCGGCTATATGACCGGCATCTATGCGTTTCTGGGGTATGCGACGGGCGTCCGCCATTCGCACCTCGACGCCGCCGGCTACGCGATCGATCAGAAAGGCCTTGCCAAGCCGAAATCCGACGAGGAGCAGACGAAAGAACTGTATCAGGAAGCCGTCTGGCGGCATGTGCTCAATTCGCTCGTGATCTGCCTCTTTGCGCGCAACGTCTACACGAAGGAGATCATCCTCGAAGGCCTGGCCGCTCTGAACATCCCCGGCTGGACGGAAGAGCGGCTGATGACGATGGCGCGCAGGGCTCACGCGATGAAATTCCGCTACAAGATGGCGTGCGGCTTCCGGCTCGAAGACGTCAGACTGCCCGAAAAACTGACCCGCGTCATGACCAGCGCCGGCGCCGTATCGGCCGAGCGTTACCAGACTCAGCTCGATGCGTTCCGCGCCATGGTCGAAGCCGACATCCGCGAACTGCCCTGAAGGAAGCGGACCCGGAGGTCGAACGGCGATGGACAGGGATGCAGGAACCTTGCATGCGCGTGTTCAATGGAGATCTCTGCGGGGCATGTGACGCCTTTGCTTGACAGAGAACGGTGAGAACGGCATATTCTATAGCTCTGTATAAATTATCATCTCCCCCCGAGGTGGCGAATGTTCAGAAAACTGCTTGCACTGCTCTGTCTGGCAGGGACCGCGGCGATCATCTACGGTGGAAGCCGGCTGGCCCCCCTGATCGGCGATATGGCGAAAATGGAAGAGCTGGCGAAAACCTGCGGTCCGCAGTGTGGCCAGCAGATCGGAATTGGGATCGGCGTCTTTCTCGTCGCGACGGCGCTTCTCGCGCTGATCGAGCTGTTCAGCGGTTCCGCACCGGAGATTCAGAAAAAATCTGAAGAGGCCGCTCCGACGATTGACCTGAAACCAGAACCAAAGCCAGAACCAAAGCCAGAACCAAAGCCAGAACCAAAGCCTGAGCCGAAACCGGAACCGAAACCGGAACCCGCGCCTGTGAAGCTCGTCACGCCGCCCGAGCCGGCTGTGCCACCCGTTGCATACCAGATTCTCGCGCTGTTCCAGAAGGAAGGCCGGCTGCTCGACTTCCTGATGGAAGAAATTGCCGAGGTTGATGACGAGAGCCTTGGCGGGGCGATTCGGCCGATTCACGAAGGATGTCGCAAAATTTTGCAGGAACGGCTTATCATCGAGCCCGTTCTGACGGATGCCGAAGGGGATACCGTGAACCTGGGCGAGAAGGTCGACCCGAACTCGGTTAAACTGACCGGCAATGTAGCTCCGGCCGGCCCCTACAGCGGGGTTCTCGTGCATCGGGGCTGGCGCATGAAGGAGTGCAAACTGCCTTCGCTGGTGTCCGGCTGGGCCGGCGATGTGATCGCCCCCGCCGAAGTCGAGATTTCCTGAGGAGGCCCGCCGCGTGAGCCAGGCAAAGTCAATTGTTGGGATCGATCTCGGCACGACCAATATCGTCGTCACGCATGCCCCGGTGGCCGATTCCGGGTCTGAAAAACCGTCGGTCGAAAAGTTTCCCGTACTGCAGGAATTTGCACAGGGAGCGGTCGAAGAACGTGAATCGCTTCCGTCGTTTCTCTTCGAGCGGCTGCAGGAAAAACAGGCGCTGCCATGGAAACGCGAATGCCCGTTCATCGTCGGCGAATATGCCCGTGAGCGCGGCGCCGAAGTGCCGGCCCGCCTGATCTCATCGGCCAAGTCCTGGCTGTGCAACCCCCGGATCAACCGCAGCGAGCCGCTCCTGCCCTGGAACGCCCCGGCCGGCGCCCGGAAAATTTCGCCTCTCGAAGCCCAGAGCGAGTTCATGACGCATGTGCGCTTCGCCTGGAACGCGAAAAATGCGAAGGCCAGACTCGAAGATCAGCAGCTGATCGTCACGATTCCTGCCTCATTCGATGCCGCCGCGCGCGATCTCACGGTCGAAGCCGCCAGATTGGCCGGCCTCGATGAAGTGACTCTGCTTGAAGAGCCCCAGGCAGCCTTCTACGCCTGGATCTCCCAGACGAAAGCCCCCTGGCGCGATCAGGTGAAAAAAGGCGATGTCGTGCTCGTCGTCGATGTCGGCGGCGGAACGACCGACTTCAGCCTCATCGAAGTCAGCGAAAAAGGCGGCGACCTGCAGCTCGAACGCGTCGCGGTCGGCAGCCACATTCTGCTCGGTGGCGACAACATGGATCTGACCCTGGCCTTCCATGCCCGCCAGAAGCTCGAAGCCGCGAAGAAAAAAGTCGACAGCTGGCAGACGATGGCACTGAGCCATGCATGCCGCAAAGCGAAGGAAAACCTGCTCAACAATCCCGACTCGAAAAGCGAGCCGATCGTCATTTCGGGCCGCGGAAGCAGTGTCGTGGGCGGCTCGCTCAAAACCTCGCTCGAACGCGAGGAGATCGAAAAAATTCTCGTCGACGGCTTTTTCCCGGTCTGCAGGATGGACGAAGAACCGCATGAAGAGCCCGCGAGCGGGTTCAAAGAACTTCATCTGGCCTATGCGGCCGACCCTGCGATCACCAGACAGCTGGCAAAATTCCTCAAGAGTCAGGGAAGCGGATCGCGTGATTTCAGCCATCCGCAGGCGATCCTGTTCAACGGCGGCGTATTCCGCTCCGAGCGGTTCCGCACCCGGCTCGTCGAGGTCATCAACGGCTGGCTCAAAGCTGACGGCAAGCCCTCGATCCGAGTTCTCGAAGGAGCCGATCTGAGCGGCGCGGTCGCGGCCGGTGCGGTTGCGTTCGGCCTCGCGCGCCAGGGAACGGGCATCCGCATCCGCGGCGGCGTTTCCCAGGCCTATTATCTCGGCATCGAAACCGCGCTTCCGGCCGTTCCGGGCTACAAACCGCCGCTCAAGGCTCTCTGCGTGGCGGCCCAGGGCATGGAAGAAGGAACCACGGCTGATATCGCCGACCGCACCTTCGGTCTGGTCGTCGGGAAGCCTGTCGAGTTCAAATTTTTCAAGTCCAACTGTCGCCGGGAAGACCAGGTGGGACAGCTTCACGAAGAGATCCCGCCTGAAATCGATGAGACCAGCTCTCTTCGCGCCGAGCTGCCGATAGGTGACGGCATGACGCCGGGCACGCTGGTCGATGTTGCCCTTCAGGTCGCCATCACCGACATCGGAACGCTCGAGGTCTGGTGCCGTGAAAAAGCCGGCGATCACAAGTGGAAACTTGAGTTCAACGTCCGGGATGCAATAAAGTGACCTTCTGAGAGGATATGGCGCAGGTTTCCCAGATGCCGTCCATCGTATGCCGGTGCCTGGAAATGCCAGAACGGCGCGTGTGTGGATGTTGTTCTGCCGCATCTGAGACCTGAAACCGCCGGGAGAAAAGGGAATGGCTGAAAAGGGTTCAACGGCCCCTGAGCCGCGTTTCCTCATCGGAATCGACCTGGGAACGACCCAGTGCGCGCTTTCCTACCTTGATCTTCGGGCGAAAAAGCGTGAAATCAGGACGTTTCAGATTCCGCAGTTCGTGGAGAAAGGCCAGACAGCCTGCTGTCCGACGCTTCCTTCGCTTGTCTTCCTCCCCGACGATCCGGCTGCGTTCGGCATCCCACCCTGGAGGAAAGACCCCGGGCCGATGATCGGCGTGTTCGCCAGGGAACTTGGCGCCGAAATTCCGGCCAGGCTTATCCACAGCGCGAAATCCTGGCTTTGCCACCCCAGAATCGATCGGATGTCGCCGATCCTGCCCTGGCAGAGCGATCTCGTGCGCGACAAACAGTCGCCGGTCGATGTCTCGGCAGGATATCTCCGCCATCTTGCCGACGTCTGGAATCATTCCATGGCGGCCGATGACCCGGACCTCCGCCTGGAAAAACAGCGCATCATCGTGACCGTGCCGGCTTCCTTCGATCCGGTCGCCAGAAACCTGACCATCGAAGCGATCAGCCGCTCGGGGCTTCCTGTCACGACACTGCTCGAAGAACCACAGGCGGCATTCTACGATTTTTTGGCGCGTCATCCGAAAACCCTCGAACGCGAACTGCGCGGCGTAAAGACGGCACTTGTCATCGACATCGGCGGTGGAACCACCGATTTCAGCCTGATCGGGATCGAGTGGCCGGAAGCATCGGACGAGCCGGAGTTTTCCCGGCTGGCCGTCGGTCCGCACCTGCTGATCGGCGGTGACAACCTCGATCTGGCCATCGCGAAGGCCGTCGAAGCCAGGTTTTACCACAAGGGCCGCAAGCTCGTAGCCAAACAATGGCTGTCGGTTCTCGAACAGAGCCGTTCTGTCAAGGAGCGCGCCCTCGGCGATGCCGATGATGCCTCTGGAAAGGCCCGTTTTACCGTTTCCGGCGCCGGCAGCAGGGTGGTGGCTCAGAGCTTCAGCGAGGAGCTTCTGCTTTCAGAACTTCGTGAAATGATCGTCGATGGCTATTTCCCGGCCATTTCATCCGATGAACGACCCGCCGAAGATGCTGGAATCGGCCTTTCGGAAGCGGGCCTGCCGTATTCGCGTGATCCGGCCGTCACGAGGCATCTTGCCGCGTTTCTCGCCGAGCATGGAATCATGCCGGATGCGGTTCTGTTCAACGGTGGAACGATGCTTTCCCAGGTGCTTCGAAACCGCATTCTGGATGTTCTGAGCGACTGGCGCGGCGGCGTGGCTCCAAAGGAACTCAGCAACCCGCATCCGATGCTGGCTGTAGCATCTGGTGCAGTATATTACGCGATGGTCGGGCTCGGTATCGGGCACCGGATCAAAGCCGGCAGTCCCGTTTCTCTCTATCTCGGCATCGGCACCGGAAAGACCGGGAGAGGGGAGCGGCATATTCCGGAGCAGGTCATGTGCCTGCTGCCCAAGGGCTCCGAGGTTGAACGCACGTATGCCGTGAGCGGCAAGACCTTCGGCGTCGATATCGGTCGTGATGTGGCATTTTATGCCTATTTCAGCCCTTCCGCACCCAAAGGGGAGTCCCCGGGGGATCTGATGAAATACAGCGCGCGCCGCCTTTCTCCGCTTCCGCCGCTTCGCTGGAAAGCCGACCAGACCCGCCCTGGCGAACCCGGCGCGACGGGCGTGAAACAGGTCGGCCTCGATGTCATCCTCCGTGAAACCGGCTGGCTTCAGGTTGTCTGCCAAAGCCAGGATGATGGCTCCTTCAGGCGCGAACTTGTCTTTGACCTGACGCCGGAGGAAGAGGCCGGATCAGAGGCGACGAACGGCAAAAGTCTGACGAAACGCCAGTTGGGCCAGATCAAAAAAATATTTGACAGAATGTTTTCTGATGCCGCCGACCGGCCGGCCTTCAACCAGATGTTCAAACTGCTTGAAGAGCAGCTTGCCGTCAAGCGTGAAGAGTGGACCCTGCCGGCCCTGCGGGCCCTGTTCGATCTGACCGTCGACGACGGGAGATTCCTGGCCGGGGATGACTCCCGGATGGCGTGGCTGCGCCTGGTCGGATACGCCATGAGACCGGGCTTCGGTGCGGCAGGCGATGATGCGCGCATGGAAAAACTGATGAGCCTGTGGAGCACGCCTCCGGCATCAAAAAATACCGGTCTCTGGTCGGAATGGTGGATCATGTGGAAACGCATTGCGCCCGGGCTTTCGGCCGAGCGCCAGATATCGATCGTCGCGGGGCTCGAGGCGATCCTGTTCCCATCCAGAAAGACGGTGAAGGGGGAACGCGTTGTCGATCAGCATGAGCGCAACCAGATCTGGCGATTGCTGGCGCACTGCGAACGAATTCCGGTTGATATCAAAACCCGCCTCGGAAGCTGGATTCTCCGCGCGCCCGGCAGTTTCGGCCGTGACCAGCTCGCTCTCTACGCCCTCGGAAGGCTGGGCTCGCGTGTCATGTCCTACGCCCCTCCAACGGCCCTGGTTCCGGTCGTCACCGTTTCGGAATGGGCCGGAATGCTGCTGCGACGCGGCCCATCCCCCGCCGTCGGCTCGTATATCGACTGGGCACTGCGTGAGTTCGGCCGCAAAACCGGCGACAGGCTCGTTCAGATCGATGATGCCGTTCGGAAAACCATCATCGAGCGGCTGAAGGCGAATGATCGGAAAAAATCATTTCTGCACCCCCTTCTGGAAATACAGACCCTTCAGGCTGATGATCTGGCAGAGTTCTGCGGCGAACGGCTTCCTTCCGGTTTCCTCTGGGTCAGCGAGGGTGAGCCGGGTGAGAAGTGATTCCGACGACAGGTGAGTATGATGAACATTCCATTTCATACGTTTGTGATCTTTACGATCGATATCCTGGGAATGGCCGTGAGCCTGGGAATGATGTTCCTCGTACTCTGGCAGGCGCCGCACCACCGGGATAACCGTCTTGTGGCGATCTACATGGCCGCTCAGGTTGGCTGGTGCCTTTCGAATCTGGTCGTGAACGCTTCGGGGCTTCTTTACGGCAAGGCCAGCGAGCTGTTTGTCCAGGCGAACCTGCTGCTGATGGGCATTCATTGCCTGGCCATCTTCACCCTTGCCATTCATGCGACAGGGCTCTGGCCGAAACTGGCTTCGCGTGCCGCTGTGGCATCCCTCGCCGGATACGTTGTCGGGAGCGTGTTCCCGGTCCTGTCGGGGATGTTCGTCAGCGTTCTCCCGGTACAGGCGGATTGTTTTTACAATATCGAAATCCGGACGGCCGGCTGGATCGGGTATTCCATTTTACTGACGTTTTATATCTTATCGTATATTGTACTCTGGCGTTCCGATGTTCATTCCGGGATGAAGTGGGGAACGGCGATCACGGTACTCGGCTTCGTATCGATTGGCGTTCCCCCGCTGATGCACTGGCCAACGGATATTTTTGCCAACGGCATCTCCGCGTGTTTCTTCGCCTATGCGATCATTCGTGAAAAGCTGTTCAACCCGCTCGAGGAAATGAACAGCACGCTTGCCGCGACCAACGATCAGCTCCTGACCCTGACGAAGGAGCTGCGTGAAAGCGAAGCCCGGCTGGCCGCTCTTCTGGAAAACACTCCTGATGCGGTTCTTGCCGCTGACCTGGATCAGCGGCTGATCATTTCCAACGCGCCGGCCCGCGAACTGTTCCGGCGGCGGATCGGCCTGGATATTGTCACGGGGATGAACCCGTTTGATTACCTCCCCCCTGAACTGATTTCCCTGTTCCGTGATTATTACAACCGGATGCTCAGGGGAGAAATTCTGGCCGCGAACCATGTCATGAAGATTCCAGACAATCCGCGGGATGTCGAGGTGTCGGGTTTTCCGATCAAAATGCCTGACAACAGGATTGTCGGCGTCTGTTGTTTCATACGCGATGTGACGGCAAGCAAACTTGCTGAAAAGGAGTTGATGGTGGCCAAGGAACGTGCCGAAAGCGGAAACCAGGCCAAATCGAACTTCCTTGCCATGGTCAGCCACGAGTTGAGGACTCCTCTGACGAGCATCATGGCGCACGCGATGCTGATGTGTGATCAGAACGGTCCGCTTGGCTCGACTCTGAAACAGGATGTACGGGACTGCGCGAAGCGCATCCATGACAGCGCGATGCATCTCAAGGGGCTGATTGAGGGAATCCTCCAGTTCTCCCGTATCGAAGCCGGCCGGCTGGAGCTTGCCTTCGAAACCTTCGAGCTCGATTCGTTCGCTGATTTCATGAAGAGCCAGGGTGAGACCCTCGCCTCAACCTATGGCGTTCACTTCCTGTTTGAGCCGCCGCCGCCGGGAAGGCAGTGGGTATGCGATCTCCAGATTCTGAGGCAGGTTGTTATCAACCTGATGGCAAATGCCTTTAAATTCACCTCCGAAGGGGAAGTGAGGGTGGGTTTGACCCTCGAAGGCCCCGTTCTGCGCATCGCTGTGTGTGATACCGGAATTGGAATACCGGCAAATGAGCTCGAAAAGGTTTTTGAACCGTTTTATCAGGTGAGCACCGGTTCCACAAGACGCTATGGTGGTGCCGGGCTGGGCCTTTCCATCGTACGCAGACTGATCCACGAACTTGGAGGAGAAGTGACCGTATGGAGCAGGCCAGGCGAAGGCACGTGCTTTACCATCAGGCTTCCAGACCGGAAAATGGTTGCCGATTCCCCACCCGTGGTAAAAAAAACAGTGTGATCAACACGGATTTTTTTTGTGTACTCTTGCGGGTCGGCCGCAGGGTTGTTACAATTGAAACGTCGTAACACCTGAGTTCAGGTGATGATTTGTTTTTATCCATAAGTAGTACGTATCAAGTATCAAGTATCGAGAAGTGAATAAGACGAAGGAGAAGAAGAATGACCCGAGTATCGCGTATGGTTTCCCTGGTTGCTCTCATGATCGCCCTGGTTGCCCCCGTCTGGGCTGCCGATGCAGCACCGGCAATGAAGGAATGGACCGTCGCCGTTTTTTTGAATGCAGATAACAACCTTGATGAATTCGGCGTCGCAGACCAGAAGGAAATGGCCAAAGTCGGCTCGAACGACTGGCTGAACATCGTCACCCTGATCGACCGTGAGCGTGGTCCGGCCTGCTACAACTACATCGAAAAGGGCAAGGTCACCAAGGTTAAAGACATGGGCGAGCTCGATATGGGCGATTATAAGCTCTTCATCGAGTTTTCAAAGTATGTCGTCGCCAACTATCCGGCGAAGCATTATGTATTCACCCTCTGGAACCATGGCTCCGGCTGGAAGCTCGGCAATCAGAGCCCGATCACCCGCGGCATCTCCTATGACGATTCGAGCAATAACCACATCACCACCAACCAGCTCGCCGTCGCCCTCAATGAAGTGAAGAAAGTCGTCGGTCACAATATCGACATCCTCAACTTCGACGCATGCCTCATGCAGATGGCTGAAGTCGTCTATGCCTGCAAAGATAATACCGACTATATCGTTGCCTCCGAAGAAACCGAACCCGGCGCAGGAACGCCGTATGATGACGTTCTTACCACGCTGACCAAGACCTCGACCGCTGAAGCTTTCGCCAAGAGCTGGACCAAAGCCTTCATCAAGTCCTACAGCGGTGGCAGCCAGGGAAACGAAGACTGCACCCAGTCCGCGGTCAAGGTCGCCGCGATGGGCCCTGTGTTCGATGCCATGAACGGTCTCGCCAAGGCTACGATCAGCGGCAAATATAGCGCTGAATATAAAGCCGCCATCCAGAAGGTTCAGGCGTTTGCGTATCCCGAGAATGTCGACCTTCTCCACCTGGTCAGCCTGCTGAAGGCCTCCATCAAGGATGAAGCGATCAAGACCGCGTGCGACAAGGTTACCGCTGCCTGCAACGCTGCCATCATCGAAAACGGCAACGCCGGCTATTCGATGAAAAATGCCAAGGGCATCGCTGTGTATCTGCCCTCCGATTTCTCTGCCGAGAGCGGCTACACGGCCCTCGATTTCTGCAAGGCCAGCCTGTGGGATGACATGATCTCCGACCTCGCCAAGAAAGCCAAGGCAGCCAAGCTCGTTGCATCCGTCGAGAGCGGCGATCTTTCCTCCCTGCGCAGCTTCGTTGCCGACGCGGCAAAGAACTCGACCGAAGTGAAGAAGTTCGTCGTTCAGGAACTCAACTTCCGCCTCCACAGTGAAGGCGGCCTGGCTGAGAGCATCAAGGCTGAAGCCTCAGCCCTCGTTGCCGAGCTGAGCAAGTAAGAAATAACCGGGTATAAAGCAGGCGCCGGTTCCGACCGGCGCCTGCTTCGCGTATCAGCGAAATTCCATCTCGAAAAAATCGGTGTTCGGGAAAAATATGTTTGAAGAATCGTGAGGTTTTACTGCCCGGTTTCCTGTGAAGTATTGATCAAAACAGTGATTTCAGGGAAACAACGAGAGCGCTTGACAGGGTACCTGATGATCCATATAATTGAAAAATCCGGCCCTAAGTATCAAGAGATCTCATAAGTAAATAAGTAAGGAGTAAGAGATGAAACGAGTAATCAGTATCCTGGCCGTCGCCCTTTTCGTGGCATGTTGTGTCACACCCGTCAGCGCAGCGCCCCGCGCCGAAAAAGAATGGACCTGGATGGTCTTTTTGAATGCTGACAACAATCTGGACAGCTTCGGCGTCCAGGATCAGGACGAAATGGCAAAAGTCGGTTCGAATGACTGGCTCAACATCGTCAGCCTCATCGACCGTGAGAAGGGTCCCGCCACTCTCAACTACATCGAGAAGGGCAAAGTTACCCCCGTTAAAGAAATGGGCGAACTCGATATGGGCGATTATAAGCTCCTGTCCCAGTTCGTTAAAGACATGATCGCCCAGTACCCGGCGAAACACTACGCTCTCATCATGTGGAACCACGGCTCCGGCTGGAAGAGCAAGCCCGGTGACAACATCATGAAGGGCATTTCCTACGACGATTCGACCGGCAACCACATCACCACCAACCAGCTCACGCTGGCCACCGCTGAGATCAAGAAGGCCCTTGGCCGCAATCTCGACATCTTCTCGTTTGACGCATGTCTGATGCAGATGGCCGAAGTTGCTTACGCCATGAAGGGCGATGTCGATTACATCGTCGCTTCCGAAGAGACCGAACCCGGCGCCGGTTATCCCTACGACGGCATTCTCGCCAGCCTCAAGAAAGATTCGACCCCGGCCGAATTCTGCAAGAGCTGGGTCGCCGCGTATGCAGCCTCCTACAACGGCGGCAGCCAGGGCACCAGCGCTTCCACCCAGTCGGCTCTCGATATGAGCAAGTTTGACGCCCTGATCGATGCCATCAACGGCTTCGCCAAGGCCTCCATCGCCGGAACCTACGGCGCCCAGTTCAAGGACGCTCTCGCCAAGGTTCAGAAGTTCTATTATCGCACCAACATCTCCCTGCCGCACCTCGTCTCCCTGCTCAAGACCACCATCAAGGACGAGGCGTTCCTGACCGCCGCCAACAAGCTCGAAGCTGCTCTGGCCGATGCGATCATCGCCAATGGCGCCACCGGAACCACCATGAAGAATGCCAAGGGCCTGGCTGTGTTCTTCCCGAACACCTCCTACAGCTTCTCCAAGGACTACCTGGATCTCGCGTATGCCAAGGACACCATGTGGGACGAGATGGTCCAGGACTTCTTCAAGAAGACCACCACGGCCCGGATCGTTTCCGATATCCAGAATGGCGACATCTCCAGCCTGATGGATTATGTCCAGACCGCCAACAGCGACAACCGCGAAGTCTCCTCTCACCTGATCGGCAAGCTCAACTTCGCCGCCTTCGCCGAGAACAACGTTCCGGCTTCCGTCCAGGAGATCGTGAAGAACCTGGTCAGCGAGCTGAAGAACAAGTAATCTCAACCCAGATCTGAACGACAGCCCCCGGGGAAACCCGGGGGCTGTTTCATTCTGTGCGCCCGGCAAAAAATTCCCGGGGAATGGCGACTGCTTTGACCGATCAAGACTGGAATCCAAAGAAGCAGCCGATGTATATGCATATATATTATATGTGGCTGTCCGCTGGAGGCCCTGCGCGGAATGCCTGTGAAAGACGTTTGGCATGAGTGCCAGCTGGGCGGTGCGGGAACTGATGAGTCCAGTATTATCGCTTGACGGTCTAAAATCTATGTAATAGCATGGAAGCATTCCTATAAAAAATGAGGAACGACTCGTGAAGACCAGAAAATCTCCTCCTCAGCAGAAAAAAACAGCGGGCAGGAAAAAAGCCGCCTCCGGAAAGGTGACGGCAGCAAAGAAGAAGATTGTGTCCAGGCCGGCTCTCCCGGAAAAGGCGAAGAAGCCTCGTGCAGGTTCAAAAGAGGTTGCCGCGAAGAAAAAGATCGTGAAACCGGCGAAGCCCGGGAAGGCGGCCCCCGGCAAGATCTCTCAAAAGCTTTTGAAGCCGGCGAAGACTCGGAAGACGGCAGCCGGCGTGAAAAAAAATACGCAGAAAAACATCCCGGCTGAAAACGTTTCGCGAATATCAAAAGCACATGCTATTGTTCGCCAGAAACGGGTCATCGAGGGAAGCTGGCTTGCCAGCCCGTGGTCCGTGGAGCGCATTCGCGGCTTCATGAGCACCTGGGGCATGACCCAGGCCGAATTTGCGATTTTCTGTGGTGTTTCATATGATACCGTCACCTCCTGGAGCCGTGGCCGCAGAAACCTGGTGAGGGTCGATCACGCGGAGCACATTGCAAATGCCGAGAAAGTCGCGAAAAAACGGAAACTGCCGGTGCGCGGTGGTGATGAAACCGTCGCTCCCTGGGCCGGCCTGCGCACATTTGTCAGGCGTTCTCTGCCGATGAAGCGCACGAAGGTGATTTCGGCCGATCTGAACGGTTCGTTCAAGATTGCCGGCGTCGAAATGAACCCCCAGAAAATCCGTCTTGCCGATCCGATTGAGACGGTGATGATCGGCAAGTCGAAGGGGAAAAAGGGCGGCATCCCGGTAACGATTATCGCGAACGGCTTTGAGATTTCCCTCGAGGGAAAATGGCGCGAACTGGGCGGGGCAAGGCTTCTCGAACTGCTCGCGCCCGTTGAAGATCCCTCCTTCTTCGCCGGTCATGCGGGCTGCATCACACCTGGAAAACAGAACCTGAGAATCAATCTCTGGCCGACGGATGTGAAAATTCCGATGAGGCTGATCGCCGTAAAGGCCTGATTCCTCAGAAAGACACTCGTTGCACCGCCTGCCGGAGATTCCGGCGGGCGGTGTGGCTTTTCAGGCCACTCCCGTGATGCGGCCGCCGGCAATCAGACGATCGCCGTCAAAAAGAACACCGGACTGGCCCGGTGTGATCGAGCGGGCCGTATCATCGAGTTCCAGGC
>CAZQYQ010000081.1:0-15439 GCA_964597625.1 uncultured bacterium
TGATCACGTGGGTCGCCGCTCTCATGAAAACGGCTTCATCCGAAGAAACGGGCTCCCCAAGCTGCGTCGGGTCGTCACATTCGATGATGCTCCGGATGTTCCGGCCGCCCATCCTGATCGGTTGGGCACAGCACCAGCGAACCGGTGCATCCGGATCTGTCGGCAGACTGCTCATCACCGGGTAATCCCAGATCTCGAGCATCTCCTCGATCGGCGTCACCAGTCCGACCGTGTGATCGGTCATGACCCAGCCGGAACTGAGACCACCGATAAGCCTGTTGTTGATATAGATCGGGCTTCCGCTCATTCCGGCCGCGATGCCACCGGCGTCATCGATGATTTTGCCGGCAACACGCACCAGAATGGATTTTCCGTTAATCAAAACATTCTCATTGATCTTGTTGTTCGCAAGAATCCCCATCACTTCGATATTGAACGTTTCGATGTCACGACCGCGGATAACCGTCTTGCCGAACCCTTTCATGCCGACCTTGACGTCCTTGAGGAGCATCATGTCTTCCACCGCGTATGCCGGCGAGACAGCAACGGCGAAAACGGCCAGCAGCGCGAGCAGCCGGCAACAGAGAAGAGAACGAACGTCAGAGGGTCGTAATGAGTATGCCATTGGAAATGGGCCGTTCCTTTCCATCCGAAGGCCTGTTCACAATCCGGTCGCGGATGAACATCGACGAAGAGCCGCCGCCGTCAAGATTGATGGCGCGCAAACCGCCGAGTTTTTTCACATAAGAAGCCAGTTCGGCCAGGGTCATCCCGGCACTTCGTTTCGACCGACCGTCGACAACGATAAACAGCAGCTCTCCGGTAGCGGTCAAAGCAACGGCGGTCCTGGGATGCCGGCCGTTCTGGATCGAAGGATCAAACTTTTCCGTGCGGCCGTTGATATCGATGTGGCCGTCGGTCATGAGGCGGGGCCCGCCGCAGACGGCGTGCTGAATGTCATTCCAGGGCGCAAGAACCTGGTAATCGAGTTTGACCGTCTGGGCCAGTTTGATGCCGGCAAGCTGCTCGGCCTTCTCTCCGCCGGCTGAAACAACGACTCCGTCGGGCGGAATGAGCGTATCGACCTTATGGATGCCGATGATGCGCCCCTTGATCAGAACGAGCTCGACACCCTCTTGGGTCGTGAGGGTGCTGCGCGCGTATTCCGGGGTATACACGACGAGCTGATCTCCGTTTCGAGGCTGATTCACCGCATCAATCGGAATCGACAGGCCGCCGACCTTCAGCGTGCCGGAAAAGTCCGGATTGCCGAACAGCGGCTGTCCCGAGCGGGCCAGTCCAAAAACAGACCGGCTGTAGAGAGGCGAGCTGATCAGCCTGCGGTCGATGATGAGCGTTCCGATCGGATCACCCTTGGGGGTGAAATAGGCGGCATTGATACCGGCAACGGCCTTGTAGCGCTTCGCCATGGAGGAGAGAATCTCCTTCTGACAGATGCCTTCGTTGGCGAGAACCGGAAAAATCGCCAGGTTCTTCGAAAGCGGATCGATTCTGAGAATATGCACATCGCTCGGGCCTGACTTCGTCGACGGCCGGTCGGTGTGATACGAAACGCCGGGTGCCAGCGTCTCACCACCGGCCAGCGGGAATTCCCCTTCCCCGGCGCGGAAAAGAATGGTCAGCCGTGGCAGGCCGCCGGTTCCGGTTGCAAGCACCGGATCACCGAAAGCCCCCTTCCCTCCGAAAACCAGTTCCGAATACGAACTGGAATGATACTGATTGAACGACTCGAAAAGATTCGAGATACTTCGCACGGTTGCGGAAGCAATCGGTATCAGAGGCGGAGAGATGCGGATGCGCAGCAGTTTTCCAAGTCGCGTCGGCATCTGCAGGGACACGGGGCCTGAAAGATCGAAGTCAAGCGCCTGATACGGTTCATCAGACCGGTATGTCACGTTCATGACAGTCACGGGTTGTTTTCTGGGCTTTTCAACGGCAGGGGCAGAAACCGGCTTTGCCGCCTTCCCCGCTGGCGAGGGCTTCGCGAGCTGCTCGGGACGGGCCGTTCGCGGTGAAACCGGCGACATGGCAACAACGGCAGTCGATCCGGCCTTCGTGGCCTTCTCGCCGCCGCCCTGCACAGCCGCCCCGATCAGGAAGAACTGTCCGATCAGCAGCAGCCCCAGAAACTGTTTGAGGGAGTCTTTCACCGGTCTCACCCCCTTTCGCCAGAGGATTACTCCTTAGTGCTATCGGCAGGTTTGTTCCCGGAGGTGAGATGAAGACATGCGAAAGCTGTTCACAGAGCGTCAAATTCTTGACGTCCGCAGGGAGCAAAACGCGTCAGAAAATGGACGCGAACGTTTGGATGCATGGCGGAACAACCTGTTCAGATGCGGTTTTACAGATCATTCCTGGAGCTGGCATGGTGGATGCGATATCAGGTTGTCCGCAATGAAGGAACAACATTTCAGGAGGAGTTTATGAAAAACGTCTGGACGATGCTTCTTGTTTCCGGTCTGCTGTCATTGTGCATGGCCGTCTCTGCCCAGCCCATGGCCGCCGACAAGGATGACGGCAGGGACGATGATATCGAGATGGTCGGCCCCGCCGAACAGGCTCCGGGTATGAACAAGGGCCTGCACAAAGGCGAGAAACTGACTGCTGACCAGTTCATCGCGCGAATCCGCGGCATGAAGGAAAAGATTCTCGGTCGCATCAAGGAACGGCTTGCGAAGCTTCCCGAGCGCCTCGAGAAGATGGAATCCCGTGCCGACCGGCTTGCCGAACGCCGCAACAAGCGCGCTGCCGAAGGCGTTGCCAGCGGCACGGCCGATCGTTCCGTCCAGGCGAAGGAAAAGATCTCCAAGCGCTACGAAGAGTTCAAAAGCCGCATTGCGACCCGCAAGGGGCAGTTTGAGCAGCGCGCCGTCCAGCGCCGGGCGAGTATGGAAAAGCGGATCGCCAGCCTGAATGATGCCGACAAAGCCAAGGTCATCGCCGAGTTCGAAACGGCTCAGAAGGAAATCACCGCCGAGATCGCCAAGATCACCGAAGAAGTCCAGAAGAAGCTCGACGAGACCTATCAGCGCATTCTCACCAAGTTCCACTGATCCTCTGAGAGTGCCACCAGATCCGGGTCCGACCACCAGGTCGGGCCCGGTTTTGGTCCGGGCGATCAGAATTTTGGATCGTCAGAGCCGGCGATACCAAGGCGTTTCATCCGGTAAAGCAGGTTCGTCCGCGGAATTTTGAGTTCTTCGGCAGCCTTGCTCTTCACCCCTCCGGATCGAGTCAGGGCTTCCACGATCATACGGCGTTCGACGGCTTCGAGAGCTCCGTTCAGGCCGATGCCGGCCGGGAGAACCTTCTCTGCTGTGGTTTCTGTGCGGACCATCGCTCCGGGGCCGGCAGAGGAGATCGTAAAATCCCCCTGCCCGAGCAGGTCGGTCTCGGCCATCACCGCAGCTCGCTCCAGAGCGTTTCTCAGTTCACGGATATTCCCTCGCCAGGGATGATCGCGGAGAGAGGGGATCAGCCCCGGGTCGATGCTGAGACCGGGCCGGCCGAACTCACGTCTGAACTGGGCCAGAAGATGTCCGAGAAGGGCCGGGATGTCCTCGCAACGCTCCCGGAGAGGCGGCATGGTAATGCGGACAACCGCCAGCCGGTAGAGAAGATCTTCGCGAAACTCGCCTCGGGTGGCCATGCCATCGAGATCGCGGTTGGTGGCCGCGACAATCCTGGTCTCGATCCGGATCGGCTTCGAGCCGCCGACACGCACGATTTCCTTTTCCTGGAGCGCGCGCAGGAGTTTCGACTGAAGTTCCCTCGGAACTTCGCCGACTTCGTCGAGAAACAGCGTTCCACCGCGCGCGGCCTCAAATCTGCCGATCCGCTTTTCCCGGGCATCGGTGAAAGCCCCTTTTTCGTGGCCGAACAGTTCCGACTCAAACAGGGTCTCCGGAATCGAAGCGCAGTTCACTCGAACAAATGGCCCCTCGGCCCAGGGCGACAGGCCGTGAATGGCACGGGCCGCCACTTCCTTGCCGGTTCCGGTTTCGCCGCACAGAAGAACCGTCGATGGGAACGCTGCCGCCCTGCGAATGAGATTTTTCACGATTTTCATGCTTTCCGACTCGCCGACCATTGCCCCAAGGGGATCTTCAAGGCCCTCAACCGCCCGCCAGGCTGCATTCGCACGCCTGAGGGTGTCAGCCCGCTCGACCGTTTCGCGCCGTTCTGCCACCCGCGCAACACGAAAGGCGAACTCTTCGAGCGGCACCGGCTTGGTCAGATAATCAAGGGCCCCCAGCTTCATCGCCGCAACGGCCGTCTCGATGGAACTGAACGCCGTCATCAGGATGACTTCCGCAGGATGTTCGGACTCTTTCGCGGCCCGGATGACGTCGAGGCCTTCCCCGTCCGGCAGTTTCAGATCGGTTATCACAAGGTCGAATCCGCTCGTCGCAAGCTCGGAACGCGCCGCTGCAAGGGTCCCGGCGGGGATTGCGACGTGGCCCTCCTGGGTCAGAAAGATACAGAGGCCTTTCACCAGGGATAGATTGTCATCCACGACCAGAATTTTCATTGCTCTCCCGGCACCTCGATGATGAATGCGGCACCGCCGGACGGGGGCGTTTCGTGCCGAATGCATCCATTATGAGCCTCGACACATTTCCGGACAAGGGCAAGGCCGATGCCGTGACCATCAGGCCTGCCGGTCGCAAACGGGGTAAACAATCTGGGAATGAGATCGGCCGCCACCCCGGCCCCGCCATCCGCGAAGCGGAAAACGATACTGCCGGCTTTTGTATATACATCGATATTTAATTTAACGTCGTGCGGCCGGCACGCCGCGACGGCATTATCGATCAGATTATCGATGATCTGGCGCCACATCAGCACGTCACCGGACATCTCGAGATCCGGGGGCACAGAAACGGTTATGCCGGTCTCTCTGCCTGCCGTCGCCCGCGCCGCTACGGCATCCCGGATCAGGTTTGCCGGTTTCATCGGTTCATACACGGGCTTCACCTCGCGCGAATAGTTCAGAAATCTGTCTGTAAGCGTTTTCAACTGGGCAAGCTGATCCTGAATCTCCCGGAAGGCTTCAAGATCGACTCCTTCCGGCGTGTATCTGCGTTTCAGGAGCCCCAGATGCATCTCGATGGCGGACAGGGGATTTCGGACCTCGTGGGCAATCGCGCTTCCCGTGAAGGCCAGTTCCCGTATCTTCTCCTCGTGGATGCTTCGCAACCGTGCATCCCGCTCCGAAAGACGCTCTGAAAGCTGCTGTAACCCGTCCCGAAGACGATCGAGCTCGGTAATGCCGAGACTCTCCGCATCGGGAGGTTCGTTTCTGCCTACCTTTTCGAGCGTCTTCACCAGCAGACCCACCCTCCGGGAAATGCTCCGCGCCAGCACCATGGATGCGATGATGCACAACGGAACAGCCCACAGAAAGGCGTAAACGGCCGCCCGACCGACGACCGCAAACATGTCCATATACTGCAGATCCGCTTCGACGCCGGCAACGCCATGCAGAAGTCCATCGCGATCGAGCATCGGGACCAGCACGATTTTGCATCTGCGAGCGACATTCAGAGACATCGGGTCCGGGAAAAAGGATTTCCCTTCTTCGAGGGCGAGCATTCCATCCTCGATCAGGTCATCGACATCCTCTATGGAAGGCGGCAGCAGGTCTGTTTCGCCGCGGATCCGCGATGAATACGAGGCAATGAAGTGCGGCGCATGATGCTGAAATTCGACCCAGTAGGCATTGTGTATCCAGTTCGCGCTGCCGCCCGAGGCAAGGAGCTTTTCAAGGGTCGCATCCCACTCGACGTCGGCTCTCGAGGCTTTGAGTGAGCGCCATTCCGCCATCAACTGGCGCGCCGCTGATTCCAGATGGATTTCAGCCTCTCGATCGAGCAGCCCGAATGCCTGCCCGTGCCAGAAAACAGCGGCACAGACAAGCAGGGAAAGAGCCATTCCGAGCATCGTAACGAACAGACGCCCGAACAGCGATTTCGGAAGCAGCGGCACACGCGACATGGCGTCGCCGTCTTAAAGCGTCGCGTCTACTTCCTTCCAGCTGATCATGTCCTTCGTGACGGCGACATTGTATTTCGTGCCGTATCGGACGGACTTGTCGACCGAGAAGTCATAACTGGACTGAGAAAGAATATCCTGCCAGTTATAATAGGTGATCTTGACGTCGTTGGGCATCTTTCGCCGGTCGAAATAATCGGTTGAGAGGTTGCCGACGACTTCGAGATTGATCAGCTTCTGCATCTTCGAGTCGGTCTCCATCTCGAAGCCGCCGGCGGCATGGAAACAGCCTTCCCAGCGCGGACTCAGATTGATGAATGGGTGGGTAACGCCGAGTCTCGACCAGTCGCTGTCATGATGGGGTTTGTAGACGATCTTCCCGGTCGTCGGATTTTCGACGGAAGTGTCGTGGTCAGAATCCCGGAGGGCGATAATGCCGATCGAGGATTTGCCGCCGTTGTCATCAGGCAGGGTCAGCACGTCACCACCGATATACACATTTCCCTCAACGACCAGCAGACCCTTCCCTTTCATCCATCCCTCGAGATACACATCACCTTTTATATAGGTAAGGCCATTGATCTCGACGGCATGAGAGGTGTCATGAGCGCGCGTGGGGTTCCCAAGATACCGGGAGTATTTGTTCGGCACCTTGCGCCAGTCGCCCCAACCATACAGCGGAACGACGTTTCTGTAGGTCACATCATTGCGGCCGAACGCCTCGCGGAAATTGACATCCTGGTAGTATTTTGCCTGGCCCGAATTCTCATCAGGGTCCACGAGACGATTCGAAAGTTTTCGATATACATCATCCGTATACAAATTGATTTTTTTCGAGTCGTAGGATTGGACCTTTTTGGTATCCGAGTTGTACGGCTCGTTGCTCACTTTTGTCCACCACGGCCAGTTGAACAGGCCCATCCATTTGTAATACTCGCGGGCGACCGGCTCGTTCTGGTATTCGATCGAATCAGCCTTGGCGAGGTTGGCCCCCCCGTTCCAGCCGGTCCAGCCGATGCCCATGTCGAGCCAGGGATTATCGAGTTCTTTGCGCAGATCGGTCAGCATCAGCCATTTCGGCAGATCGACCCGTGCCCCGTCCCGCATGAAGACCTTGCCGCCCTTCACCGTGAACCCCCATGGGTCCCAGAAGTCGAAGGGCAGGATCTTGAAGGAGTCCTGGTGCGTTTTATTCAGATACAGCCCGTGCTCGGGCGCGATCATACCGACCGAGTTGCCGGGAAAGGGGGATTGAACGAGCATCGCCCGGCAGGATTTCTTGACCTCGATCTGGCGGCTGGTCCGATGATAACTTCCACGGGAAATGATCGTGATGAACCCGCCGCGGAAGACGTCCGCCGGAAGACCCTTGGATTCGAGTTCTTTCGAAGCTTCCGCATCACGCTTCCAGGAGACGCGGGTTTTGACCTTGCCATCAAGGATCAGCGCCGGAACCGAAGAGTCTTTCCCTTCGAGACGCGACATGTCGATATCGACACTTCCGTCTTCGCTCTTTGAAATCATCTTGTAAAAAGCATTCTCAGGGTCGTTCATCTTGCTCTTGATCGTGAACAGCGCCTCTTCGACACCGGCCTCAGCCAGCAGAAGCGCGCATGTGCTGTCCACGTAGTTTTCCGTCAGATGCACTTCGCCCCGCATGAAATAGATCATGCCATACACGATAATGCTGATCACAACGATCGTCGCGATCGTGAAAAACAAAGCAAGACCGGAACGGCGTAACGGTCGGCGTATCATGCAACACCTCCTGGCGGGGTCAGAACCTGCCCCGTACCCCTTATTGTAACAATCACCCCGCTCATCCCGCAAGTAATGAGGTTCCCGGAGAAGCGGTGCATGAATTCCATTCGAGTCAGGACTCTCGTCTGAAGCGCGAAAGCCGCTCAATGACGCCTGTTTGCGAACTCAACGAACCACCGGATCACGGAGCCACTGAGGGGAAGGGGGCCGCGAAGCTTTCACAGGGATGTCTGCCTCATCTTGCTTCGAATGAAACCAGATCACCTTCGTGAGCCTCAACGCCGGCCGGAGCCTTGACCAGCGCGCCGTCGGGCTGAACATCGACCACGCTGACGCTGCCGCGCGACTGTTTCGAGCTCCAGACGACGACGCCTGCCTTGTTCCGGATTTCGCTGACGCCATACAGCATTCCGGCCTGGCCGGCCTTCAATCCGCTCGATGCGCCCATATCGATGACGATGCCATCCGGGCTGACCGCCTGGACTCTGGCCTCGAGCCGGAAAAGGGCATTCATTTTTGACATCACGCGGTCGAGAGCCTTGCGCGTCGCCTGGCCGATCATCGACGCATCGAACTCGGATGAGCCCAGCTTCAGAGCGGCCCCGAGCGCCTTCTTGAGATCGCCGGCCAGAAGCACGGCGCCGGTCTTGTCGTGGCGTGCCTCGGCATTGTCGGAAAAGATCAGCCGCCCGTTTCTCAGGTCGATCAATTCGACGCTGAGCCGTACATAGGCGGTAACCTTGGTATGCAGGAAGCCGCCGGCCAGCTTGCCAAGCGTTCCCAAGCCGGTATCGCGCTGGAAATGGCCGAAATCAAGCACCTTCCCCCGCAGAATATAATCGGCCCCCTGGAAGCCGCCTTTCGCAGGGAACGTGGAAACATCAAAATGGCCGTCTTCGGCCAGCTTCAACTCATCCTTCATCGCATTCAGCTCTTCACGTTCCACGATCAGCACCTTGCCGGCTTCCATCAGCCGTTGTTTAAGCATCTGGGCCAATCCGGCTCCGATCGGATAATCCGCATCGAACCCTGGCGGATTGGTGAACGGCAGAACGGCAAGTCGCGGGCGCGCCTCGACCGGCACGATCGCGCCTCCCAGGAAGAGAAGAACTGCAATGATAACAGCGGTACCATTTCTGATCAGCATCGTTTCACGTTCCCTCCGGTGTCAGACTCTTTCGTAAAAGCCACCGCGGCCGCCCCGGCCCGAAATGATCAGGCATCAGTTCAACCCGCTCGAAACCCAGTCTGGCGATGTACAGGCCCAGCGCGGCCTCATTGGCCGGAGCCACCGTCAGCTCAAGGATTTTCACCCCCCGTGACGCAAGCGAATCAATCACGCCATTCATCAGCGCCAGGCCGACACCGCGGCGGCGCCGGGCCGTCACGACGGCAAGGCTGAACAGCAATGCCCGAGGCTCCCCGACTCCGCCGAGGATGATGGCTTCCCCAACCAGCCTTCCGTGCTCATCACAGGCAGCCCACACATCCCCGGCGCGTGCGATCAGGGCGAGGTTGGGTGCGGTCTGGGCGTCACCGGGAAACGTCTCACCCTCGATCGCCGCAACGGCTGACAGGCCAGCCCAGTCATCCGGCTTGACGCGTTCGATGAAAAGTCCCGGAATCATGCTCGTCACGGCCATTACACCTCTATGAAACCCACGGCTGACGAAACGGTCCGCATTCCGGCATCCGTACTGTATTTCCCGAAACCGCCCTCGCCAAGGATATAAACGCCTTCCCCGGTCCGGCAGGGGAAAATCTGCAAAATACGGTCGGGAAACGTCGACCTGGCACGGATCTGCCCGTCGGAGCCCATGAGCATCAGCTCGTCGATCCCGGTTGCGATCACCGCGCCGAGCTTGTGAAGGCACATGGCCGATATCCCTCCCGCCAGCTTCGTGCGGGTGCGCGTTCCGGTCCGGGTCCGGAGGATGGTCACGTCACCCGAGCCGGCATGGCCGACAAACATCGCATCTTCTATTTTATGAAAAAGGACATGCTCCGCTCCGCCTTCGACGGACAGCTTCCGGTCCTGTTCCCCTTTTTCGTTTATCAGCAGAATCTCGCCGCTCACAGTGCCGATCAGGAGGCCGCTTCCCGTCGCATCCATGCGATGGAACAGAGGCTCGGTTGTCAGTTCAATCCGGCCTTTCACGGCTCCCTCGGGATCGACGAGCACGGCGAAGGTTTTCCCGACAAGCCAGGCGAACTGCTCCGCGCCGTGAACGGCAAGAGCTTCCCCGCCGGCTTCGACCATGCGGGTGAACTGGCCGGCATGCCTGTAAAAACGGACCTGGCCATTCTCGGACAGCAGCAGCATCGCTCCGGTCGCAAAAACATGCACCGATCGAAAATTCCCGAAAAACCGGCAGATTTCGCTTCCATCGCCTTTGAAGCCGACCACCCCGCCCCTGCCGACCGCCATGGCAAGATCGGCAGCCGCCGAGACCGCCAGGTCTGCGACCCCTGCCGACGGAATGCGGGCCGTCCAGATCTCATCGCCAACGTCATTGTGGCATCGCACGGTGTCCCGGCCGTCCCAGAGCAGGGCATATTCGATCTGATCGGCGCCCATCCAGGTCCGCGCGACGGGTTTTGCGTCAAGAGCCGCTCCGCCGGCCAGATCGATGCACCACACCTTGCGGAAAGCAGCCATTTGCGCTGCCTCCACGGCGGGCGGCGCCTCGACGTCCAGAAATTCGAGGCGACTCAGATCGCGCGAAGCGGTGGATACCAGACATCCGACCCGGCCTTCCGGAGTCGCGTACCAGATCGTCTGGCCATCGCCCGTAAGCCTGGCTCGCAGGAGCGATGCGGGGAAGCGGTATTCCCAGGCGGGTTGCCCTTCCGCGTCGAGAATGCTCAACAGCCCGTCTTTTGAATAAAGAAGCGTATATTTTGTTTCATCAGCGTAGGAAACGCCGGAAAACTCGGAGTTCAGCATTCCACGCCACACCCCGAAGCTTTTCACGCAGTTGATGCAGAAAATGCCACGGCCGCGATCGAGAGCCACCATGATCTGGCCATCGGCGCTGACCGCGAGGTCCTGAATCGGGTCGAGCCCCATGAACGCATCATAGGGCTGACCATCGGCGGCGACGGCCTGCAGGCCTTCTCCGCGCTCATCACGGCAGGCGAAAGCGACGGTTTCCCCGTGAGCCGAAACATCGAGAGCCGTCGGGACCTTGAGAAGATTTCTGTAGGTCCACCGCACGCGCCCCTGACGGTCGGCCATCACCACCGTCGGTTCGCGCGTCACCAGGACGACGCTCTGTCCGTCCGCGCTCAAAAGTCCGTAAAGAGCCACGGCAGGCCGCTTTTTCCAGTGAACCTGCCCTTTGGAATCGATCAGAAGAGAGTTGCCGCCATCATCGACGGCAAGCACGTCAAGCGTGTCCGCCAGGCTGATCGTGCGCACGCCCGTTCCGACGGCAATCCGCCACAACTCCTGCCCCGTGTGATCGAGCAGGATCAGCTGGCCGGAAACGGTAAGCGCGACAAGCGCCTTGCGATCGTTTGTGGCCTGCATCATGCGAAGTGCGCCGAGCTGCTTCTGCCAAAGTTCCTGATACCCTGCCCGGCCGGGCGTGTTTTGCATCACCGTCTCCGTTTTCTCGGAAAATTCACTGTTCCCAGTCTAGCCTCGTTCTGGTTTCACGGCAAGAGAAAGTCTGTCGTTCATGCTATACTCCGGATACGTCAACCGGCAACAGACGCCGGATGCATGGAGGTCTGCCTATGAAACCCCGCCGCTCTGCCGCCCAGGGAGCCTGCACGGCTGCTGCTATATTTTGGCTGCTATTTATATTCGGCATCTGCTCAGCCTCTGCCGCGACGAAATACCGGATTTCGATGATCAACGGAACCTGGCTCATGAACATCACAACCGTGTTGATTCAGGCCGAGATCGACGGGAAGACGGAAATCATCTGCCTGCCGCGCGTCGAATTCTCTTCGGACATCGATCGGGATGAGATCAAAAAACGGCTCAGGGAGGGCATCAAAAAGCAGGATGCCGTCTTCCACATCTATCACGACGAGTTGAACAGACCGATCAAATCCGGAAACGTGCTGTTCGCATCCGATATTTTTCTCAAGTCGCTGAAGATGTCGTATTTCAGCACGCTCCGCGAGTGGGGATACCGGTTCAAGGTCAGCCGCCAGCCCCCGTTCGAAGACCGCACGTATGTACAGGATGTTCAGTCGCAGGGATTTCTCGAAATGTCTTCGAGCCTCAAGACCGGTCAGAAATCCCCCGGGGACTCATCATCGGGAGCAGGCGACAGGAGTGCGGCCGCCGATGGGTCCGGGGTTTCCACACCTGCCGGAAGCGGCGGCGGCTCGATGTCGATCGCCCATCTGCTGCCGGCCGGGTATCTCCCTCCCGAAGTCCGGAAAATGAAGAAAGAACTCGATCGCAAAATCAGGGAAATCAAGACGCGCCCCTTCAAGGCCGAAGTGATCAGCGTCGATCCGGTGAGATGGGCCGGCGGCCGGATGGGGATCATGCGCCCCGATGGCACGGCAACGGGCTGCGTCATCGAGGGGCGAAGCGTTACCGTCAGGCTTCCGGTACCGGCAAAAGCAGACTGGCTCAATCCGGCCATATCCGCGGCTCTGGCTTCGCAACCCTGTGAGTTCATTCTTCAGCGTGACACGAACGGCCGCGAGCTTCGCCGCAACGATGCCTATATCCTCGCCGACCTGTATCTCACCGAGACCGGCCTGACCTGGAACGACTGGCTTCAGAGCCAGGGGGCACCAGCCGCCGTCCAGCCGGCTGATCCGGCTTTCGCGACCGCCCCCGTCACGTTGAAGATTCAGGTCGTCAACGGCCGCTGGCAGGGACTCAAAGCACCCGCCCTGGGCTCCGTCGCCTTTGAAGGAGCGCTTCCAGCCGGAGTATCGGGCACGGAAATCATCCGCGTTCCGCCGGCGGAACAGCCGGTTCCTGATTTCAGAACCTACTCGGCAAAACTTGCCGCATCGGCGCCGCTTCAGGAACCCATCAATGTGACGCTGCTTCTTTTCCCCGATGGTTCCCCCTATGAAGAAATGGGGCAGAGACGAGCCCAGCGGATTTTCTTCCCTCGCACGCAGGCCACATTGCTCATGCTCATGAACGCGGCAACCAAACCCTGATTTTTCGGCCGTCCCAACGGGAATGAAATCCGCGGGGGCTTGCCGACCCCCCGTACAATTCTTATAATTTGTACATTCTGAATCCGAAAGCAAGAGGTGCCGCATGAATACCATCGCACTGGGCCGAAATAAATCGATACATCTTCTGCTCGTTCTATCGCTGATTTGCTCGTTCTTCGTCATGCCGATGCCGGCGAAAGCAGGCATCCTCTCCTCCGTCTGGACCGCCCTGAAGCCGGTAACCCATATTGCCGGCCGTGTCGGCGGCGCGATTATGGGCGCAACGATGGCCTCCGCGATCGTTCCCCCGCTCGGCACGCTCGCAGGCGGCATTGTCGGCTGGCTCGTGGGTGGCGTCATTACAGACTATGCAACCGCCAGTCTGACGAATCTCGCGGTCGTCGGCGCGGGTGCCGCAGGCGCCTTAGCTCTCGGGCCGGGCGCGCTCGGCGTGGTCGGTGGCTTCCTGCTCGGCGGAGTTCTCGGAAAAATTGCGATCGGTCTTCTCTACAAGGCCGACAAATACGTGACCGGCGGAGTCCTTTTCAATAAGGCCCAGGCGACCAGCGTGGGCGGAAACTATCAGCCCCCGGCCCCGGTTGCCGACCAGGCCGCTCCGGCCATCCCCGTAAGCCCCAGTTCGGTGCGGAACGTCTTCAACAGCACCACTGACAAGGTGAACGACAAACTCGAAACCGTGTCAGACACGGTGAAGGATAAGCTCGAAACCGCCAACGAAAAAGTCAAAAAAGCCAAAGACAATCTGGTCAGGGAAGCCCAGGAAAAGTATGAAAAGGCTTCAAAAGCTTACAGGGAAGCCGCCGAGAAGGCAGAAAACTCTGCGATCGTCGTGAAGGCCAAAGAGGCCATGGAACTCGCCAAGCGGGCGCTCCAGCAGCTGCTTCGCAAATAACCTCCGACCGTCTCAAAGCCAAGCGGGGCCGAAGACTTCTTCGGCCCCGCTTCCTTTTTCCGGAATATTATGAATAAGCCAGTTTCAATCCGTCTTCCATGGCCAACCACAGGGTTTCAACACCTTCAAGGCCGACCGACCAGCGTACCAGTCCCTGGGTGATCCCTCGCGCAAGGCGATCCTTTTCCGGAATGCCCGAGTGCGTCATCGAAGCGGGGTGCTGGATATAGCTGATCGCGCTTCCGAGGCTGACAGCCAGCTCCATGGGGGTTGTATAGTCAGCAAAATAGTTCATCAGTTTCTGGGCCGGCTCGAAGCCATCCTTGAGCTCGAAGCTGATCATGCCGCCAGCTCTGCGCATCTGGCGTTTCGCAAGCTCGTGCTGCGGATGAGACTTGAGGCCGGGATACCAGACGCGTGCCACGCGCGGATGCGCTTCAAGGCGGCGGGCAAGCTCATCGGCATTGTCACAGATCTGTTCCATGCGCACGGCCAGCGTCTGAAGGCCCTGAGAGTTCAGCCATGAATCGAACGGGCTCGGCGTGGGACCGTGATCTTTGTAGACGGGGAACAGATACTCGCCCATGAACGACCACGGCCCGATGACGACGCCCGCAACCGATGTCGAGTGGCCGTTCACATACTTGGTCAGGCTCTGGACGACGATATCGGCACCGAGCCTGAACGGCTGCTGCAGATACGGCGTTGCAAAGGTGTTGTCAACCACGAGCGGGATCCGGCGCGCCTCGGCAAGCTTTGAAATGGCAGGAATATCGGAAACATTCAATGTCGGGTTGTCAGGCGATTCCAGATAAATCATCGTCGCGTTCGGACAACGGGCCAGCGCGGCTTCGACCTTCGAAATATCGCTCGTATCCACGAAATGCGTCTTGATCCCAAATTTTTCGAGAGACCTGAAAAAGCTGTCCGTGCAACCGTATACGCTCCCGGAAATGATCTCGGAACCGCTTTTCACAAGCGCGAAGGTTGTACAGGCGATGGCGCCCATGCCAGATGCGCAGGCCAGCGAGGCGATCGTGGGCCTCCGCTCGTCGGCGGCCAGGGCGGCATCGATCAGATGCTGACAGTCGAGCCTGAAAAGGGCTTTTTCGAGATACTCGGTGGTCGGATTGCCAAGTCGCGTGTAAATTCTCGCAAACGGTTTTTCGCCGCTTTTCGACTCGCCGAGGAACCTGTCGGCACCGTCTTTGACATTGCGAAAACTGAACGTCGACTTCTGAACAATGTTGGGAAGACCGATTCCAACGGCGATCGAAGCGAATCGATCAGACGAAAGGAATGGTTCGCTTGTGCGCGCATACTTGTTCTTCCGCTCAAGCCAGCCGTCATACCAGGGATGGATCGACATGCAATTGCTCCTTTCCTTCCTTCGGGACATTCTCTTCGCGCCAGTCTACCCACATTTGCCCTTTCCGGTCAATGAAGCGCGGCCGGAATTCCCTGAGCCGGCACGGGGAAGCATCTCCCCCTCTTCCGGTCATCCGGGTGATGCTTTTGTGGTGGGGAAGAGACGGGAGAATTCAGCACAGGAAAAAAAGCAGAAAACGATGGAAAAAAGGCAGGTTGCGACGTATGATTCAGGGC
>CAZQYQ010000082.1:0-15430 GCA_964597625.1 uncultured bacterium
TCCAGGGAGAATTTCTGAACGCCGTAGGCGGGGTGTCCTCATCCGTGGGAGCCTGCGCCAGAACGCCGACCGGAAGTCTGGTTCCTTCGAGGGCCGTGTGAAGCGCTTCAATCCGGTTGTCGGGAACCCATCCCTGCAGGATGAAGGCAGGACCTTCTTCCGCCAGGCCGGCCTCGACCTTCTGAAACAGCATGCGTTCCTTCAGTTCGGCGAGATAGGTGCGAACGTCGTCGCGCCTCATCGCAAGCTCGCGGAGTTCGTTCGAAAGCCTTCGGTCCTCTTCCCTGAGCGTGGCCAGGGCGGCTTCGATCTCCAACGCATCGCGCGACGGTGCCGGAATGATCTGGGCCGGGGGCCTGACCTGCACCTCACCCCGGCTGACGGCAAGAACCGCCGAAGTGCCGTCGTGCGCGCCGGCAACATGCATAATATCTGAAGTTATAGATTCATTGATATAGGCAGTGGGACACAGGCAGAACGAGACATGCAGACCGGCATCCTGAAGGCGTTCAATATCGCTCTGGCTGATCCGGCCCCAGGACTTGACCTGGCCGAGTTCCCGATTGAGCTCCTGACGGTCGGTGTGGAGCCGTTCAATGAGGATAAGCTGCGCATGAACCTCGTCGATAAGGCGGGCCGGAGTTCCGGGAGGCGCCGCAGCGGCATCCGTGGCCGGTTCCACGGCATCGATTGCCTGAAGGGCCCGCTCGCCCCGCGCCAGATCGCGTGCCATCTCTGCTGACAGCTTGACCGCATCGGTCCGGGCAGGCTCGACGTGAACGACACCGGCGGCATACAGCGCCGCCAGGACCGCCTGGCGGTCCGCCTGGCGGCCCGCAAGAAAGACCCGCTGCATCCCCTGGATCATGCGCCTGCCTCCCCCGCGGTTTTCCCCTTGGCAATCTTGGCGCGGCTGACGCCGGCGGTCTGTTCCTCGGCAAGGTTGATGCGGATGCCGCGAATATTCTCTTTGGCACGCGGAATCATGACCTTCTCGAACAGGTTCACGCGTTGCGTGACCTTTCGAAGCTCGATATGCAGCAGTCGTTCCTGTTCGACAAGCACCTTGAGCCGCTCGCGCGACTGCAGAAGATTTTTGACAAACTCGACGCCCGCGTCAACCCAGGCCGGCATCACAAGCCGGCTGTAAGGTTTGATCTCATACTCGACCTGCTTCAGAACCGGCAGCCTGATTCCCGCGATGTTCATCTCGCCGCGCTCAAGCTTTTTCACATGAACGAAATCCGTGACGGAGCCGGGCAGGTCCTCACTGAAAAGAATGACCCACGGCTCGATCTGCCGAATCATGCGCTCGATCTCCTCACGGATACGCTTCCGCTGGATACGCACCTTGAGAATCTCCATCTGGATCTGCTGTTTTTTCAGAATCAGGGTCGGCAGAAACCGCTGGAAAAGGGCCAGCGATCGTCTCTGCTTCAGCAGCTCCGGACGGGTTTTCTTGATCTTTTCAGCCATTTGCGCCTGTCTCCGGGCCCGTCAGACGTTGGAAGCGGGCGTTTCAACAACCGCGCCAGCCTTCTTCGGCCAGTATTTTTCGCACAGTGCCGATCTGATGCCGGTTTCGCGTGGTTCGAACACTTCGGCCAGCAGTTCCCAGCAGCGATCGAGAGCGACCGTCAGCGTATTGTTCACCGAAAGATCCATCATGCGCCGTTCGAATTCTTCCCCATACCGGATCAGCTTCATATCCCAGGGGGACATTTCAAAACCCATCGCCCGTTTTTCGCGGGTTTCGCGACATTTTGAGTAGAGCTGAATGCAGCCGTCCATAATCGCACGGTGATCGTCGCGGGTACGGCCGTTGACGAGCTGTTTGAGTCGTGACAGGGAGCCGAACGGCTCGATCCATCCGCCCTTCAGATAAAACTGCCCCTCCGTTATATATCCCGTATTATCCGGAACGGGGTGCGTCACGTCATCGCCCGGCATCGTGGTGACGGCCATCGTCGTCAGCGACCCACCGTTGTCGAACACGACGGCTTTCTCGTACCGCGAAGCCAGCTGCGAATACAGATCCCCCGGATAGCCGCGGTTCGAGGGAATCTGCTCCATCGTGATCGAGATTTCCTTGAGCGCGTTCGCGAAGTTCGTCATGTCCGTCAAAAGCACCAGCACACGCTTTCCCTGGACCGCGAACCGTTCAGCAACCGTCAGGGCGATGTCGGGAGTCAGCTGGCACTCAACAACCGGGTCTGAGGCCGTGTTAATGAACATGATCGTGCGCGACAGAGCGCCGCCTTCTTCGAGACGTTGCTTGAAGAAAAGGTATTCATCATATTTGAGGCCCATGCCGCCGATGACGATAACGTCAGCCTCGGCCTGGAGCGCAATTCGCGCAAGCAGCTCGTTATACGGCTCGCCCGGAATCGAGAAGATCGGCAGTTTCTGACCTTCGACCAGCGTGTTGAACACGTCGATCATCGGGATGTTGGTGGCGATCATGCGGCTGGGCATGAGGCGCACGGCCGGATTGACCGCGGGGCCGCCAACTTCGATCAGGTTTTCGGTCAGCGGGCTTCGCCCGTCACGGGGTTCCCCGCCGCCCGTGAAGATGCGGCCAAACAGGTCTTCTGAAAAGCTGAAGCGCATCGCCGAGCCGAGAAAGGTCACGCGGTCATCGGTGGAAAGGCCGCGCGTTCCCGAAAAGACCTGAAGCGAAACCTCCTCGCCGGAAAGCTTGATGACCTGGCCGAGCGAGTGGCCGACCCGGCCTTCGACAACCGCCAGCTCTTCAAAGCCGACTCCCGTCGCCTTGAGGGTCGCGACGTTCCCGGCGATGCGGTCGATGCGGGTGTAGTATTTACGCATGGGCGGCCTCCTTGCCGGCGGCCAGACAGGTCTCGATTTTTGCTTCAGCCTCGGTCATGGCCTGGGTGCCGGTTTTCGCGTAGTTCCAGTTGCGGAACTGTTCGGTGAGCGTGAAAAATGTATCGCGGGCTTTGTCTTTATCCGCAAACGTGAACTCGTGTTCGAGCACCCGGCAGACGCGACCGAAGAGGTCCTTCTGCCGCTCGGGAGGGCAGGCCGCGTCGACATCGTCAAACGAGTTCTGCTGCAGGTAGACCGAGTCGAGAAACTCGCCTTTCTGGTAGACGACGTAGTCGTCCATCGAGGTGCCTTCCTCGCCGACGACCTGCATCATCTCGAAGACCGACCGGCCCCGCTGGAGAAACGAACGGGCCCAGGCAACCTTTTTGTCATCGATGCGTCCATGATATTTGGACCAGGACTCGAGCGGGTCGATCGCCGGGAAGCGGCGGGCGTAGGAACGCGCATACGAAAGGCCGAGAAACGCGCCGACAACCTTGAGCGTCCCCTGCGTGACCGGTTCTTCGAAGTTTCCACCGGCCGGACTGACGGCGCCGCCGATCGTAAGCGAAGCTTCCCGGCCGTCGCGAAGCCGTACCGCTCCGCCACGCTCATAGAAACGGGCGATCGAGCTTTCGAGATACGCCGGGAATGCCTCTTCGCCGGGAATCTCCTCGAGGCGGCCGCTCATTTCGCGCAGCGCCTGGGCCCAGCGGGAAGTCGAGTCGGCCAGAAGCAGCACGTGCAGCCCCTGGAGGCGGTAATATTCGCCGAGCGTGACGGCCGTATAAACCGATGATTCGCGGGCCGCGACGGGCATGCTGGAGGTGTTGCAGATGATGATCGTGCGTTCCATCAATGTTCTGCCGGTGCGCGGATCGGTCAGGTGCGGAAACTCGCGCAGAGTCTCGACGACTTCGCCGGCGCGCTCGCCGCACGCGGCGCTGATGACGATGTCAACCTCGGCATGGCGGCTCGTGATCTGCTGCAGAACGGTCTTGCCGGCGCCGAACGGGCCGGGAATGCAGTAGGTGCCGCCGCGCGTGATCGGAAAGAAGGTGTCGATGATGCGCTGCTTCGTGACCAGCGGAGTCGTCGGGAGAAGTCGCTCGGCATACTGTGTCAGCGGAATGCGCACAGGCCAGCGGTTAATCATATTAGCCGATATAATTTTGCCCTCGCCGTTTTCCAGCTCGGCGATCTTTTGTTCGACGGTATAAGAACCTGCACCGACGAGGCTTTTGAGTTTCCATTCGCCTTCGAGATTGAACGGGGCGAAGATGAAGTGCTCAAAGATGCCTTCCTTGACCTTGCCCAGGGCGTCGGCAGCCCGGATCGCCGAACCGGCTTTCGCGATCGGAGTGAAATCCCACTTCGTCTCCCTGTTGAGCGGTTTGAAGTAGTGGCCGGGTTCGAGAAACTTGCCAACCTTCTCGGCAAGCACCGGCAGGGGATTCTGCAACCCGTCATAGATTTGTCCGAGAAGGCCCGGCCCGAGTTCAAGCGAGAGCAGTTCATCGGAGACGTCGACCTGATCGCCCACTTTCAAGCCGCGAGTCAACTCGAAGACCTGCATGTCGGCGCGATTTCCACGAATGCGGATGATCTCAGCCATCAGTTTCACGCCGTCGGTGCGGCAGCAGTAGGCGACGGCGTTTTGCCGGACAGCGCCTTCGAATTCGGCTGTGACCATATTGCCATAGATTGTTACGATGCGTCCGGTTACGCTCACAGGGCTGTGACCTCCTCGAGTATCTTGAGCGCCGCGCCCCGGTCGAGACCTGCATACCGGGACAGCAGTCTGAGCTTCAACAAATAGGATACGAGTTCATCGAGCTCGAACGAGTACCGCGTCGACTCTTCCGCGAGAAATGCGAAACGGGCCTCGTCGAGCCAGTGTTCCCCGGCCATCGGGTCGGCGGTGTTTTTCCATTCCGCGACCAGCGCGGCATAATCATACAGTGGGGCATCGGGCGGCAGTTGCCGGACCTTTTCGGGGGCGGTTTCGCTTGTATCGCGAATATCGGCCAGGTGAATGGCAAGGGTCATTTCCCAGGCGCTCCACCGCTGCAGCAGCCTGGAATTCACCCTGTGGCCCGTCAGATGCATGTATCTGAACCAGGCGAAACACACGGATTCATGCCAGGCCACCTCGTCATCCCCGGCAGGCCAGATGGAGATCTCGTCCTTGAGGGAATCGGGAAGCAGCGCCATCAACTCGATCGGAGGCTCAGAGACATGGCCTACCAGACGGCTTTTCATCATGGCGCGAAGGGCCGGTTCCACGGCAAAACAATCCGCGAGAACAGCAAGAGTCGGGTCTTCTTCGGCCCGGACAGCGGCGAGCACATCGTCAAGCCTGCACGGAAGCACTTCGCCGAATCCCGGAAGAGGCGGCAATGAAGACAGAAGATAAAAGAGTCGCGTGCTCACCGTTGCGACTTACTTTCCGGATTTTTCGGCCTTATCCAGGAGGGCACGGAGTTCAGGCGCGATCAGGCGGCCGAAGGACTCGGTAACCGAGGATTCGGTAAGTTCGATGACTTCTCCGGAAGCGGTATCACGCATGCTCAGTCCGGCCATTTTCAGGTTTTCGCCGAGTTTCACGCGAGCGCCAGCGGCCTTGAAAAGATCGCTCAACGCTGCCTGGGTAAGCTTCGCCCCGACGACGGGTCCGAGCGCCACTTCCCATTCATGGCCGGTTTTCTGGGTTTTCAGCAGTTCGCGAATCGAGGCTTCGACCGTGTCAGCCGCCGACAATTTCTCGGCAATGACGGGTCGGAGCAGTTCGCATGTGATCTGCTCGATCCGCTTTTTCACATCAAGAATGAGGTCGCGGGCCGCGAGTTTGAGCTCGGCTTCGACCTTCTGCCGATGGCGGGCGATTTCGGCCTCACCTTCCTGGACCATGCGACGCGTCGCGGCTTTGGCCTGCTCTTTTTCGTGCTCTGCCTTGGCCTTTGCATCAGCCAGAATTTTTTCAGCCTCATGGCGGGCGGCTTCAATGCCTTCCTCGCGCAACTGTTTGGTGAAGGTGGCGACATCTATACCCATTACGGAGACTCCTTCGGTAACCTGCAATCATTTCAGAAATAGAAATGATCGAGTTGGGGGGTTATAACATATTCCGCCCCTCCCCGGCAAATGGACAAGGCAGGAAAGGCCGGAAGAAGTATTTTCGGAACATCCACCATGGCTGCTTCGTGGCCTCTGCGACAGCTGTTCTGCAAATGTTCGCGACACCGGATCCGCTCGGGCCGGCAAAGAATTGACGGGACATGGACTAAAGGCGGCAGCCGTTTTTGCCGATGGTGATACCGAATCGTCTGGACCCTTCGAGGAGGTTAATCATGAACCGAGGAATTCGCGCAGCCGTGCTGGGAGCTCTGCTTGTCGGAGCCGGCCCCGCACTGCCGGTATCAGCAGCCTTTGGAATGTCAGCGAGCGCCGGTCAGGCCGTGCAGGTAACCAGGACCATTCCGGCCGACATGGCCGCAAATGTTCAGACCGGCACACCGTTGACCGTCGAGTTCGGCGGAACCATTTCGCAGGCGTTTTATCAGACGATAAACCTCAACCTGTTCAGAAACGGCCAGCCCATCGAAGGCGAACTTTTTTATAATCCTGCCGCCCGGCAGGTCATGTTCAAGCCCAAAGCCCCTCTGCAATCCGGCCAGATGTATACCGCCCAGCTCAGTTTCGGCGACGGCACCGGCGGAACAGCCGAAAAAATGTGGAATTTCAGAGTTTCCGGCACAACAGGTTCGCGTGCGGCGGCGATGACGGATGAGATGACCCCGTCAATGCAGGCTGCCACGACCGTCGGCAGTGTGGTCCCAAATGCCGGAGCCACATCAGCAAGGCTGATAATCACCAATGCCAACATGGCAGCCGGCTCGGTGAATCCGCAGAACCCGCTCGAAGTCAGCTTCAGCGAGGCTCTGGATATCACCTCCCTCAAGGATGCGCCTGTAAAGCTTCTGTGCAACCGGGAAGCGGTCGGCGTTGATTATCGGCTCTCGCGCGATCTGAAAACCCTGACGCTCGTTCCCCGCCAGCCTCTCCGCGCGGGAAATGCGTATGGAGTCACTATCAATCAGACCCTCTCCGGCAGCTCCGGGGCCAGACTGCCCAAGAATACCGTCATCCCCTTCAAAGTCGGCGCTAACGGCTCTTCCGATGTGGATGTGGAAGTGCCCGCCAATGTTCTCGAGGAGTCTCCGATCGATGCGGCGCTTCCTGTTTCCGCGCCTGCGCGTCGTCAGGGACTCGTCAACACCACCTCCTTCGACGCCACCGATGCATTTTCCGCAGCTTCTGCCCAGTCCGCGATTCCTCTGAAGCTGGTTGGCATGTCTCCTCAGAATGGCGCGATGGTCACGAATCTCAGTCAGCCCGTCACCATTGCCTTCAACCAGGAGATCCGCCCGGAAACGCTCAACGAGTTCACGTTCAGGGTCGAGGATGATTTCGGCCCCGTGCCCGCGAAAATTCAGTATCTGAGCGGCCAGAAGCGCGCCATGCTGACGCCGGTCGGCGTGCTCGACTCGAACCGCTCGTATCGCGTCATCATCACCCAGGGGATCACCGACATCACTGGTCGGCCCCTCCAGAGTGGCCTTGCCGCGACGTTTGCGACGACTTCCCCGGCCGCAGCGCCGACGATGCCTGAAGCGTTTGCCGCGGCTCCGTCTTCCCCGGGAAGACGAACTGCAACCAGCGTGAAGCGGCCTGCGGCGCAGCAGCTCCGGCCCTCCCTGCAGGAACCGGCACAGGAATCTCGCGAACTCGAAGTGCTTGACGATGAGTCCGGATCGGCAAATTCGTCCGGAAATGCCTCGAGTATGGAAGCTGACGCAGACTGGAACGCACCCGCCCCGGCCCAGACCTCCCGGGCCGTCGCCCGCAGAGCTCCCCGTGAAGCTCTTTCCACCTTCAAGGTCACCGGGATTCTGCCTGCGGCGAATGCCGAGCAGGTTGCCCGCAATGCCAGGATCATCATTCATTTCAATGAACCCGCCCAGCAGAACACGGTGAACCCGATCAACATCTCGGTGTTCGGTCACCAGGAACGTGTGGAAGGCCGCGTATCGTATGATGCGCGCCAGAATCGGGCGATCTTCATCCCCGCCGCACCGCTGGAAGCGGAAACGCAGTATAAAGTTCTCATCAGCGACAAGATCAGAAGCCAGGCCGGCGAACAGCTTTCCGCGCGGTATTCCTGGCAGTTCATCACGCAAAACGAGCGCCAGTCACGAACCATGTCCTTTGCGAAACCACGCGCGGCCGAAGCGGATGCGGCATTCTATATTCCCCTCGCGGATGGCAGAGCGGCCATGCCGAAAGCCGCAGCCGTCTCCGGTCAGGGAACCTCTTCGGGAACCTCCGCCGGAACCGGCTTTGTTTATGTTCCCAGCGGTCATTGGACATTCAAGTCGCTTAAGCACGTCATATCGAAGGGTCTGCTGCCCGGCATGCCGTTCTATGACGTTTCCAAGGTCACCCGGTATGAGTTCGCCAGCGCCGTTCGTTCGGCCCTTGAAAACCTCCGCACCCTGAGCGCCGGACAGCAGAAGCCGAAACTGCGGGTCGGGGATCTCGTCGAGCTTGAACAACTTGTCATCGCATTCCGCGGCGAGCTCCGCTCGTTCAGTGTCGACACGGCCTGGTTCGAACGATTCCTGTCCAGCCAGGGCGTGAGCATTGCCGATGTCGAACGCAGGGTCGGCCTGAACGGACGTTCACGCGCAGGATGAAAAAACCTTGACGACCGATCGTCGCACCCTTATGGAACCGGGAAGATTCGCCGTTGAGGCACTTCCAGGTTTTTCCATGACAGTCTCCGTCAACAAGCTTGAAACGGAAGCCTACTTTTCCATCGGAAAGTATCCGCTGTGGTTCGACGAAAAAAAAACGGTTCAGATCATGGAAAAGCACCTCAGGGATGCTCTTCCCTTCGGGATCGACGAGCCGTTTCTCGAAAACGATCTGCCCCGGATCGTCGCGAAACGCATGCTGCTGCCGCCTCGGAAAGTAGCATCAGGTCTGCATCCGATCGACGGGAGAGACGCGCAGATCGACGTTCTTGTCCCACGGCCTTCGATGGAACATCTGGTCCGATCGGACGGGACCCTCGATTTCAAAACCCGCGATCTCCTGCGCAGTGTATCGACGGATGAAATACTGCTGGTAAAGTGGCTTCCGACAAAAGGCGAACCGGGCCACTCCGTTTTCGGAAAGCCCATTTCTGCGAAACCCGGACGGGACAAGCGCGTCATCCCGGGACGGAACGTCACGATCAGACATGATGAGGACCGGGAGATTGTCAGCGCGAGCTGCGAGGGCCAGCTCACGGTTGAAACCGGGTTTTCCTCGATGACGGTTCATGTCGCCCCCGTCCTTGTCATTCCCGGAAACGTTGATTTCAAAACGGGGAATATCAGCTTCAAAGGCTCCGTGATCGTTCACGGAACGATCCAGTACGGGTTTTCCGTGATCGTGACGGGCAATCTGCGCGTTGACGGCCTGATCGAAGCCGGAACGCGAATCACCGTGGGTGGGGATCTCGACGTCGGAAAGGGCATCCTCGGTTCTGGACCTGCATCCCCAGACAGCCAGGAAGTGAAGGTCTTCGGGAATATGCGCGCCCTGTATGCGGAAAATGCCAAGTTGACGGTCCAGGGCGATGTATTTCTCAGGTCCGCCATGAACTGCCGGATTCTCGCGAATGGCCAGGTCGTCATCGAAAAATCCCTGATCGGAGGCGAACTCACTTCCTTTCACTCGATTACGGCCGGCGAACTGGGAAACACGGTCAATCTCAAGACTCTCGTTTCCTGCGGCGTCTCGCACACCGCGCTCAATCGCTTGAATCTGATCGTAAAGATCCTCGAAGATATCAAGCGCCAGCTTACGGAAACCGAAAAAAACCTGCACTTCGTCAAGGCACATCCGGATAAGCTCCCTCCGGACAAGGCCGAAGCTCTGAGAACCAGTCTGGACCACAAAGTGAAAAGTCTTCGCGAGCAGATCAATAAACTCGAGATTAAAAAAGCGGATCTCGCACTGGTGATGCTCGAGGAAACCAGCTCGACGATATCGGCAAATGAATTTCATCCGGGCGTGGTCTTAACGATCCGGGCTTCGCGGCTCGCCATCGAGAACGAGCGGTCCCATCAGACCTATTATCAGAAGATTCCTGAAGAACGGATCGAGTCCCGCCCCTACATCCCCGGCAGCAGAAAGCCCGGCAGATCGAAGGCCTGAGGGAATGTGGCGGGCAGACTCCCCGGGTCGGCTGTCACGTCGCTCCATTCGTTCCCATCGAGGTGACCGGAAAACTGCCATGCCCTGCCGCCGGCAGAGGAAACTCCCAGGCGTGCTTCCAGCTTGGACGGCTGCGCACCATGGCCCTCGAAATTCACCGTGAGCGGCGGGTTCAGCATTCTGCCGATCGCCGCGCGATCGACGGTGATGGCGGAAAAGCTTCTCGGCACCACAGACTCGGCTGTCCAGGCCGATTCGAGATCCCATCGGTCCGCCTGGCCGCCTTCGTGGCGATACCGCAGCATCACGACCGAGGTCGCAATCCCGCCCGAGCGGCGCATCATCTGTGCCGAGCAGTTTACGAGGATGCCCGGATCTCCGCCGTCGAATCTCGCCGTCAGGCTCGCCATGCCGGTGACATCAGGCACGGAATAGCCATAGCGAACCGCCCAGGGCAGGGTCGCGACAAGCTCCTCCAGAGGGATATCGGAAACCGCGGTTTCGATATTCCAGTCAGGCCGGCGGCCGGGTGAAACGCCGATCGAGCCTCCGATTCTCGCCGGGAAACCGAGCACAAAACTTTTATTGTCAGCGATATATATTTTCCCGTCAAAGTATTTCCAGGCGGCGTTCAATTCGATCAAGGGAATATTGAGACCGGTAAGGACGGCCTGCGCACCGTGAATCCCGCCCTGAAAGGCCCCTAAAAAGCCCAGTCTGGGCTGAAAAAGCCATGTTCCGCTGCCCGTCACTTCCCCCGAGGCGGCAAGAGGAAGATGCTCTTTCCAGAGCGGGCTGAGCCACCTCGACAGAGATGCCAGGTCGACCCCGGTCTCGGACAAGCTGCCTTCGGCGCTGATTCCATCACGCTGCATCGCAATTTTCACCAGTGCCGCCAGCTGAATTCCCGCGATCTTCGCAGTCAGACGGCCTGATACTGTTCCGCGCCGCGTATGAAGCTCTCCGGTAAACCCCCCTGTCACAAGGTTCATCTGCTTCAGGCGCCCGAACAGCCCGAATGAAACCGGCTGCGTTCCCGATGCTCCGGCAACCGGATCTATCGTGAACGAAGTAATGCCAACCTCGACAGGCCCGGATGCGACAGGCACCCACTCGATCCGATCGAGTCGGACACGGTCGAACCCGATGGGCAGGGGCGTGACAACCTGACACTGGAACGGCGGCAGATCCGGCAGATCGGCCAGCCAGCCGGGGTTTGGAGCCCCCCAGATCTTTATCCAGGGGCACTCAAGGTTTTCGATAACAAGCCCCCTGCCAATCGCCTCTCGAAGCTTCAGGGTGAATCTGAGCGGTCCCGCCGCGAATCCGAGCCTCGACCGGCGCAGGACCCCATGCAACCCGTCGATGGAAAGCACGTCCAGGAGAGACCCACCGGACTTCCCGATCTGCATATCCGCATCGAGCCGTTGCGCGGCGATTGCCGCTCCCCAGCGCACGAACAAATCACTTCCGGCATGCGAAGAAAGCGCAATCCATGCGGCGGCGGCAGCGAGCAGAAGAAGGATCAGCACCCCGGATATCAGTCGGAAGAGACGCATTCGCGCATGATGCCTGAGATTGGGAGAGCAATGCAAGAGCCGATGAATAAAGTTCGCCCCGGATTTTTCAGATCCGGGGCGAATGATTCAATGAAAATGCGTTTCTGGCTCAGGTGTAGTAGAGCCAACCCTTGATCGGAAGATCATACTCAAAGAGTTCCTCAGGGGAGAAGTAAATCGGTGCCTCATACTCGAAACTCGCTTGTGAATCGGAACCATGGACCAGATTATGCTTCGTATCGAGGGCCATATCACCGCGTATTGTTCCTGGTTCGGATGAAAGCGGATCCGTCGCTCCCATGAGCTTGCGTACGATGCTGATCGCATTGCGACCTTCGAGAATCATCGCAACGCACGGCCCCGAAAGCATGAACTCGACAAGCGAGTCGTAGAACGCCTTGCCCTTGTGGCAGGCATACTGCCTTTCGGCCTGTTCGCGGGTGATGCGCACCATTTTCATGGCTGCAATTCTGAGCCCTTTACGCTCAAAGCGGGAGATGATCTCTCCCGCTTTGCTGCGCTGAACGCCGTCAGGCTTGATAAGGACGAAACTTCGTTCCTTGGTGGTATCTGTTGTCATCAGTCCTCGTGATTGTTGAGCTGGAAGAGCATCGTCGTTCTCGTCCCGCGCCCGGCCGTCGACTGAACAACGGCCTTGTCGGAAATGCCCTTCATGATGCACAGTCCACGTCCGCGCTCGAAAAGCAGTTCCGATTCCTTGAGAGAATCGATATCGAGCTCGTGAACAGTGCCGCTGCCGAAGTCTTCAACCACGATCACGAACTCAGAGCCCTCGATCGACAATTGCAGATCGATCAGGCCCCCTCCGCCGTTGTAGGCGTGTTCAATCGAGTTGAGAATGGCTTCTTCAAGAGCCAGAACAATGCGGTTCGTTCGAACTTCCTGCATGCAGAGATGATCGCAGATCTCGCGCAGCGTCAATGTGGCATTCGCGAGATAAATGCGCTCAGCAGGAATACGCATATGAACCGACAATCCTTCCGGTGACATGCGGATCGTGCTGCTCTCGCCGGCCTCAACAGGCTGGACAAGCGCCATATCGTGCTTCCCTTCTCAACCCTTGCGGGTTACTCTTTCGATGCGATGATGCGGATGACGTCTTCTTTGGTCTGGGCTTTCTTCAGGTCCTCAATCAGGTCCTGATAGCGAAGAAGGCGGGAGATGCGGGCCAGGAGCTTGAGATACAGGCTGCCGGACTCGATCGGCGCAGCAAGCAGAAAGATCAGGTGAACAGGGTCGCCATCGACGGAATTAAAGTCGATTCCTTTTCCACAGCGGGCAAACGCGATTGAAACTTCGTTGACCGTGTTTGCACGGGCATGAGGAATGGCAATACCGGCACCGATAGCCGTACTGCCGAGTTTTTCCCGGTCGAGAACGGCACGCACGAACGAACTACAATCGACAACCTTGCCGGAAGATGACAGCATCGTCGAGAGAGTCGCGATCGCATCATTCTTGGAGCCGGCATCCAGGTCGAGATTGATGAAGTTTTCCTGCAGTAGTTCCGATATCATTCTTTTTTCTCCTGCCACTGACGCTCGATTACCAGACTAAGTAAAGCAGGATTCATGCCATCATACAAATGAAGCATGAACCAGCTTCCTCTCAGTCATCCATGTGAAATTTTTCCACATCTCCTCTCTGACGTGAAATTTACACACATTGTTTTCTGGAATACTCGTCGGAAGCGCGAATGCATCAAGGCTCGTCTTCAAGACCATGTTTTTTCATCTGGTGTCGAAGGGCGAACCGACTCAGTCCGAGTCGTTTTGCGGCCTCACTTTTTTTGCCGTCACACTCCCGAATGACATCCTGGACAATTCTTTTCTCGACAGAGTCGACATACTCCTTGAGGTTGAATCCCATGGTTTCCCAGGGGCGGGTGGCCGGAAGGGAGGCCGGCTGGAGATCGGTGCGCCGCCAGTTTCGCATCTCTTCCGGAAGGCTGACGGGCCGGATCTTGTTCGTGGTTTCCAGGAGGGTTGCCCGCTCAATGAGGTTTTTCAGCTCACGCACATTGCCCGGATAGGGATACCGCTGAAGAATATCGCAGGAATCCGCGGTAAAGCCTGCAATATCCTTTGAAAATTCACGCCGGAACTGATCGAGAAAAGACCGGGCAAGCAGAAGAATGTCGTCCGGACGTTCTCTGAGGGGGGGGAGGAAGATGGTGAACACATTCAATCTGTAAAACAGATCACGCCGCAGCCGCCCTTCCTCCATCGCCTTTTCCAGATCGGCATTCGTCGCGGCAATGATGCGCACATCGACGGAAATATCCGTCGATCCCCCGACTCTGCGAAAGCGCTTTTCCTGAAGCACGCGCAGAAGCTTGGCCTGAAGATTCGGATCGAGATCGCCGATCTCATCGAGAAACAGCGTTCCCTTGTCAGCCAGCTCGAAAACGCCCTTTTTCTGGCGCTGTGCATCCGTAAAAGCACCCTTTTCGTGCCCGAACAGTTCCGATTCGAGAAGAGTGCCGGTCACGGCTGCTGCGTTCACATCGATGAACGGTTGCGTGGCTCGTGAACTCTGCTGATGGATCTGGCGGGCGACAAGCTCTTTTCCGGTGCCGGACTCGCCCCGGATGAGAACCGTCGTTCGATCGCTCTGGGCAGCCATCGCGATATGCTCGCGAAGCTGTTTCATCTTCAGATTATCGCCGAGAATCTGGGAATAGTTGTTCTCAACCCGCTCCATCATGTGCTGTAGCTGGCTTTTCAAAAGCGTCGTCTCGACGATTTTCTTGATCAGAAGATTCACTTCGGCAAGATTGTAGGGTTTCGGCAGATAATCGTATGCTCCGCGTTTCATCGCGGTTACCGCGGTTTCGACATCGCCGAACGCCGTCATCACGATCACGGGGACATTCGGATCCACCTGCCGGATTTCCAGCAGCAGATCGAGGCCGCTCGCGTCGGGAAGTCGGACATCAAGCAATATAATATCTCCACCTTTTTCTTTGAAAAAGCGCAGAAAATCGCGGCCATTCGGGAAGTCATAGACCTTGTAGCCCTCACCTTCCAGGGATTCCCGGAGGGTCCACCGGATCATGTCTTCATCGTCGACGACGAGGATGTCGATAGCCATGCTCAGCTCACAAGTCTGGCGCGGCGGACCGCGGCGACGATCTCGGGGCGCAACTCTTCATCGGAGTGCTGGAAGAGGGTCAGGAACGTTTGATACAAAGCCTGGGATCTGCATTCCATGAGCAGTCTCAGGATATGTCTGCGGAGAACGATTTCCTGATCATGGAAGGTGCGGGCAATCATGAAAAGGGCCTCTCGGGTTCCGATCTTCACAAGCGCCTCGGCGGCCGCCTTCCGGGCCCGCGTGGACAGGTCGGTAAGTAGTTCATTCAGAGCCGTCAGCTCGACGGGATTCTGCGTTTCCTGGAACCGGACCTGGTGAACGGCGGCACGGACAGCGCCGTCATCATCATGAACAAGTTCCTCGACATGCTTCAGGCAGTCGGTTCCGGCTATGCGGGCCATGGAAAGAATCGCCTGATACCGCACCAGCCACTGGGCATCCATCATCGATGCCTTGAGCAGCGGAATGACTTCGGGGCTGCCGATCCCACCGAATGCCTTCAGAATCGCACTTCGGATCAGGGGATTGCGCGCCTCGGGAAGAATTTTTTTGAGCATGCCCAGGGCCCGCGCATCCCCGATTTCCGCGATTGTCGCGAGGGCTTCGAGGATGACCTTTTCGTCAGGATCGGTCAGCAGCCCGAGAAGCGGCCCCAGATC
>CAZQYQ010000083.1:0-15386 GCA_964597625.1 uncultured bacterium
GACCGGATCACCATCAGCTGAAGTGCCGACCGGCGAAGACCATGAGTTCGAGCAACAGAAGCCCGAGCTGCCGGCGAGGGAGGAGTTCCACGCGAATCAGATGCTGCTTCTGGCCCTCATGATCATCGTCTTGCAGTTCCTCCGCCGAAGAAGGCCTTCGGCAGCCCGCCAGCAGTGAACATCCTTCGGCCGGCCCGCGTTCCACATGCAGGCCCTCTCTCACCGGCTCCGGAGCGAACCCGCATGAGGCGATGAAGACAGGATTGCCCCTCCCATCAAGCGGCAAATCGACGTTCTTTTTTTGAAATTTTCGGTCAGATGCTTCATCTATCTGCTGTTTCTGTCGATAGCAGTGAAAACCTCTGCTCTCTGGAGAATTGCGATGCAGCAACGAACACGGAATTTCATTCTCGGAAGTTTTGCAGCTGTCTTCATGACTGTCTCCATGACGGAATTGCCCGTCCTGGAAGCCATCTCGGATACGACCGCATTCAGCCGCCTCAGCCCTGAACTTCGGCTGGGATTGGATATCGGAATTATCGATGCGTCTGATCTTGAGAGTAAATCCCTTGATACGCCCATCACACGGAGATCATTTTCCGTCCTTCTGAAGCGCGTTTTCCAGATGCTCGGCGCACCCGCCGGCTCAGACCTCTCGGATCTGCGAACCAGCGGCATTTTCGATCCGGCCCCCTCAAAGCGCTCGGTTCAGCGCAAGGCCGCCCTTGAAGCTCTCGCACGCGGCACTCTGCACCTCGCGGATAACGGGTTTCTGACGCTCGAATCGAAATCGACAGCAGATTTTTCCGATTATCGCATTCCGGAAAAGTACCGCGATGCAATTTCCTTTTTGAAAGCAAAAGGAATCGCACGTGGATATCCGGACGGTCGTTTCGGCGTATCGCGGGCTCTGACGAAGCGTGAAGCGGTATTCCTGTTGTATCGTTTTTACGAACAGGTCGCCGGAAGTCTCATGATCAGGCAGAATACCGATGTTCTGCAGTTTGTCGATCTTCCCCTCGATCACCCAGCCATGACAAGTCTGAAAGTCATGGAAAAAGCAGGGGCATTCACCCAGATGAAGTTCGGCATGAGTTTCGACGGATATTCCCCTCTGAAGGTCCGGGATGCGGCTTGTATCGTTGAGAGTATATTGAACAAGTATGACCATTCCTCCGAATCCGCTGAGATCAAAAATCTGCTGAAAAGCCGCCTTCCCTCACAGGCAACGACCCGGGGAGACCTGGCCATCCTGCTGGGACATCTGGTCAAGGCATTTCCGGCAAGGCTGGGCGTGAGCGCGGAATCGTTCACCTATACCGACGTTGAAGCGGGAACAAGAGAAGCCGTCGCCCTGAGTGCCCTCGGCGAGAAAGGCCTGTTTCTCGGATACCCCAACGGAACATTCAACGGGAATGAAGTCATTACCAGATACGAAGCTGTCGGTGTATTTCAGGCCGTTCTCACGACCCTGAATCTGGTCACCCCCGACTCCGGGGATCAGATTGCAGGGAAGTCCGACTTCGAAGCTTTTGCGACACTCCTCAAGGCCAAGCGTGCCCGGATTCAGAATATCCTGCACCGCCCGGCAAAAAAGGTTGAACGCCAGTGATCTGCAAAAAAAGAGTCCCCCTGCCTCACGGCAGAGGGACGGCAAAGCGAAAAGGCGGCAGACTAAATGTTGCCGACCTCTCTCGTGAAGGACAAAGCACGCGCAACCGCGACATCATTGATAACCGGACAGCCCACGATCTGTGAAATCAGCGATGCAGCTTCAATAGTATCGGCTATATTTCTTCCGCAATAGAGCCGGACCGTATCAAATCCTTCGTGTCTTCTGACATATCCCTTGATGGTCCACATACAGGCCTTCGCCGTTAACAGGCATTCCGCCATCGGGCACACTTCGATCTGAAGGATATCCAGAAAATGATAGGAAGCCGAGTGATGAACGAGAAGGCCGGATTCCTCAACGTCGATCTTTGTCTTGCGCTTGCTGATGACAACGGTTTTTCTGTAAGTCATGATCATTCCGCCGATCAGCGCCAGCAGCATGGAAGCACCGATGCTGCCAAGCCAGACGAGGCTGAAAAAACAAAGAAGTTTATTTCCCGCGCATATCTGCCAGGCCATGCTGAGGCCGGCACCGATGAATCCCAAGCCGAGTGCGGAACAGCTGCGTGAAGTTCTGAAGGTAACGTCAATCGGACAATTGTCTTCGATTTTCATGCTCTTCAAAAAGCTAAGGAATTTCATCCTCTTTACTCCGCTCTCTCTTGTTTTTTTATTTGTTTTGTTTTGAAAGTAGGCGGATATTATCAAAATGATTCTATTCAAGTCAATCCATTTTTGCATTGAAAATGGCGTACCCTCGTAATCTGCGTCACTGATACAATTTATGCAATAAATTATTTTCAGTGTACAGCGCGTCCTGTTTGTTGATCATGATCCCCGCAATAATAAAGCGGCCTGGATTTCATCCAGGCCGCACTCCGTCGCACCGGTACCGATTCATGTACACACTTTTACATTCTATCAGCCATCCAATCGAGTTTCATCAATTGTACACCGTCAGGGTCTTTTTCTCTGTCCCACAATCCGACGAAGTCTTCATTGCTCATGACGGGGATATGGATCCGCAGAAGCAGATGCGCCACGAGTCCCGAGCCGGGAACGAGCTTCCCGTCGAAGCATCCCGAATGAACCCGGTGTACCCCGCACGAGGGGCTTTTTTCAGACAGGATTGCCCCGGCAGCTCCGGTTGCTGAAGCGATGTGTGCCGCCATTTCCGCACCGCTCATGAATTGTCGCGTCACATCAAGCCCGTCTATGGTCGTGACTCGCGCCTGATGTTCGAACACAGCGGCAGCGGTTCCCTGAATTTCAGCCGGAGGCCGTGGAGTTGCGAGGCCACCGAGCTGTTCGGGGCATATCGGGACAAAAACAACGCCTGCCGCTTTCGCGGCAGGCAACAGGACTTTGAATACATTCATCCAGTCCGCATGAGCCCGTCCCCGGTAGGTGCTCGTCACACCCAGCAGGCAGGCGCTGACGAGCAGAATGCGGCAGCTCACGGGATGCTCTTTACTGTCCTAATGTTCCCGGGAAGCTTCTGAGCATATAGATCAGAGATGGTCCGATCAGCCACACGAAAATGCTCGGGAACACAAAGAAAACCAGCGGAATCAACAGCTTAACCGGCAGCTGATTCACCCGCTCTTCCGCCTGAATCATTCTCTGGTATCTCATCTGCTCGGCCTGGGCTCGCAACGTCGGCCCGATTTCAGCGCCAAGGCGCTGAGCCTGAACGAGGGAACTGACAAACGTGAAAAACGACAGAACCTGGACCCGATCGGCCATCTCGGCCAGGGCCTCTTCGAGACTCTTGCCATATTTGATATCCGCGAGAAACATCTGAAACTCGATGACGATATCGGTTGGCCTGGATTTTTCCACGATCTTCTGCATTCCGCCAATGAGATCGAGACCAGCCTCAATCGAAAGCGAGAGAAGGTCGATCGTGTAGGGCAGCTCATACTCGATATTCTGCTGACGCCGTCGAATGAGCTGCGTCAGGTAGATACGCGGCAGATAGAACCCGATCGGAAGCAGAACGATCAGGAGAACAAGGCCTAAAAGCCCGTATTTAAGCGGGTTAAGGAAAAACCCGATGAGAAGGACGAAGATCAGGGCGGACAACTCCTGCATTGCAATAAACTCATTCACGGAGAGATCCCAGGGATTCCCCGCAGCGCCGAGCAGGAATCGCAGCTCTTCCCGAAGGCGATCCACCAGTCCGCCTGAAAAGCGTTCATTGACGCTTGCGATCCCCTTCAAAATCACTCTGACAGCACCCCACTTACGGCCCTTCTGTTTCGGGTCGTTTGCAACCACCATCTGATCTTCGGGATCAGGCATGATTCCGCCGGTCATGCGATTGATAAAGAACAGCCCGAGGATTGACGCCATGAGAGAAACCATGAGGATCAGCTGTCCAATCTGGTTGTCGATCAACGGCAGCAGATAGGTCGGATGCCACATGAATATCAACCCGGCAAATACGAGCGGAAGAGCTCCGATCAGATTGCCGGAAATCCGTGCATGCGCGGTTCCGGCAACGATTTTTCCCATGATGCGCTTGCGCTCAGCGACGGTAACCACGATCTGTTTGTACAGATCTTCAAGATTTCCGCCGGTCTCCTGCTGAAAGATCGTCGCATTGATGGCAATTCTGAGATCCGCGCTGGGGACTCGTCTCGCGAGGTTTCCAAGGGCTTCGATCATCGAAACGCCCAGTCGCCGTTCCTGAACGAGCGTTCTGAATTCATTGCAGAGCGGAGCGGGCGTGGAAACGGCGACCAGCTCGAATGCCTGGTCAAGATTGCGCCCCGCCTTGAGTGATGAATTGATCATCAGAAGAGCCTCAATGAGCTGATCTTCGAAGTTGGCACCTGTTATACTTCGAAGAATGGAAGGCCGTCTGCCAGAGTCGCCCTGGCTTTTCGACCGCCTGGCATGCATAGTGATCTCTATCTGTTCTTCAAGGAAGAGGTAGATCCCGACGATCACAGCAAGGACCGCCATTACCTTTAAAAGTGTCACCAGGCTGAGAGTCATAGATCCTCCTTAAGATGTCCGCTCATTCGAACTTTTCTCACTCTTGAACAGGTCCGCAACTCGTTCCAGCAGCTGCCCCGGGCTTTCCCGTATGAATACCGGCACATACCCGGAAGGAAGCATTTCCCCGAAAACCCTTCCATCCTCGCCAATCCACTTCTTTTCAAAGTGGAATATGGTTTCGATCTGGATCGAAGTGTCCTGCATGCCTACTACCTCTGAAATCTCAATGACCCTTCTGGTGCCATCTGAAAGGCGCGCCGTCTGAATGACGATATTGACGGCACTTGCAATCTGTTCGCGCACCGCACGCAGCGGGAGATCGACTCCGGCCATGAGCACCATCGTTTCAAGCCTCGCCAGGGCATCACGGGATGAATTGGCGTGAAGGGTCGTGAGAGAGCCTTCATGGCCGGTATTCATTGCCTGAAGCATATCCAGAGCCTCTTCCCCACGGCATTCACCGACGACGATACGATCAGGCCTCATGCGAAGCGCATTGCGAACAAGATCGCGGATGGTAACCTGCGTCTTCGCCTCCCCGACCTGCTGCCTGGCCTCGAGACGTCCCAGGTTCTCCAGGGCAAGCTTCAGCTCCGCGGAATCCTCGATGCATATGACCCGCTCATCAGGCTGAATATTCATGGATAAAACGTTCAGAAGCGTTGTTTTCCCCGAACTTGCACCGCCGGAAACAATGATATTCCTTCGCATCTTCACACAAAGCTTGAGAAACTCGGCAACCTTCGGGGGGAATGATTTAAACCTGAAGATGAGGTCATCCAGGGTATACGGCGTATTCGAAAATTTGCGGATGGTAAGCATCGGCCCGGTCAGCGAAAGAGGCGGAATAATGGCATGAACTCTGGAACCATCGGATAAACGGGCATCAACAAAGGGTGTCCGCTCATTCACGGTTCTTCCGATAGGCATGAGTATTCTATCAATGACGGTCTTCACCTGATCGGCATTGCTGAACGATTTGCCCGTAAGATGCAGCCGGCCACGTTTTTCCACGAATATTTTCGACGGTCCGTTCACCATGATTTCATCGATATCAGGATCCCGGATAAAATCCTCGAGAGGTCCGAGACCGAGAATTTCATCGATCAGATCCTTTTTCAGCTCCGCCCGGACATTTCTGTTGTCTGCACTCGGAGGCGGATTCCTCTGAAAACCCAGATCGATATTGTGCTCAACCTTCTTTCTGAGTTCCTGGTCGGTAAGGCCGAACCTCTTCTCGAGAGTTGCGACGATTTCATTGCGCAGCGTCTTCTGATACTCCCGAAGCTGTTCCTCCATTGCCATATCAACGGTCTGGATTTCTTCACGAATGTGGCCTGCTGCAGGGCTTTCAACACCCTTTTCAACGATTCTGCCAATCATTTCGTCGAGAGCTCTGTCTTCCTGAACTCCCTCGAGGGCCCCACCGATCGGAAGGCTGAATTCACGGTCATGAATCTTGGATTCGACATCGTCCATTTCAGGATCGACCATGTTCCGCAGCATCACCACGCGATTATGATAATTCGTCCACTTTGATGTTTCACGCAGGAAAAGCCTGGCCTGATCAGGTGAACCATCATTGGTTGAGTACATGTAATAGACGAGATCCGCCATCTGAAGAACCGCAAGAGGGAACGGGGTGATGGCCATGGGCAGGTCGATCACGACGTAACAACCCCGCTGCGAAAGACATTTCAGCAGTCGCTCCATGGACGGGCCCAGATCCCCTTCGTTCAGAACGAAACCGGCCCCAAGAGATTCACCACGTCTGATTCCCGTGAAGGGCATAAGCCAGATTCCATCCTGCTCGGTGAACTTCCTTGCGACTTCATCCGCTTTGAGACCAGCCCAGTCTGTTTTATAATATTCCATGAAGGACTGGCCGGAGCTTGTGGAAAAATCGTATAATTTGGCAAGTGCTGATGGAGAGAACCAGTTACATTCAATGAATGCGACATTCCGTCCGCTGTTGCGCCGAAGTGCATGCGCAAATCGCAAGGCAATCGAACTTTTCCCGATACCGCCTTGAAAGCTTGTAAAAACAAACACTTCGGCCCGCGACCCCGTGTTGGACATATCCTCTCCCGGTTCTAATTTCGATCGTATTAGAACACATGATTCGAAATACTGTCAATGCAACCATGTTTATTGCAGCAAAGATTCAGAGCAGGTATGATGTCACATCGCCAGAACGATGGAAACACCATTCGCTGTAACCGTTGAATCGCTGACAAGACATTTCGGAACAACCGAAGCTGTCAAAGGCATCACATTCCGTGTACCCCGGGGCTCTGTTTTCGGATTTCTCGGTCCGAACGGTGCCGGGAAAACGACAACGCTGCGGATGATGACCGGACTGCTGGCCCCGTCGTCCGGGCGCATCACGATCGCCGGGCTTGAGATGCCTTCCCGGAGAGACGAACTAAAGCGGCTGATCGGCGTTGTTCCAGATCACCAGAACCTGTATGACCGCCTGTCCGCCCGTCAGCATCTGCAGTTTTTTGCTCACCTTACGGATTCTCCGGCGGCTCGCATCGCCGAGGTCCTCGCTCTGCTCGGACTCGACGAGTATGCGGACACTCCCACTCAGAGACTCAGCAGGGGCTGGCGTCAGCGTGTTCTCATCGCGCGCGGGCTTCTTCACGAACCTGACGTTTTTTTTCTCGATGAACCAACCTCAGCCCTTGATCCGCACTCAGCCCTCTCGATTCGCCACGTTATCAACACCCTTCGGAAAAAGGGCACCACGGTTTTTCTGACAACCCATTACATGGAAGAGGCGAACAGCCTTTGTGACCGCATTGCAATTCTGCATAACGGCACAATCGTCGCGGAAGATACGCCTGAGGTCATCAGAATGCGCTTCGGTCAGCCGTCGATGAACGTTACCATCCGAAACGGCCAGAATGAGGCGGATACGACGATTACCCTTCCGCTGAATGACTCTCCGGCCGCAGAAAAACTTTCCGCGCTGCTTGCAGAAGGACGGGTCAAAAAGATTCATTCTCAGGAGGCGACTCTCGAGGAAGCGTTCCTTCGCCTTACCGGCTCGAGCTGGCAGGAACCGGAGAATATTCCGTGAATCTGCGACGGATCGAAGCGCTGTTTTTCAAAGATATATTTGATGCGATACGCAACTATCACATTCTTCTCCTCATCGCCACGCCGGTCCTTCTTTCGCTGCTTTTTTCCAGTCTTTTTACGGAAAGCCGCTCATCGACCATGATGCCGCGCGTCGGCGTCATGGCCGCGCCGGACAATAATTTGCTTCAATATATCAAGCCGCAGAAGATGGGATTGAAGCTGATATTCTTCTCATCCCGGGCCGAGCTCGAATCAAAAATCGCGGAGGGCGACGTAAGCTTTGGTCTTATTCTTCCGGCGTTGGTCGCATCGGCGGCTGAAACGGCCACAAAACCCCGTCTGACGATGATTTACCCGGCTGAAACCCCGGAATACACGATCGAACGTCTTCAGCACTCGCTCGAAGAAGAGCTGAGAAAATACCTCGGAAAACCGGCACCGCCGCTTCCCATCGATATCACCTGGGAGCCCATCGGCGGTAATACGGGAACAAAGAGGAGTTTCGGCGGCGACATGTTTCCCATGCTTGTCCTCATGGCCATGGGGATGATCGGACTTCTTGGTCTGCCTCTTTCCATCGCTGAAGAGAGGGAAAAACGCACGCTCGAAGCGCTCTTTCTCACGCCCGTTACGACCGGTGAGCTGATCATCGGGAAATGTCTGTTCAGCTTCTCGCTTCAGATATTCACCATTCTGGCAATGGTCATCCTGAATTCCAGATGGGACGGTCATCAGCCTTACTTCTGGCTCATCACCGTCATCGGCTGTATCATGTTTCTTTTCGTCGGGCTCTTGATCTCGTCCGTTGCCAAAACACAGGGATCGGTAAACGCCATGGGCAGCAGCCTCTTCCTGTGTTTTCAGATGGTTCCCACGCTCAGCCCCACGAGCGATTTTCTCCGGATGATTGCACACCTGGTTCCGTCAACATATGTCATGCAGGGCCTGAAGAAAGCTCTTTTTCTCGATCTCACGAAAGTGGACATCAGAAGCGATATTCTGACCCTATCCGTGGTCACGATTCTTCTTTATCTGATTCTCACGCTTTCTTTTCGGCGCCTGCAGGTCGATAGATAATATTGTAACTCTTACCCGTTTGAAGGTATTCTTCTTCCTTACATATCCAGATCATGCAAAGCGACAATCTGAAACACCGTGGAAAAAGCTAATTTCGACGATATAGTACGGAATCTTCTGGTCTTTTTAAAAGGTCAGGTTCCCTCTTTGCAGAGCAAGCATTCGAGGGAAGATCTTGCGCACCAGATCCAGAGCATCGTCTACACGCTCCGCACATCCATCATTCAGCTCGAAGGCGCTTCATCGAGCGACCCACGCAAGACTCCTGAGTTTCAGTCCGCCATCCAGGACCTGGAAGGCATAAAGAAGACCAACAGTCGTCTTGAAGAATCGCTCTTCCTCGAGATGGACAAGACCCAGAAACTTGCGGGCGAGCTCGAAAAACAGTCATCCCTTCTCAAACAACGTGATCTTCATATTGCAGAGCTCGATGCCGCCCTCAAGGCATCCACCGCAAAGAGCACGACAAGTCAGGATACATCCGCTGCCCAGCATCTGAAAGAGAAGGCCGCTCTTGAAGCATCTGCGACCGCTGCTTTGCATGATGCACAGGCTGCTCAGGCCGAGATATCAAGACTATCGATCGATCTTGCACAGTTGCGTCTGGATCTCGACAACGCCAACCACCAGCTGAAAGAAGCGAGAAGCAAGCAATCGTCGGCTGAAAAGGCCGCCCCCACAACCAGTGAGGCGGTTGAAAAGGCCGTGGAAGCTTCCAAACAACTCTTCCTGCTCGAAAAACAGCACCTCCACGAAGAGCGGTCCAGACTGCTGGCCGAGATTGAACAGTTGAAAAGCCAGCCAGGCAGCAGTCAGGAAATCGACAGGGCCCTTATCAAAACGCTTCAGGAGAAAGTCGAGAAACTTCAGAAAGCCGTTCAAAGCGCACCTGCCGGCGACGCCGTCCAGAACATTCAGGCCGCGACCGAAGCACGAATCAAGATGCTTGAAAAAGCGCTCGCCGAAGCCCGCCGCCAAATCGATACCGGTTCGGCCGTCCCTGCTGATCAGCTCGAGGCTTTCACCCGCGAGAATCGTGAACTTCAGCAACGCATTATCGATCTTGAAGCCACCGTCCGACGCCTGACGGCAGCTCGCGGAAAAAATCTCGCAGAACCCGGAGCCGGTGGAACAAATACGCTGCGCACCGAGGAAATCATCATGTTCTTCGAGGTGCTGACCACCGTTGTCGCACGACTGGCGCGAAGCCCTGAAAACAGAGACCTCCGGCAGAAAGCGGAAGAAGCGATCGCGCTTCTTGAAAAATCGCATGCCGTGGATCCGATCATCTCTCTCGGCGGAATTTTTGAAGAAAAACACCACAAGGTCGTCAGATCCTATTTTGCGCCGTTCCTCGAAGACGGAACAATTGTGAACGAAATCAGCCGCGGATACCGTTCAGGCGATCACATTATTCAGCGGGCCGTCGTCTGGATCGCAAAATCAAAGTTTCAGTGCACGGAATGCGGATCGGCATCACGCCCGCAGGACAACTTCTGCCCAAAATGCGGCCTTGAGCTGTGCGCCCCTGACGGAACCACCAAACGTCGCCTGCCCATGATGCCGACAGAACCCGAAATCGGCATTCCACTTCTCGATGTCCTTCTTACAAGACGCCAAACCCAGGCAGCCCAGGCGCTCCTGTCACACCTCGCCGCAGCGAACCCCGATCATCCGGGCCTTCTCAATCGTCGCCAGCTGATAACTCAGCTTGCCGATGTCTGATCAAAAGATTAAAATGCGACCAGCCTGATATCAGGAGACAGAAATGACCGAGCCCGGAGCGAGTATGTTCGATTCACTGGAAAAGCTGGAAGAAGATTTTCCCTGGGGTATTCTCGGGTTTATCGCGGTCTGGGTGTTTCTCTTTTTGACCTACTGGCTGTGACATCCCCTTCATAAGCACGTCATCCGTGTTCGGGTTTGCCTGCGGTGATTGACAGCGGATTTATTCCGATGTCTGGTTTTTTCAGCGCCGATGAAGATGAAGAAGATCAAATTTCGTTGATTCTTTTTTCATTTTCTCCGCATCAAGCCGTTCACCAACTTCAGTGAAAATGGCCATGAGGATGTTTCCGATCGTCAGGCCGCAGCCGCACGCATTGGCTTCGGCGCACGCAACCACCGACAACGTCGGAATTACGGATCTTGATATATAATTACAATTATATGTCATGCCGCTCTTTTCATTTTCATACGAGCCGCAGTTCAGACCAATCGTTCTGGAGGTCGGGGCTCCTGGAAATCGCACCAGAATGCCCGGCGACTGCGGAGAATCCCCCGTCGCATTCCAGGCTGAAACCGTGTAGGTCGCAGTATCACCAGGATTAATTCCGCTGTATAAGGGAACGGTCACCACGGATGAAGGAACGTTCGCCACGAGCCACTCCCTGTCACGCCAGATCTTAAAACCATCAGCCCCGGAAACCGGCAGCCAGGAGAGTCGAACGGACCGGGGAGCGATGTCGCCGGCAACGGGAGCCAGCGGAGTCGGCGGAAGCAGGAGAATTTTTACCGGCGGGGTTGAAAGTTCGGAAAGACCCGATTCATTTTCAGCTCGAACCTGAGTCGTTACCATTGTACCTGGTGTACATCCGGTCACCGTTACCTGTTCGACGTTCGAGGCTACGGCTCCATACAGGCTCGATCCGAGAAATACGGAATACGTGGCGGCACCGGGTACCTGGCTCCAGCTCACGGTGAATGTGGTCTGGCCGATATCGTTCGCCGAAACGGTGATTGCAGGAGGAGCCGGGAGCAGTTGAACCGTGATCGATGCCGAGGGAAACGATGGCGAGGATGGATTGATCGAGGTTATGACGATGCCAACCCGCTCGCCCGGCTGGAAGCCGCCAATTCTCGCCTGCGTTGATGGCGCCTGCACCGTCGTCAGAAGGGTGCCGGGCAGCCGGTATACGGCATACGAAGTCGCCGTTGATACCGGCTGCCAGCGCAGGGAAAAAGCCGTTGTCGCAATGTCGAAGGCTGAAACCGCGCTCGGAGCCTCTGGCCCCGTCAGAACGGACGTCGGTGATGAAACACCGATCAGCCTGCCCTGATGATAGGTGAGCAGATAGACGTCCATGGTCAGGCCCGGTTTGAGACCGCGAACAGTCGTGCTGAACTCTTTCAGGGATGCGCCGTACAAAAAGGTTCCGATGCGCGTCTGGTAATGCGTCGTGGCATCAGCTGCCGGGTACATCGCCCAGCCGACATCGAATGAGACCGGGGTGATTCGGGAAACGACCGGTGCGGAAAGATGGTCCCTGGGTGGCTCGGCAAAACATCCGGTCGCAAGGAAAACGAGCATTATTGCAGCCGCAACGGGTATTCGCGAAACAGACGTCATTCAGTCACGCCTCTCGGTGTTCATATATTCGTTACAATCCACGAAACCTCTCCGGGTTCACTTCATTCTATCGGTTCAAGTTGACGTTTTCAGCATATTTCACCGGCAAGGGAGCCGTTCGGCTTGACGATGCCGGACAATGGTGCGTATCCTCGCAGGACGATGATTTCAGAATCCCCCCCTCTCATCGAGGTTCCGGCGTCACGACGCGCACAGGGCTGGACGCCTCTTCATCATGCTGCAGCCGACGGCCTCATTGATGCGGTACGTTCTCTCGTGACGTCAAAAGCCGATGTAAACGCCCGCGACCATGACGGCTGCACGCCGCTGCACAGAGCGGCCGCAGGCAATGCCGTCGAGATCCTCAAACTGCTGATCTCATCCGGCGCTGAAATCGATTCCGCCGACAGGTTCAATCGCACTCCCCTGCACAAGGCTGCTGCGGTTTGCGCAGAATGCGCTGCAGTCGAACTGTTGCGATCTGGTGCGTCTCCGGTTCTTCGCGATTCATTCGGCGATACCCCTTTGTCGATAGCGGTTGTCGAAGGCCATTTTCCCCTGGTGAAACTCTTCGATATCAGTGAGGAGATCCTGCATCAGCCGGATGGCTATGGCGCGTCTCTTCTGCATCTTGCCGCCTTCAGCGGGCAAAAGGAGATTGCGGAACTCCTGGTGGAAAAAGGCGCCCCCGTATCAGGAACGGACGATCTCGGCCGTACCCCCCTGCATCGAGCGGCATCTTCCGGTCATCTTTCGATTCTCGAACTTCTGGTGTCCCACAAAGCGAACATTCTTTCGACAGACGCTTTCGGGAACACGCCGCTGCATCTGGCTGCGGCTGCCGGCAATGATGCGTGCGTGAAGTTTCTCCTGGCTGCCGGCGCCGATCCTTCCTTGAAAGCGGCTGATGGAATGACGCCCGAGGATAAAGCCTCTGCATCCGGGCATGTCCTTTCCTCTTTTTTGCCCCTCCCCGACAGACCCGTACCCATTCTCGCCGGTCAGGCGAAGGAACCCCGTATGAAGAGCAGATCAGCGAAAAATGCCGTTGTCGGAAACAGGGGCAAAGACAGCAGATCATCTTCAAAAAAGCGGCGGTCTTCTGCCACTGCCGCTGGCAATATCGATGAACCCTCCGTATTTTCAGCAGTATCGAATTTTTTTTACTCTTTCTTTCTTCCGACACATCAGTTTTTTGAAGCAATTTCAAAAAGCGACGCGGAATCTGTTGAATCGATGCTGGCAAATTTTCCCCAACTTGTAAACGTTCAAAATAAAGAGAAGTTCAATGAAACCCCGCTTCATCTGGCGGCCCGCATCGCGAATCCGAGAATCGTCAGGCTGCTTCTGTCATGCGATGCCGACATTGAAGCAAAAACCATTGATGGCTGGACTCCTCTTCACAAGGCTGCATTCTGGGGCCACCTCGAGATCGTCAAGATGCTTGTCGAAAACAACGCGGCCCTGACTCCCGTCGATGATCTTGGCGAAACTCCGCATGACAAAGCCGTCAGCAGAGGCCATGATCAGATCATCGATTGGCTGGGAAACCGCATGCTGGAGTTGTGAGCCGTTTATTCAGGGCCGCTGGTCGATCAGCCAGGCCTGTATCTTGTTCGTGATGCCTTTCAGCGTCAGGCTCGTCGTTCCCGTCGTTCCTGGCCGGCTGAAATATCTGCAGCCATGGCCTTTGACCTCGACACTGAGAACGGGATCATTCGCGGTTTCCACGGGCATTCCATGCAACTGCACGCCGGCATAGGACCCGGAGAGATTAAGCCCCTTCACTCCATAATCGCCTGCAACCGTTGAACTGTGCCGATTCAGCAGCAGGCTCAAATAGAATCTTCCCAGAGTTCTGGGAAACGGTTCGCCCGTGATGGCTTCGATATTCGCCGTTCCGGTCTGACGGTTCGTGCTCAGAGCCCTTGTCACCTGCCGTGACGTGGTGCCGTAGCGGTTGTTCTCTGCGAGAAAACGGACAAACAGATAGGAAAGCCCGTAACTTTCAATGCCATACCAGGTTGAAAGAGACATCTGACGGAAGGCCGTCTGCATCATCTGAATGATGATCACGGTATTCGAATCACCGGCCGCAATTCCATAGCCGGCGATATCTTCCGCATATTTTGCCTGACCTTCCGCAAGCCAGGTCGTTTCAAAATTTCCCTGCCCTCCGGCGAGGAGCTTCTGATAAAAATTCACCATATGCTGGAACTCGTGGGCAATCGTTCCATACCGCGTCACCGTGGTCAACCCCGCGGGACTCGAATACCGCGCATAGATGATCTTGCGACCATTGCTCTCCCTGAGCTGGACATCGAGAGGGTTGTTGCGGTACAGGTCCGCGCCATAGAATAGTCCGATAATCTGGTCTTTCACGGCATTCGTGAGCAGAATCGTAAGATGGGGATCCCCGTCGGGGCCTTGCGGAGGTTCAACTCCGAAGGCATCGCGAACGGAAGAGGCGATCCCGTCTTCGAAGCGACGCCGAAGTTCGGATATCATCGTGTAATCCGGAGATGGAATGGCATTGTCGACGTAGATGTACAGCTGATCCGTTGCACCGACGCACCTGGATCGGATGACATTGTTTGGAAAAGCAGTCGTGGTCGCAACCTGTCCATACGAACAAATATAGAATTCCTGCTGGTCTCCCACATTGATGGATGACCTGATGGAAGGACGTGGGCCACCTCCGGTGATATCCGGCATTCCCCGGGCTGACAGGTTTCGTTCAAGCTCCCTGATGGCGGCTTCCGGAGTATTCCTGAATGCCCCGTCCGTGATCGGCCCAGCCGGGGTAACACGATTCGCACTGAGAGAAAAGCTGGAAGTCGCTTCAATGCTCACGACAGCAGCGAGCATCGCCCGTCCGATGCCCAGATTGGGGACAGCGAGATTCGCCGTTTCGCCGAAAGAGAGAGTGACGGGAAAACCCGCCGAACGGTATCCCGAGGGGAGAGGAAGATCGGAAGCCATCGTAAAGGTGGCTTTCACACCGGTCACAAGAGGGTTGAGCGCGAGATCCGTCGCGGCGTTGTCTGCAAGAGCGACGACCTGATAGGCACCGGGCCAGAAGGGCTTTGAAGGTTCAAGACGGATACTGGATGGCGTCGGCCAGGTCTTCGTATGAACCACGGCCGGACTGAATGAAATCGCGTTCTGGACATTCGTCTGCGACATCGGTTCACTGAAAGTCAGGATGAAGGATGTCCCGGTGGACACGCCGCTTGAGCCCGCGGCAGGGACA
>CAZQYQ010000084.1:0-2967 GCA_964597625.1 uncultured bacterium
CCGCTGAGACCCCGAGAGACAGAGGGCCAGAAACCACGGATTTTCACAGATCAATGCAGATACAGGATGTCTTTCCTGCAACAAGGCAATAACTGTTCTTCCCCTGTTCGCGCGGAGTTTGTGGGAACACAATTGGCATGTGTTGAACCGATTTTCGTTCCCAGCAAACAGGCCCCCGGAATTTTCCGGGGGCCTGCTGAATACCTGGTTCAGATCAGAAATTGAACTGCTCTCTTCGATACGGGAAATCCTGGTAGACACGCCAGGTTCCGCTTTCTTTCTTCCAGATGATGACACTTTCGACCGGGCCGTATGAGCTTGTAAGACCGTCCGCTTTCGAGGTCACGTTGATCGAAAGAGTAACGGAGACCTTCGCGGTGTCTGCCGAAGTGAATCTGATTTCGCGAATCTCGAACGTGTAGGTGTTCACATTGTAGCGCTGATACCTGCTTTTGGTAGCCGCAATGAAGTCCTCAAGTCCGTATCTGGGAATCTCTGCGGTGGAATTCAACCCGGAAGAGACGTAGGTGCGGGCACCTTCAATCAGTTCCGGATTAGACTTCGCATTGACAAAAATATTCTGAAGACTCGTGTTTGCCGTTCGAATCGCTGAAGTATCCGCGCTATATGCTGTTGCCACCATCGTTGCAGCATCTTTCAGCTGGTTGAAAAGGGTTTCACTCCCCGATACCGTCGGTGTCACGGAAAGCGCAGCAAGAATACTGTTCACCAAGGTCGATAAATTCGAATCCCCATCGGGCATTTCGACGACGTACCCTCGTCGCCAGTTCACGAAAGCCCTAGCCGTTGAGGTTGCATCCACATCGATAGAAGATTTGGCGCCTGACAGGATACCGAAGTGATACTGAAACTCAAACTTGCCGTTTGTCGCCTTGATGATGCAATCGTTGTCAGGATAAACCTTCAACGAAAATTTGCCGTCAGAACCGATCGTCTGCGCATCAGAAACGGAGGTGCCATTGGCACCGAATGCCTGAACTGTGAGCGTCGGAGTTGCCAACGTCGAAATTGAATTTCGCACAGACCAGTTTGAATTCACTGTAGCGGGTGTCTTCACTTCCCCGGACACCGTGACTCTCGAATCCACACTTTCACCGCCACCGCCGCCACCGCCACCGCCGCAACCGATCGAGAGGGTGAGAGCCGCAATGGCAAGAACCGAAAGGAGTGACTTAGAACGCATATTCATACCTCGCTTCAATTGAGTAGTAGCCGAACCGCTCGTTGCGGAGCCGTTGAAAGATTGATGGAAGTGTTTCCGGTGTGTTCAAGTCCGTCGAAACCGTCACTGCGCCCATATCTGAATAGCCGAGGTCGTAGTGACCGACGCCATTCATCAGAACACCGCCCTTCACGCCCACTTGAAGCCGTTTTCCGGCTTTATAGGCCAGCGAGCCGGTGAATTCATGCCGGATCGGATACAGCTCAGGCTTGCTGGATCTCCATTCCGTGTTCACCGTCAGATCTTTATGGTTGAACCAGGACCAACCAAGCCATGCTGACTTTGCTTTCTGCTTCGTCAGAAAACTACGCATGTGCCCCTCGGAAGCACCCGCATGAACTCGCTGTCTGTAAGAAGCCCAGTAACGAAGCTCAAAAAAGGATTTTGTCACATCTGCATCGGGAATCACGGTTACGGAATTGCCCTGAACCGATGGAAGCGGGTCAATGAATCGAGATTCCTCCCCAATCCAGACCTGGGTTCGGGCGGAAGTGGCATCTGATGCGTGGCAATCCATACAGGTATTGCGACCCGGAATGGTTGCCCTGCTTTTCCAGAGCATGCCCTGAAGCCTGTCGACATCGGTGTTGAAATCGAATTTATTGACGGTGCCTTTCAGCCTGGATTCTATGGAATCACGCCTGAATTCGATCCGGTCGAACAGCATCAACGAGTTTCCTTCAAGGGTATACTTGCCTCTTCGCCCCTGAAAAGAATTCGGCACAATCAGCTTGGAATACTCGTGAAAGCGCCTGATGCGAATGACCGGCCCGTCGTTTTCTTCACTTTTTTCATTTTCATCGCTCATCGCAAGAGCAATGGAAAAAGAAGAAAGCACGGAAAAAACCAGTCCGATAATCAACCAGCGCGTATTCATGGGGCCCAAGAATATCACAGTCTCAGGGAAAAGAAAAGCGCCCCGGCCTTCAGCCGGGGCGCATGAGATCGAGAACTGGATTACAACGTCGAGAAGGTGATGGGGCTCTTTTCCTTCACGGAATTTCCATTAACATCCGTAATGGAACCGCTGACATACGTAACCTTATAATACTTGGCCGCCACAAGGGCCTGATTAAAGGTCAGGGTCATCGTTTTATTCGTTGCATTGAAGGCCGTATTATCAGCAGCCGAAATGGTGAACATCGCTTCCGCGCTGGTCGACGCGCTGTTTGCAAACCTTTCAAGCTTCACAGAGCCGGTCACGGCTGTGACAGCATTATCAAAGGTAACAACAATGGTGGTTTTCCCGGCGTTCGAAGGATCTTCAGCGGGAACCGACGAGGTATAGGCCGTTCCGTTAACCGAAATGCCCGTAACCTGCGTCACCGGAACAACGAAGTATGCATTCAACGTCGTATAGAGAGTCTTCGTCCCGGCTACTCCGGTGAAGCTGACAAGCGAAAGAGTGTAATTCGCGGGGCTTAAGGCAACATTCCCGGTTACTTTGATCACAACGCTCTTGCCATCGTTTGCCCAGGTCATGGTTCCATTGTTTCCAAGAGAACTGATGGCGGTCTTCGCCGTTGTATTTTCATTGTTCGCGGTCATTGAGAACGTAGCGGTTGCCATATTCGTGATAGCATCGCTGAAAGTGACCTTGAAATACATATCCTTCAGATCACTCCTGGCAAAAATCGTCCGTGCAGCCGGATCCTGGGAAAGAGTGGTATAGGTCGTGCCATCTGTCGAATAGGTAAGGCTGGCAATCGTATAATTCGTTGCAG
>CAZQYQ010000084.1:2977-15374 GCA_964597625.1 uncultured bacterium
GTGGATATGGTAGCACCCGTATCGGAGCCTGTAGGAGTAACAAAAGTAATCGTCGTTACCGGTGTCGTGGACTCTGTAAAGGTAACGGTCACTCCACCCGCTGTAAACGAAATCTGAATCGCATAGCCATAATCTCCGACAGTGGAGGTAGCAGCTATTGCGTTCGTTACCGGAACGGTTACAACCAGGACTTCGACAGGTGTGCCATCTGTCTTGACAGTCTTGAATTTGAACTGCATTCTGTTGCCGGTTCCAAGAGTGAGTTGATCAGCAGTCAGTGTGATCCCGGCCGGAAGCGTGAAGAAAACTTCCGTAGCAGAAACGACCGCGTTAAGTTTGAGCCATCCGGAAATGGAACTGGCATGAGTAGCTTTGATGTAACATTCCAACTTTGACGCATCGGTTCCCTTCAGGCCTGCAAGAACCCCGCCTGCAGCCGGGACTTTAATGACCGGAGAGACTCTGTTGTAGTTCGAAGCAGCAGGCGTGCTTTCATCGTCGTCATAACCCCAGAGGCCGTCGATGCGGCAGCCGGTCATAAAAGGAACCAGAGCGATCATCAGGATAAGAGCAAAAATCTTTCTCATGATTGGAAAAAATCCTCCTTAAAAATTACGCGGTCCTCTTCGAACCACACTTAGACCCATCGGTTATCGAATCAGCCCCTCAGCACCGGTGTACAGACGTAATGCGTTGTCCCGTGCGCCATCATTCTCATGTACGGCACAGGTTACCAAATCGCATCTCCAAGGTCAAGGCATGCCATATTGTCTCGACCGGGAGAAGGATACCGAATAGTTAAGGCCCGCCGAATCAGATCTTGATACGGCGGGCCTTTTCAGGCGAGGGGTATTCTATTTCTTTTGCTCTTTACGAGTGAAAAACGCCCCGGCTTCCATCACCTCTATCGGATCGACCAGGGGAAGATGTTGATAAAACCGGAGGCGTGCATGGCAATCAGCGGCAGCGTCAAAAGCGCCCCGGCCGTTAAAAGCGCCGTCCACTCTTCGAGCGCCATGAAGGCGTCCATGCGAACCGGATCCTTGGGGAACATTTTCTGTCTCATTGAATATGGCACGATGCCGCGCCAAAGCGCACGGCCGTTCATGCGCCAGAAGATGGCCTGAGTCGCGCAGAGGCCGCCGACAACGAGCAGAAAAGCGATGAAATAGCCCGCCACCAACATCTTCGCAGCTCCTGAAAATGAATGAATCCTTCCGAATCTTCCTATTTCTATCGGTAAGAACCATTTATTTACGAAGGCCCCCAAAACAACACATTCATGACACACCCGCAGGATGAATCACAGAGCACACAGTGAACACAGAGATTTCACAGAGTTTAATTTTTGGAAAACCGATCCGCAGATGGCGCTGATGAAGGACAGATTGTGTTGTCGGAGGCCATGCTCTTCAGACAGGAACACCACACTCTGCGTTGGTAAGATAACAGGCGGGGTCAGGCATCCAGGGGTCGTTGTAGACGCGGAAAGCGCGAACGCGGAGGGAGCCACCACACATTTTCTGAAAGCGGCAGACGGCACATTTGCCTTTCAGCAGCGGCAGACGGTTTTTCAGACCGGCCATGAGCGGGTCCGAGACATCCGGCCAGATTTGCGAAAAGGGCCGTTCCCGAACGTTTCCGAAGGATTTATCCTGCCAGAACTGGTCGGGATGGACATTGCCGAGCCAGTCAACATCTCCAATCCCGACGCCGCTGGAGTTTGCGCCGCCGCCGTTCCATTCGAGCAACTTTTTCACGGTCGCCGCCCGCTGCGGGTCTTCATTGAACAGTTTCATATAGACATATGGACCGTCGACGTGATTATCGACGGTCAGCACGTCGAGATCGGTCCCCGCTTCGACGGCCTGCCGCGTTCTGCGACAGATGACATCGAGAGCACGCCGCGACTCTTCATGGGTCAGGTCATCCCCTTCGAGCGCCTTGCCGCGGCCGGAATAGACGAGGTGATAGAAACACGCGCGGGGAATTTTTTCTTCAATCAGGAAGTCGAAGATCGCATCGAGATCGGCAATATTCCGCCGGGTAAGCGTCAAACGCAACCCAACGCGCTGTCCGACTTCACGGCAGTTTCGAAAGCCGCGCATCGCCGAGTCGAAGGCGCCGGCGACGCCGCGAAACGAGTCGTTCGTGGATCCGATCCCGTCGAGCGATATCCCCACATAGATAAAACCGATACTCTTCAGTCTGGCCGCGACATCACGATCGATCAGACTGCCGTTCGTCGAAAGGACCGGCCGAAGGCCCTGCTTGACCGCATGTCCGGCAAGCGTGAACAGGTCTTTGCGCATGAGGGGCTCACCGCCGGAAAACAGGAGCGCGGGAATTTCATATCCGGCGAGATCATCGATGAACGCGCTGCCTTCATCGGTCGTCAATTCGCCCTCGTATTCGAGGTTGCACGAGTCTGTATAACAGTGAACGCATTTGAAGTTGCATCGCCGCGTGCAGTTCCAGACCACGACCGGGCGGCGGTCGGCGGCTGACGCCGACATCGCATGCCCCTTGAAATGATGCCCATGGGAAACCTGTGTCGGGCCGTCTTCTCCATATCTCAGCGGATCACCCGTCGTCGCTCTGCCGCCGTATAACTTCGTGATATTGATCATCTCCGCCCGCCTTCATCCGAATTTTTCGAGAGCAGCTCGTCGAGCTTCGCAAGAAGCCCCGGAATCGTGTATTCACACGCCATTCCGATCAGCTTCACCCCGCGTCCGCGGCATGTCTCCGCCGTGACCGGGCCGATTGCCACGCCGGGAATCGAGCCGGGTGGAATTCCGGTTCCGTCGAGCGCTTCGAGAAACCGTTCAACCGTCGAGCTGCTGGTGAACGTGACCGCATCGACCCGTCCGGACCGCAGGGCTTCGACCAGAACCGTCGTATCGGGTTTTCCATAGAGTGTTCGATATAACGGAATCACATCGACAGCGTATCCGATCCTCCGGAGAGCATCGGGAAGGATCTCGCGCGCCTGTTCCGCGCGCAGAACAGCCACCCGTCCCGGGCTCCGCTGTTCGAACAGAGGAATGAGCGATTCGGCGACATATGTTTCGGGAATCGCATCCGGAATAATTCCTCTGGTTCTGAAGGCATCGCCGGTTGCCGGGCCGATGCAGACGATGCGTTTACCGGCGAGGACGCGCAGGTCGCATCCTCGTTCGAGAAGGCCGCTGACGAAGCCATCGACGCCGTTCACCGAGGTAAAGACGAGGTCGTTGTATTTTTCATGATTTTTTATAAATACATCGAATTCCGGATTCGGCGACAGAGGCTCGATCTGAATGGTCGGACATTCGATCACATCTGCTCCACGGGCTCGCAGAGCGGCCGTCAGGTCCGAGGTTTGCGTTCTGGCGCGCGTCACGACAATGGTTCGGCCGAAGAGGGGGCGGCTTTCGAACCAGGCCAGTTGTTCCCGATATCGAACGACGTCACCGACGACGATCAGAGCCGGCGATTTTATGCCAGCCTCCCGGGCCTTCGCATCGATATCGGCCAGCCTCCCGGTCACGGTTCGCTGAAGCGGCGTCGTGGCACGTTCAATCACTGCCACCGGTGTTTCAGCGGGTTTTCCGGCTTCGACAAGATGTCGAGCAATCGATCCGAGCGTTTTCACGCCCATCAGGAAAACGACCGTACCGATACCCGCGAGAGAGTTCCAGGGAATATTCGAAGCACCATCTTTTGGTGGTGCGCCTTTGCCGTCTGCTTCGTGACCGGTCACGATCGCAAGTGCCGGCGTGCAGGACCGATGCGTGATCGGAATGCCGGCATAGGCAGGCCCCGCAATCGCCGATGTGACACCGGGAACCACCTCGAATGAAACTCCGGCGCGGTGAAGTTCTTCCATTTCCTCGCCCCCGCGGCCAAAAACGAGAGGGTCGCCGCCTTTGAGCCTGACGACGAGTTTACCGGCTTTCGCCCGTTCTACGAGGAGGCTGTTGATGCCGTCCTGAGGCAGTGTGTGATCACCCGAGCGTTTTCCCACATCGACAAGCTCCGCTCCGGGTTTTGCCATGCCCAGAAACGCCGGCGCGCCAAGCTGATCGTGAACGATGACATCGGCAGTGCGCACCAGTTCAAGGCCGCGCACGGTGATCAACCCCGGGTCACCCGGCCCCGCCCCAACAAGAAAGACTTTTCCTGTATTATTCATGTTCATATATCCCTTGCCTTGATGAACAACGAACCACAGCGGCTCGGAGACTCGAAGATGGTTTCCAGAGAGGCGACAAATCGAAAACAGTGGCCCCGTGACACCCAGAGAACCATGGCAGGCTCATATCCGTGTTCATCGGTGATTCCGGCGTCTTCATATCTTCATTATCTCTTCCATCGTTCATGCTTTTCTCAGGATCTCTGTAATGCGTCGCTCTTTTCATTCGTCTTTCACCGGGGCAGTTCTGCCTCTCCGTTTTTCATTGAGCTGAGGATTTCGGCGGCGCCCTGGCGGAGGAGATCGTCGGCAGCGAGGCAGCCAAGTTCAGCGGCGTTGACGGCCAGACCGGCAAGTTCGGAGCGGTAATATGTTTTTCCGTCAGCGGATGCGGCAAAAGCAGTCACGCGGAGCGCCGTATCCTCACCCGGCTCGGCATGAACGCCCATCGGCGTCTGGCAGCCTCCCTGAAGGCGGTGCAGGAAAGCCCGTTCAGCCGTTGCACAGCTGTCTGCAACCGGGTCATTCAGGGTCTTCGCCAGGAGTTTTACCAACGCGTGATCGTCAGCACGGCACTGGATGCCGAGCATCCCCTGCCCTGCCGCCGGAATCAGATCTCCCGGCGCGAACAATTCCGTCATGCGATCGGCCAGACCGAGCCTTCGCAGTCCGGCCGCGGCAAGCAGAATCGCATCATATTCCCCCTCGTCAAGTTTTCGCAGCCGGGTGTCGAGATTTCCGCGGCAGTCGACGAAGGTCAGGTCAGGGCGTCTTCTGGCAAGTTGGGCACGACGCCTCAGGCTGGACGTCCCAATCGCCGAGCCGGCGGGAAGTTCGGCAAACCTGAGACCGGTTCTCGATATCAGGGCATCACGACCGTCTTCCCTCGCCGTGACCGCCGCGAGGCAGAGCCCGTCAGCCATGACGTGCGGAAGATCTTTCAGGCTGTGGACGGCGACATCGATACGACGTTCCTGAAGCGCCTTTTCGATTTCGGCGACGAAAACGCCCTGGCCGCCGACACGAAACAGAGGAACATCCGTTACCCGATCGCCAAGGGTTTTGATCAGCAGCTCCTCGATCTCAATGCCGGGAACACAGTCCCGAAGCTTCTCAGCGATATGTCGTGTCTGCCAGAGAGCGAGTTTGCTTCCGCGCGTTCCGAAACGAAGCTTCTGAGGGGAGTCTTTCATTTCGACTCACCGGCTTTCGGCAGCACATACAAAGGCGCCTGGGGAATTGCCGTTTCAGGCAGGCCAAACATCGACGCAATCAATTCGAGCTGCTGTCGATCGACCGCCCCGCGGGACTTCAGTTCCACGATCGGCTGATGAAGCCATTTTGCAAGCATGGCCTTCGTGCACAGGTCGAATGCTTCACGCACCTGGGGCGGCAGATCGGCATGCTGGGAAAGGAATCTGTCGAGTTCAGACTTTCTCATGGTTTCATTCTGATCGCGAAGCGCCTTTATCAGCGGAACCAGCGTGAATGCCTCGAGCACGAGCTTGAAACCGCCGGCTTCCTGCGCCACAATGGCTTCGGCCCGTTCGGCCTCATGGCGGCGCTGCCCGAGATTCTCATCGACGACTTTCTGCAGATCATCGATGTCATACAGAAAAAGGTTCTCGATTTCACCGGCATCGGCCGCAACATCCCGCGGCACGGCGATGTCGATGACGAACATCGGACGGTTCGGCCGCTTCCGCATCGCGCTCTCGAGTTCAGCCCGGTTGATGATGGGCCGTTGCGCACCCGTCGATGAGATGACGACGTCGGCGGCGGCGATCAGTTCACCCAGTTCAGCAAACGGCCTGGCTTCGGCATTGAAGCGGGAAGCCAGTTCCTGTGCCTTTTCAAGTGTTCGGTTGGTACAGACCAAACGGTCGATTCCGGAGGACTTGAGATGGACGAGCGTCAGGGAGGCCATCTCGCCGGCACCGATGACAAGGGCACCACACTCATCAAGCGGGCCGAAAATCTGTTTTGCCAGATCGACGGCCGTAGAAGCGATGGATACGGTATTGTCCGATATCCGCGTCTCCGCGCGAATACGCTTGCCGACTTCGAACGTTTTCTGGAAAAGGGCATGCAGGTGTTTTCCTACCCAGTGATTGTCGATCGCGTGCTGATAGGAGGTTTTCAACTGGTGCAGAATCTGATTTTCCCCGACAACCATCGAGTCGAGACCACCGGCAACGCTGAAAACGTGGCGAATGGCATCCAGAGCCGGTTTTCGGTAGAGAAACGATTCAAACTCTCCCGGCGGGAGGCCGGCATCGGCCAGCAGCCGCTGGAACGAGTCTTCAGCAGCGTCATAGGATCCATCGTAGTAGATTTCAACCCGGTTGCAGGTGAACACGGGAACGGCTTCAAGGTTCACTCCATCCACGCCGGGCACCGGCACGCCGCAAAGGCGTGCCAGCTGCTCGCGCACCTCGACGGGAGCGGAGCGATGGTTCAGACCAATCAGCAGGAGAGGCATCGCATCATCTCCTCGCGCACCACATCACGGCCACGTTTTCGAATGTCATCAACCGCCTGTTCACTGGCCCAGCGACGAAAGAAGCCGGCACGGCAGGCGGCATCGACACGGCATTCTTTCAGCCGGGGCCTGACTTCTTCGAGCAGCCCGGCCAGATCCAGCAGCGCGGGTTCAAGAGCCTTTTCGAAGCGCTCACGCACCAGACGCGCCATGGCAGGCACGCCGGAGGCAGTCACTGCCGCCATCACCGGAGGGGAATCAATGACGCTTCCGGTCACGAAATCCCCATCCTCAGGGGCATCGCAGCGGTTGCAGAGTATTCCGAGACGTCGGCAGAGCCCGGCCATCTTTTCCTGAACGTCCGTGTCATCGGTCGCGAGGATTACGAGCCGCAGATAAGGCGTCAGATCTTCGTCACGCACCCGGCGGGTTTCGCATGTCACTCCGGATATCTCGCGGATCGAGTCCTGTATTGCGGGAGAAACGACATGAACTTCGGCACCAGCAGCGGAAAGCCGGCGTATTTTCCTCAGGGCAACATCCCCGCCGCCGGCCACGAGAACCCGCATGCCGCTGACGTTCATAAATATTGGCACATATACTATTTTCGAATCACCCATGCGTCACCTCGGATACCAGTGCATGCTGCTGTCGATACCAAAGGCAAGCATCATCGACAGAGCGAAGCCGGCGATAATCCCCCAGGCGAGGCGGGGGCCGGCAAGTCGTCCCGCCTGTCGGGCCGCAAGCATGCTCCCGAACAAGACCAGCAGCACCGCCGAAAGGGCTTTCTTCGGCTCGAGCGGATCAATGATCGCGAACTGGAGCCATGACCAGACGAAGCCGCCAGCGATGCCGAGCGCAAACAGCACGCATCCGCCGCCAAGGAAAGCGGTCATGAGAATTTCAAGCCGCAGAAGCGGCGGGAAGAATGAGACGGCCCGGATTCTGTTTTTCCCTTTCAGGCGCCGCAGGGCAAACAAGTAGGTCACTCCGGCCAGGCCTGCCATGAAAAACAGACATTCGCCGGCAATAGAGAAGCCGACATGCAGCAGAAACCAGGGTCCGCTGAATTGAGAGCCCACGAGCAGCCGTTCCCCGAGCGCCGCCACCGTTAAAAGCGCCGCGGCAACCGGAAGCACGAACAGACTGAAGAATGTTTCCCGGGATCGCCACTCGAGCCAGGCGCAGATCGAGGCAAGCACGAAGCCCGCTATCTGAACGGCAATCGGGAGAGAAAATCCGGCTGTGGCGGACGGAACACGGTGATGCCAGAGCAGCAGCGACAGGAGAGCTGCTCCGAGGCCGATCCAGAGGGTGATCGTTCCATGCCAGGCGGGAGTCCTGCCGGCGGCCCGTTCGAGAATACGGAAAAACGCCGCCAGCATCAGTGCCGTTGCGGATATACCAAGACACATCATCATCACGCCGCGATGGTATCACACGACCCGGAAATCGTACAAGCGCACAATGAAGGAGAGTCTTTCCCTCTTGAGATAACGCACCCTGAAGACATAATGGCACAAAGCCAATCGATGGGAGCCGGGTCAGAAGGCGTCAAAAAGCAGAGCCCCGATGTGGCCCATGAGACATTCTGCTCAGGGAACCCGATATCTGCCGTAACCGGCGTCATCCAGCGCACGAGGCGCTTACACCAGCGACTGTGCGTGAGTCCTCAGGGAAAATGTTCCAGGATGGCCCGCCGTTGGACCGGTGGGGTTTTCCTTTGTATCTCTGCGCCTGTATAGCCCGATGCAATTTTCGTTTCTCATTTTCCCGGTTTCGTTGTGGTTCGTTGATGTTCAGAAACGGAACTTGTGGTCGTGGATATCATACGTGCCGGAGGCTGTTTTGCGTGGAGCATGGCATGCGGTGCAGTTTTTCCCGGGGTTCTGAGGCGGGTGGCCGGCAAGGTCAGCGTGGCATGTCATGCAGTATTCATCATGCGTCAGGTATTCCCCACCGGATGCGGTTTTGAAATCACGGAAATTCTGGCAATAATCGCAGGTGAGACCTTTCGCGAGGAACAGCCGGTCGCGCAGAAACTGCCACTGGCGCTGTCTGTCGGCGAGGGATTCATCGCCCGCGAACGTCGTCGTATCCTGGCCCGGCTTGGGCGTCAGCCCCGAGAAGCTCTTCGTGAGATCGTCACCAGGCCTGTAGCCGACCGGAAAATGATACCGTCCGCTTTCATCGACGCCCGAGGTATGGCAGGACATGCAGACCATTTCGGCGCGATCGCCGACCATTTTCGCGGGATTCGCCACCAGTTCGGGCGCCCCGCTGTGAGCGTGATCGCGCGCCGGCCCATGGCAGGCTTCACAGCCGACGCCGCTTTCGACAAACGTATCCCCGTCGCTGGTGAAGCCGGTCGTATGACAGCCGGCGCACTGTTCGAGCCAGCGCCGCTTTGTCCAGCCGTAATCCCGCACGGGCAGCCACTTTTTCGTGGCGCGGTCGAGAATACGCGGCAGCACGACAAGGGTGCCCGAAGCTTCGGCGACAAATCTATGGACATAGTGAGAACCGAGCACATACCGGATGTGCTCCGACGGCCATTCCAGATCAGTTCCGGAAAGGGCCGGCAAATCATGCACATCAGCCGGCTTGCGGGTCATGCGGGCATGCGGCGTAAGATACCATTCCTTATATATTTCAGCATGGCAGCTGGCGCAGGCGACCGAGCCGGCGTATCCGCGGCTTTCAAAGCTTCGGGGCCTGTGAATCGACCCACCGCGCATAACCGCCGAAGGATCTTCATGACATCGTTTGCACAGTTCGCCGGAGGTGTTCGGAAACGGCAGCAGATAGGTCAAAAACAGGCCGCCCGGGTCTTTTCTGCGTTCACCCGCCACCCAAGCCTCCGAGGCAATCGCCACCTGGTGTGGAGAATGGCATGTCAGGCAGCCGATGCGGCCACCCGGCTCGAAAGGCAGATTGCTGCTCATGGAAGCGGGAATCCCCATCGGATGGACATTCGCCGCCTGCTTCGAATGGCATGTCACGCACCACTGGCCGGCGTTCACTGACAACAGGGCCGGAGCCGTCGCAGCCGCGGCATGACAGACACCGCAGTTCGAATGGGCCGCAGCCTCCTGATGGTCGAACCCGGGCGAAGCCCCTGCGGGCAAACTGAGGAGAACCTGCGCCAAACCGCATATGAATACAATTATATATTTAATAATATTCAAGTCCGTATTCATGCCGTTCATTTCGTCCGCGCCTGAGATCCGGCAGGGGCACGCAGCAACGCCCCCCCTGCGGATGCGGATACGATCGTGTCGCATATTGGCATTCATCTCTGTTTCAGAATGTTACAACCACCGGAACACAACAGAGCGCTTCGTATCTCCGCAATTCACGGTGTTCGTCACGCGAGGCGGGTATCTTCGCCGTCCTTCGAGGCTTCGGCAAGCCGCACATCCCGAAGAGCGGTGTCGAGAGCATCGACGAGCTGTTCTTCGGAAACCTTGACGCCCATGGCAAGCTTCCCGCGCAGCGAAGCCAGGGTCGAGAATCGCTTTCGAAGGCCGTCCTGAAGTTCGTTTACGGCATCACTCAGCAGTTGTCCCTCGTCCCCGCGGCGCAGTTTAACCGGGGCCAGGTCGAGGCGGCCGGCGGCGAGCTCCCTGAGGCGGCCGGCGATCTTGAACATCGGTCCCACGAGGCGATGCGTCAGAAGCAGCGTCACAAAAAGAAAGGCCAGCGAGACCAGCAGAAAAGAGAGACCGTTCGTCACGACAATCGCCGGCTTGAGGATTTCCCAAGTCGACCTGAGACGGTTATGCGCGGAAAAGAAGCCCTCTTCGATCCCGCGCGCCGTTATTTTATACAGAAAAAATCCGTGAAAAAGGGAACCGATCAGCATGATCAGCATGAGGAACAGAATCAGGCGCACCTGATAGGAAGGCAGAACCAGGTAATGCGTTCGGGCGGTAGTATTCATTCTTCGCTCCTCGAGATCGTCCGAGTTGTCATGGCCGGCGCAGGGTCGGATGCACAAACCAGGGCATGGTGGTCCGCATCGTCTGCAGAAATCGGTCTACGGCCCGCCGGCGGTGTTCCTCGCGCAGTCGTCCGGCGCGACGACGGTCTTCAAAGCCGGGAACCGCTGCCGGGCGGGCTTCGACCAGAAAAAAGTGGACTCCGTTCACATCGGAAAATGCGCGGGTCAGGGAACCGACGGGGGCATCTTCAAGCCGCTCAAACACTCCTGGCGGAAGGTCTTCGGGACCGACCCAGCCAAGATCTCCGCCGCTCGCCGCATACGGCGACCGGGACCAGCTTGCATTGAGTTCGGAGAACGGCGTGCCGTCGTCAGCCGCAGCCATCAGCGAGGTCGCGGCAGCCTCATCAGCGGCAAGCGCGGTCCGCAGATGCAGTCTGGCGGCACCCGTGCTGACACCCACCGCCGGGTCCGCTTCGCTCTCGCTCGTTTTCAGCGCAGCATCAATTTCGGCATCAGCGGCGGCGAGGATGCGGGCGCGGGTTCGCCGGGCCAGTTCTTCGAGCAGAAACAGCGCCTTCGAAAGATCCACCGGGCCTGAAGAAATCGCGATCGCACGATCGAACGCCTGAACACGTTCGGTGAACTCGGCGGCTTTATCGAGACCCAGCTGGCGGCCGGCTTCTGCATAGAGAAGCGTTTCGAGAAGCTCTTCCGCGAATGCCGTATCGCCGATGCTGCCGGATTCAGGCTCCGAGAGACGTTTGAGACTGGCGAAATCATCTTGCGTGATCGAGGTTCCACCGACCTTGATGGCAAGGTGATCCGCTCCGAGCAGTTCGTCGAGATCGACGTTCAGCATTCCAAGCATCAGGAAACCTGTTATGACGGCCAAGAGAATGATTATCAGCCAGACAGCGTTTCTGGAAACACGTATGCAGTCGTCCATCATCTTCTCCGACAGGGGCGTCAGGGCTGCGCGGCCGGGGATGCAGATACCCCTTCCGATGCGGATCTTGTCCCCATCCCCGCAGCATCCGGCCGCATTCCGGGGATCGGCACATCCGTCAGGGGACGCGCCGGAGTTGCCGTTCCATGGCTCGCATACGATGCCAGGTGCGAGGCCTGGGTCGCCGTCGGGGCCGACAGCTCACTCTGTGCAGCGCTACCAGAAGCAGGAACAGAGGAGGTTGCAACAGAAACCGGTTTCATCGCGAGGCCGGCCGGAGTGACGGCGAGTTCCATGCCGGCAAGACTGGCGACGGCTTCTTTGCTCAACGCCGTCGGCGGCAGCGATGGCGAGACGAAAACGCCGCCGCCGGCCACGGGGATCGATTCAGGAACCGGCGGTGCCGCCGTCTGACTGCCGACATGGCCGACCGCTTTTTTGAGAGGCTCGAACAGATCGCGTGGTTCGAATGGGCCTTCGCACGAGTAGGTGACGACGCCGTCAGGATTGACGAGGAAAACAGCCGGCGTGGGCCTGACCCCCCAGTGATCGGCTGCTTCATAGCTTGTCGAAGCGACAACCCGGTCCAGGACCACTTCGATATCCAGGTTGCGTTTTTTCAGGAAGTTTTCGAGGCCGGTCTTCATCCGGGCCGTATCGATCGACACGAAAACGGACTGCACCGATTCTTTCGGCAGCGCGGCCACTTCCTCTGCCAGCATGGGAAGCTCTTCGATACAGACATGGCAGAACAGCGACCAGAAGAAAACGATCGTCCAGCAGCCTTTGGCGGGGAACCGGAGTTCACCCCCGCCCAGTTTTTCGAGCGTCAGCACCGGAGCC
>CAZQYQ010000085.1:0-15213 GCA_964597625.1 uncultured bacterium
TATGATCGAATGAAGGGTCTGCTGCCGGGAAATGTTGAATATCACTTTGCTCGCACCAAGGAAGAGTATGTTCAGTGTATTTCCAGGCAGGCAGACAGTTTCGACATCATCATCATCGATGGAAATCATCGCCTGGACTGCACGCAGACATCTCTGAGCAAACTGAAACAAAACGGATTTTACATTCTCGACAACTCCGACTGGTTCGAAATTTCCGCCAAGCACCTGCGAGAGTTAGATTTTATAGAGGTTGATATGGCCGGCTTCGGCCCGATCAACGCATATACCTGGACGACGTCTTTTTTCCTTTCCCGCAGTGTTTCGCTCAAGCCAGCGCATGACAGACAGCCGGCGCATGGAATCGGCAGTCTGAAGCACACTGAAGGGTAATTCCGAACCGGGACTGAAATGCTCAGCAAGGTCTTCTCCTACGACGGGTTCGTCAAATATTTCAAGAACACCTCCTGGATGATCGTGGAAAAGATCATCCGGCTCGTCGTCGGCATCTGGATCGGCGCCTGGACGGCTCGGTATCTCGGGCCGGGGAATTTTGGCATCCTGAATTACGCGCAAAGCCTGGTCTTTCTTCTGAGCGCCATCGCCACGCTCGGGATCGACGGAATTCTGATCCGGGAACTAATCAACAACAGATTTTCCTGGAACGAGCTGATGGGAACCTCGTTCTTTTTGAAACTGGGCGGTTCAGTCGTCCAGTTTCTGCTGCTGATCCCACTTTCGCGTCTCTCGGGAAACGATTCGCTGACGAATACTGTCATTCTTATTACCGCCTGTTCGGTATTCTTTCAGTCCGGCTGGATCATCGACAGTTTTTTCCAGTCGCAGGTCCAGTCAAAATACAGTGCTATTGCCAACAGCCTCGTCTTCTTTGCATCGTCCGGACTCAAGATCTTTCTTCTGGTTTCAAATGCCCCTCTAGAGTGGTTCGCAGGCACTGTCATTCTGGACACCAGCCTGCTCAGCCTGATCCTGTTCCTGATGTATCGGTCCAGGAGCTTTGACGTGATGGCGTGGCGCTTCAACCGTTCAGCCGCTGTGTTTCTGCTTCGGGAATCCTGGCCACTGATCATTTCAGGCCTCGTTGTCTCGCTTTACATGCGAATCGATCAGATCATGATCAAGGAGATGATGAACGTTGAAGCCGTCGGCCAGTATGCGGCAGCGATCCGCATCAGCGAAGCCTGGTATTTCCTGCCTATGCAGATAGCAACCTCTCTTTTCCCGGCAATCGTCAGCGCCAGAAAGAAGAGTGCAACGCTTTATCGCAAGCGGATGTCACGGCTGTATTCCCTGCTGATATGGCTCTCCATCACGATTGCCATCGTCGTGCAGATGATCGGAAAGCCGTTCATCGTTTTTCTTTTCGGGCAATCCTATGCCCAGGCCAGCGCCGTGCTGGTTCTGCATATCTGGGCCGGCTTGTTCGTTTCCATCGGGGTCGTTAATTCCCAGTGGTTCCTTTCCCGCAACCAGCAGGGAACCGGAGCCCTCTTCACGGTTGCCGGCGCCGTCACAAATATCATCCTGAACTTTGTTCTCATCCCGCCGTTCGGTATCATTGGAGCTGCCGCGGCAACAACCATATCCTATGCAGGAGCTGCCTTTCTCTTTCCGATGATTCATCCCAGGACGAGGGAACTGTTCTTCCTCATCAGTCGTTCATTCATATTGAGATCGAGGTAATATCGTGAAATCCTTCCTCAAGAGCCTGCTTCCGAATGTGGTATTGAATATCCTCAACTATTTTCGGTTTGAACTATTCGACGGCTGGGCCCGTTCATCCTACTCCCAGGAAGGTGAAGACCTTGTTCTGGCCAGATTGTTCGACGAACAGCGCGAGGGGTTCTATATCGATATCGGCGCTCATCATCCCAAGAAGCTTTCGAATACCTATTTCTTTTACAGAAAAGGCTGGCACGGCATCAATATCGATGCGATGCCGGGCAGCATGAAACCGTTCAACCGTTGTCGTCCGAGAGATCTCAACCTCGAAATCGCGATTTCCGATACAGAGCAGGATCTCCAGTATCACGTGTTTGACGAACCGGCCCTCAATACCTTTTCGAAACAGCTTTCAGAAATGTATCAGGCCGATCCGAGATGGAAACTACGAAATGTCCTGACCATCCGCACCCGGACCCTGCACGAAGTCCTGGGCAGACATCTGCCACACGGCGTTCAGATCGATTTCATGAGCGTCGACGTGGAAGGGCTGGACCTGGCGGTTCTTCGCTCGAATGACTGGGGCAGATACCGGCCGCACGTGCTGCTGATCGAAGTTCTGGAGATGGAGTTCTCGCGCCTGCCCCAGGCGGAGATTGCGATCTTTCTCGCCTCGAAAGGCTATCAGCCATTTGCGAAATGTATCAACACGGTCTTTTTCTGTGATTCCTCCTGGCTTGCCTCAACCAGATCGGTTTTGAATCTTTCAGGAGGGCAGTGCGGTTAGCAGCCTGTGGAAGAAGTGTCTTTTCACGGAGCAATAACCTCCCGGCATGATGCCTTTCTGGTGATTGCACGACCGAGGCAATACTGATGAAGCGATTTACCAAGATGAATACTGAAAATGAGATTCAGAAGCAGATCACCCAACCCGCGGGGTTCGAGTAAAACGGGTGCGCCGAAGTCGTGGGCAAACTCTGGTGCCGCAACCCACAACTCGGCCTGTCTCGCCTGCTTCCGCTTTGCCATCAGAAAACTTCAGCAGATGAAAATAATATTTATTATATTTTATTACAGAAGGTGTATCAACGATCTTGAACTTAATCCTCAGGCTGTTAAAGCTCTGCTGATGTCACACGCCGATTTTTGGCCATTGCAAGCAGAACGGCTTTGTTCAGCTGATAGCAAAAAAACACCAAAGAATAAGGCCTATCGAGCAAAAAATAAACTTTTTCAAGCAACAGGTCTAGTCGCGTTAGCATCGAGATTGGAAATCTGGAAAAAAAGTTTTCTACCGATGCCATGCTGGTTTCAGCAAATTCGCGAGGATGCCATTGCCTGAGAAGATCGTAGTTGCCGATGGACTCTCGCATCTTCCTGTATAACTCCGATTTTGTCTGCAACCCGAGATGGGAAACGGTGTTGTCGATGTGAAGTAGGCGATAGGCGTTTTTTACGCGAATTCCCCACTCCTGATCTTCATAGCCATAACAGACAAAGCGGGAATCGAAAGGGATCTTCTGAAACACCTCGCGTCTCACAAGCATGTTTGAGGTCAGCAGCATCTGCCAGGGAACGTTGTTACGCATGGCGGCGTTGCTCTGGCCAGCCCTCGCTACGAGATACAGATAAAAATCAAATTGCGAACCCGTCATGATACGCTGGGAATATCCGGTCCCACCACAAACGGCATCCGCGCTGCCTTTTTTAATTTCATCTATATATATATTTAAGTATTTTTTCGAATCGGGAATGACATCGGCGTCCATAAACAACAGCCACTCCCCCTTTGCGACTGCCGCCAGATCAAGGCGGATTTTCGCACGCCCCTGATTGATTGAAGCCTCCCGATATTCTTCCCAGCCTCTGCCGCTGCCGGCAAAGAGTCTTCGATTGATTTCCCGCAATTGATGATCCGTTGAAGCGTCGTCGAAGCATTTCAATTCAACGGCCTCATGGAGGCCCGCAAGTTCAATTTCCGAGCGCAGGGATTCAACAAGCCAAGTTACATCCCAGTTATAAACGGGGATCAGGATACTCAGGCGAGGAGGGCTCTCATGGCTGTTCACGGCAGGAGTCTCGTCCAATAAGGTTCTTTGCCCATGAATCCACGGCCAATATCAAGCCACCGGGCAACTCGTTCGATACCGAAGGAGCGAACGAGAATGATCCGAATCCAGACCCGTAACCATGCCATAAGCAAAGGGCGGTTCGGAAATGCCCCGACCGTTCCCCACTTTCTCTGAGCACGGCGATTTTCGCGCAGATTGACCAGAGAATTGGCAGGGTCACTGCTCATGCCGCCGATCTCCATCGCCACAACCGTCAACCTTGGAACGAAGCAAGCCTGTCTCTTACGCAGTTCACGCAACAGCAAATCATAGTCTCCAGCGATTTTGAATCGTTCATCAAAACCGCCCGCATCAAACATCGAGCGGTGATGGAAGGCGCCGGAATGAGGCAAACAGTGAATTTTCGGCAGCAAGTCACGAACCTCATTCCAGGGTTGTCCGAGGGTTTCGATAATTTCACCCTTCCGGTTCACATTAACAAGGCAACCGTAGAAGAAGATCTCCTCCTCGCGGCGATTTTCCAGCACAGGGCGTATTTTTCCCAATATATCGTCGCTAAACAACCGGTCATCAGCGCCAAGGAAGCAGATCCATTCCCCGCGTGCTTTTGAGAGAGCCTTGTTCCAGGCTTGATAAACACCTCGATCATGCTCTGATAACCAAAAGTCTATTTTTGCTGAATTTGCCTTGAGATAGTCAACCGTTCCATCGTCTGAAGCAGCGTCAATCACAATCAATTCACGATCCGGATCAGTTTGTCGCCAGACACTTTCAAGGCACCGTTCGATCGTTCGCCGTCCATTGCGGACCGCGACAACGAACGTCACAAAAGGCCCACTGGTCATTTGCTGGTATCCATAAAATATAATAGCGAATTAAACATAATTACCAACGATTACTTCCATTACGTTACTTTTTCACGAATCCAATTGTTTTACCGATGTCGATGGAGCGGAAAGAAGCCCGATGAGGAAGAAAGCCAGCATAGCTACCTCTTCATCGCCAAAACTATACTCCGTCAAGCCTGTTCCATAAAACGCGACCCAGATATCGAGCGCGCCATAAGCCTGTAAAGCCAGCCAGGGGGTCGATATCGTTCCTGGCAACCGGCGCAAAAATGATGCTGTCGCGAGAAAAAGGAAGCAGAAGGCGACAAACCCGGTGATTCCCGTCATAACAAGGAACTGAAGAAAATTATTGTGAAGATGTCCGTAAACCTGGGGATCATTGGGATTCGGGTGCGCTTCGAGAAGAGCACGATACTGGGGTTTGATATTATTCAGGCCCACGCCGAAAACCGGATACCCGGTGAACATCTTCCAGCCATTCTGCCAGATCGTCCAGCGCAGATTGCCACCGATGCTCTGCGGCTTGTTTGATTTGAGGCTGAATACATCGAGATCAGGTCTCAAAATGTGCGCGCCAACAACCGCCAGCACTCCGATTACGAGCAGCCCAGCCAGTGTTTTGCGCCATTCGGCCCTGAAATGCATGATGAGACCCAGCGCAAAACCGATGAACGCACCTCGGGTGAATGAGGATAAAAGCCCGATCGCCTGGCAGACGGCGGCGCCCTTGAGATGCAGCCTGCGGGGAGAATCGGGAGATTCCGACCGCAACCAGGACAGGGTCAGCAAGAGAAAAAGAGCCTGAGTTTCACCAAAGGTAATCGACATCGAAAAGAAGCCTGAAGAGCGGAAATCCCAAGCGTTGGTCGCCATCTTCCAAATCGTATTCGTTGCGCCGATAATGCCGACCAGTGCGCCGGATGCCACGAGCAGCCCCATCAATCTGCGTTGTTCAGACGGTTTCAAACCCGGCCAGAAGGGAAGCCAGAAGACGATAATCAAGAAGAACTTCTTCAGCTCGGAAACTCCGCGCCACATGTCGACGGCATTGATCAGCGAAAGCAGACCGGCAATGAAAAGGCCACCGAAAGCCAGTTCTATGACCGTCCATCGTGGTTTGAACTCTCCCGCCAGCCACATTTTCAGCATGCCAAGCGCAGCAATCCCAAGGCCGATCTGAGAGGCGGAAATTGAAAACGCCGCTGCTAATGCGTATACTGACAAACCGAATAACCAAAGAGATCGCCCCATCGACGACACTTCAATACGTTCCGCCGGATGGGTTGTCGAATTCGCTTGAGAAATCGTTGTTTCTGTCATCATAAGGGTCGTCCGATAGGCAAGCTAGTATTGCGATTCTTAAACAAAAATGCAAATCTTATTTTTGTCATTTTTCATCTTTTTACCGAGATCGTGCAGTGATTTTCCGAACATCTTATGAGATTCAATATTCATAACCAAATGCAGCAACAACTATTTTTCAATACCGCACGAACGCACGCTCTCTTGTATCATTCATGCTCAGAGAAGTGATGCGCACGTTCCTTATCGTCTTTTTCATCATCCTGGCGGTTTCGGTATCCTTGAAGCCGGCAGAGTATTATCTGGAAAAAAAATGGATTTATCCTGAAATCCGGTGGATCGGGCGATGCGTCACTCAAGGAAATACCGCGATCTCCATGCACGGGGAGAGTTTCGTTCTGGCCGGTGAAGAGCCCTCGCAACTGCTGTTTCTTCCGGTTGCCTCTGAAAATGTCGTCCTGCGAAGCACCTACGACCCTGACCAGCCGGATACAATCGTGTACAGGGCAGGTCAGGATTACATTCTGAATTCGTCCGAAGGTCATATCAGAAGAACGCCGAACTCGCGCATTCCCGACTATTCGCAGCATCCATGGTATGGAAAAACAGGATTTGCGAAACATCTGGACTCCCTGGTCAGCAACAAGCCGTATTTTGTCTATCTGGATTATCGTACGGAAAAGGGATGTGATTTGTCCGCTCCCGTGCTGGAAGGCCCGGATCAAAGACGGGTCCTTTCAAAATTCACGGACAATGCGACGTTCTCGATCGTGGTCTACGGCGACAGCATCTGCTTCGGGGCGGAAGCCTCGAAACCTGAGCTGAACTTCGTTGCACGATGGATGACAAGCCTGAAAAGCCGTTATCCAAAAACGGTTTTCCAGTGCCACAATGTTTCGCGCAGTGGCATGAACAGCGCTGACGGGGTGGCAAGCCTTTCCGCGGAAGTCCTGAATCTGGCTCCGGATCTCGTTCTGATTGGCTTCGGCATGAACGATTACAACACTCCCCTGGAGGATTTCAAACGGAATCTTCAAACCATGGGTCTGGAAATCTCTCAAATCAGTGGTGCTGAAATCATTTTTCTTTCCGCCTTTCCAGCCAATCCTGACTGGTATCACTTCAAAGCGAACCGCCGAATGCCCGAGCTTGCCCGAGCCACCAGGGAGGTTGCTCATGAACTCCGGGCAGGATACGCAGGAGTATTCGAAACATGGGAAAAGGTTCTTTCGAGAAAAGACTTTCCGAGTTTGCTGATGAATGATCTCAATCACCCGAATGATTTCGGACATTGGCTCTATTTCATTGCATGCAACTCATTTTCATGGATGCCAAATTGATTGTCACCTTCATGGGAAGGCGCATATCATGCTCATCATGCATGACAGGAAGTTTTGAGAACGGATTTTGGAGTCGCGAATGAAAGCCAGCAGATTATTGCCCCCGCCCAACCGATCAAAGACATGGGCCGATTCGGGTTTTGATTTTTTTTCCCGGTATGGCTTTCTGGGAATGATTCGCCTTGTGCGCGATATCCTGATGACGAAGATGTGTTTTTCCGGGGCGAGAGTTCTCAGGTGGCCCTGGTATGCGAGAGGTTTGCGGAATATCCGTATCGGCCCCGAATTCACTGCCGGCGTGGGCTTGAGACTGGACGCCTTCACTGATGAGAAAACCAGAATCTGCATACGCATCGGTTCCCGCGTCGAAGTGAATGATTATGTTCACATCGGCGCCGTCGATTCCGTCACAATCGGAGATGACGTCCTCATTGCAAGCAGAGTTTTCATCACGGACCACGATCACGGCTGTTACGGCGGTGGTTTTCCGCATTCGTCGCCGGACACACGGCCTGCGGATCGGGAGTTGCTCATCAGCCCTGTCAGCATCGGAAACCTCGTCTGGCTCGGGGAAGGCGTCACGGTATTGCCTGGAGTCACCATCGGCGCGGGGGCCGTCATTGGCGCAAATGCCGTCGTCACGAGAGATGTTCCTGAAAACAGCCTTGCCCTGGGGGTTCCGGCAAAGGTGGTCAAACGGTATGATCCCGCGAAGAACCAATGGGTTCGCTCTGCATAAGCTCGCCAGAACGACAATGCAGCAGGTATTGGCACATTTTGTCCGGACATCTATACTGAAGCCGTATTCCAAATGGGTGCATTGAAAGGAATAGTCCAACCATCATGTCCTCAGTCACCATTTCGCTGATAACGCTGAACCAGCGCCACCACCTCGAAAGGCTGCTGCCGACGCTGCGCCCGGCCGCCACGCGCTGTGGAGCAACCGTGCGTCTCGTCGATAATCGTTCCACCGACAACAGCTCCGACTTCGTTCGGAAAGCGTATCCTGAAATCATCATCAATCCGAATCCGAACCAGGCCGGGTACGGCGCCAATCACAACATCAATCTGCGTCAGTCGGACACGGATTATTTCGTGATCATGAACTCGGATATGATGGTCGAGGAGCACCTCTTTTCCCGGCTTGCGGAGTTCATGGACGCCAACCCGGATGTCGGCATCGTGTCTCCGCGGGTTTTGAACGAGGATGGAACCATCCAGGGCTTAAACAAACGATATCCGACCCTCTTCGACCTGGTAGCGAGGAAATTCTTTTCCCCCTCGCTGCAAAACCGTTTTCGCAAACGGTTGGATGCCTATGAGATGCGCGATGTCGGCTACGATCACCAGTATGACGTGCCCCTCCTCAGCGGAGCCTTCATGTTCTGCCGTACCGATGTTTTGAAGAGACTGTCAGGCTTCGATGAAAGCTTTTTCCTGTATTTCGAGGATTTCGACCTGTGCAGACGCGTCCAGAAAACACATCGAACACTTTATTATCCCTTTGTTTCGGTCATTCATTTCTGGGAACGCGCCACTCGAAAGAGCTGGCGGTTTTCGATGTATTTTGCGGCCGGAGCCTTCCGCTATTTTCAGCGGTGGGGCTGGCGTTTCTTCTGACGTGAACAGCTCATGCGCGTCCTTGTAACCGGCGCGGACGGATTCGTCGGCCATGCCCTCGTGAATCGGCTGACCGGTTCCGGACTTCATGTCATCGCTGCAATGAGGCATCCTCCGACCCTGCCGTTTCCTGAAGGGACCGAGGCAAGGATCACCGGAGACCTGACGGATCCCTCTGCCGGCTGGGAAAACGCCTGCGCGGATGTCGATGCCGTCGCTCATCTCGCAGGCCGCGCTCATGTCATGGATGATCCGAACGCGGCAGCAACGTTATATAACGATACAAATGTAAAAGGAACCGTCAGACTTGCCCGGGCCGCTCAGCGGCAGGGTGTGAAACGTTTCGTCTTTGTCAGCAGCGTCAAGGCCATGGGAGAGGAAACACACCCGGGAATCGCCTGGAATGAGACCACCGTTCCACATCCCGAGGATCCCTACGGCCGTTCCAAACTCGAAGCAGAGCAGGCCCTGTTGCAAATGCATGGGAACAGCGGATTTCCCTGCGTCATCCTGCGACCTCCGCTGATGTATGGGACAGGAATGAAAGGCAACCTCCGCTCCCTCATGAATGCCGTCATGCATGGCTGGCCGCTTCCCGTCGGAAACATCGACAACAGCCGAAGCCTTCTTGATGTGAACCGCTTTGCCGAAGCCATCGAGCTGTCTTTGCTTCATCCTGCCGCGCCGGGCAAGGTGTTCCTCGTTGCCGACAAGGCTCCCCTCTCCATCGGTGAACTGGTGACAATCATGGCTCAGGCTGCCGGCAGGCCGATCAGGATATTCTCTCTCCCCAGGCTTCTCTGGAAATTCGCCTCCCGCTTCCCGTTGATCGGGCCGCGGATACGACGGCTCACCGGCTCTCTGGTGCTGGACCCGGGGAAAATTCAGACAGAGCTGGGCTGGCAGCCCGCCATCTCTCCCCTGCCGGGGTTTCAAGCCGCTTTCGCGGCTCTTCTGCTTCCTGGCCGCGGTTGAACGGCAGGCTTTTTCAGCGCCGATTTTGTGATAGAATACCGGGCGAAAAGAGTCCTCATTTCAAGGCAAGGAGTCCGGTGTTCATGTCGAAAGACTTTGCACGCATTTCCATAGAGCGTCTCGCCGACTGGATCCTGCGCGAATATGACCAGCGCAGACAGATTTTCGGCATTCATGAAAGCCTGTTTTTTACGCCCCGCGAGGGCGATCCGTTCACCATGACCCGGTTCGGCACCCCGATGGAGTCTCCGATCGGCGTCGCCGCAGGCCCGCACACGCAGATGGCACAGAACCTGATCGCCGCCTGGCTTTGCGGCAGCCGGTATCTCGAGCTGAAAACCATTCAGACCCTCGATGAGCTGAATGTCTCGAAACCCTGCATCGATGCCCAGGATGAAGGTTACAACTGTGAATGGTCGCAGGAGCTTCGGCTCGATGACTCGTTCGACGAGTATCTCAACGCCTGGATTCTGCTTCACATGCTGAACCACAAGCTCGGCCGCCACAACACGAGCCGGGGCCGCGGTTTCATCTTCAACATGAGTGTCGGATACAACCTTGAAGGGATCAAGAAGCCGAACGTGCAGCGGTTCCTCGACCGCATGGCAAACGCCCGTGCGGAAAAAGAAGCCAAGATCGCGGCTATCGCGAAGCTGTATCCCGCGATTCGCGATCTCGATATTCCCGACCGCATGTCCGACAACATCACGCTTTCAACGATGCACGGCTGCCCACCCGATGAGATCGAAAAGATCGGGATGTATCTGGTCAAAGAACGCGGGTATCACACGACGATCAAGCTCAACCCGACGCTCCTCGGCCCCGCCGAACTCCGTCACATCCTGAACGACGTGCTCGGCTTCGTCACCAACGTGCCGGACGAGGCATTCGGCCATGATCTGAAATACCCCGATGCCGTCAAGCTGATTCAGAATCTGCGCGCCGCTTCGGCAGAGCAGAAGACCCAGTTTTCGCTGAAGCTGACCAACACTCTCGAGAGCGTGAACCACAAAGATGTGTTCCCGCCCAATGAGAAAATGATGTATATGAGCGGGCGCGCGCTGCACCCGATCAGTATCCGCGTCGCGGCGAAGCTGCAGAACGAGTTCGACGGCCAGCTCGATCTGAGTTTTTCGGCCGGCGCCGACTGTTTCAACCTGCCGCATCTGATTGCCTGTGGAATCAAGCCCGTGACGGTTTCATCCGACGTGCTCAAGCCCGGCGGTTACGCCCGCCAGCACCAGTATCTCGAGGAACTGGCGAGCCAGATGCATGCCGAGAACGCAGATTCCATAGAATCATTTATTCTTCGGCGCGCCGGTCGGCCAGATGGGGACGTGAAGAAGGCGGCACTGTCGAATCTCCGCCGGTATGCCGGTATCGCTCCCACACTCCCCGCCTATCATCGCGACAGCAAGACGGGCGACTCGGTCAAGACCCCGCGGTCACTTCCGGAGTTCGATTGCGTGCGCGCGCCCTGCATTACGACCTGTCCGGCAAACCAGGATATTCCAGGCTATATGCATTATGCATCGATCGGCGAGTATGGCAAGGCCTATGAGGTGATCAGGCGCACGAATCCGTTCCCGAACGTGCTCGGGATGGTCTGCGACCACCAGTGTCAGTACAAGTGCACCCGGTCGAATTACGATTCATCGCTGCTGATACGCGACGTGAAGCGGTTCATCGCCGAGAAGAATCCTGATTCTCCGTTGCCGAAGCCGGCCAAGGCAAACGGCATGAAGGCCGCGATCATCGGAGCAGGCCCGTCAGGGCTTGCCTGCGCCTATTTCCTGGCACTCGAAGGGTTCGCGGTCACGGTTTACGAGACGAAGGCATTCGCAGGCGGAATGGTCAGCGATGCCATCCCGGCGTTCCGGCTCACCGCCGAAGCGATCGAGAAGGATGTCCGCGCGATACAGGGTCTCGGAGTGAAACTCTCCTTCGAGACCGCGATTACACGCGACAGATTCGCGGCCCTTCGCAACGAGAATGACTTCATCTACGTCGCGGTCGGCGCTCAGGCTGCCAGAAAGATGGGGATCCCGGGCGAGGATGCGGCAGGCGTCATCGATTGTCTGAAATTCCTGTCAGACGTCCGCCGCGGCAAAAAGGTGTCGATCGGCCCGCGCGTCGCCGTGGTCGGTGGCGGCAATTCAGCCATGGATGCGGCTCGCACGGCGCTGCGCCTCGTCGGATCTTCCGGCAAGGTCGTGCTCGTATATCGGCGGACCCGTGCCGAAATGCCGGCGGATCGCGAAGAAATAGAAGCCATCCTCGATGAGAAGATCGAGATTCTCGAACTGTGCGCACCTGAATCCGTGATGACGCGCGACGGCAAGGTGTCGGCGCTGAAGGTTCAGAAGATGCGGCTGGGCGCGAAAGGCGCGGACGGCCGCGCAAAACCGGAAAAAATGCCCGGAGCTCTTGAAGATCTGCCGTTCGATACGATCATTCCGGCGATCAGCCAGGATGTCGTCATCGAGTTCATGACGCCGGAAGAGTTGAAAATCGATCCGGGAACCGGCATGACGAAGCTCGACAACGTGTTCGCGGGCGGCGATTTGGTGCGCGGCGCCGCTACGATCATCAAAGCGGTCGGCGACGGCAGGCAGGCGGCCATGAATATCATGGCGAAAGCAGGACGACCGCTTTCCATGCTGGCGGGGCGAGTCGAGAAACATCTTTCGTTCGCCCAGTTCCAGCAGAAATCGGCCCGCAGGATACATGGTCTGAAACTGCCCGAGATTCCCGTTTCGGATCGCGGGAACTTCAATGTCGTCATCAGAAGTCTCACCGACAGCGAAGTTCGCGAAGAAGCCCGCCGCTGCCTTTCCTGCGATGACGTCTGCAACGTCTGCGTCAGTGTCTGTCCGAACCGCGCGAACCAGAGTTACCAGGTCAAAACGCGCGATTTCCAGAAGCAGCGCGCGGTGCGCAAGAACGGCTCATGGAAGATCGAGACTCTTGAAACATTCCGACTCGGCCAGGAGCCCCAGGTTCTCAACATCGGCGATTTCTGCAACGAGTGCGGCAACTGTACGAGCTTCTGCCCAACCAGTGGCGCGCCGTATAAAGACAAGCCGAAGTTCTATCTGACCGAGAAGAGCTTCGAGCATGAATCTGACGGGTTCCGGTGGGAGGGCGAGACACTGCACGCAAAATTCGGCGGCACCCCCGAGTCGCTGACCCCCCGCAATGGCAAGCTGCAGTATCAGGCAGGGCTGGTCAAGGCCATTCTCAATGTCGATACGCTCGCCGTCGAGTCGGTCGAAGTCGAGGGCAAAAGCAAGGAACTCAAGGAAATCGATTTCTCGAAGGCCCTGAGAATGGGCATTCTCTACCAGGCGACCAAGGGCGCCTGGTGGGCCTGAGGTTGAACGAGCCACAGAACCATCGAACCACGGAGTTTTCACCACAAAGGCACGAAAGCACAAAGAGTCTTTCACGAAGATCAGCTTTTCTTTGCGCTTTCGTGCCTTTTGCTTGAAATTTATAGATATATCAGTAGATGTATTTTCCATGTTCACGCCGCCCCGTTCCGAAGAAGAGCATCGTGTTGGTTTCTAAAACCGGCTTCATGGCAGAGACTTCGTGACATTGTGGTTCGTGGAAATCATGTATATAGAAACAACGGAGAGGCGGAATATGAAATCGATGCCTTGCGGGCGGTGTGATGCGCGGTGCTGCCGCACGTTTCTTGTGCCACTGAACGGAGCCGATATCATCCGGCTCTCGAGACATCTCGCCGTTCCCATCGGCGAATGGTGCGTGCTTGAACCGATCAGCGACGCAACCACAGAATACACGTATTTTTCGATACGCCTGACCGGCGAGGAACGGTATATCCCCTGTCTGAACCGGGAAAACGGTTCGTGCATCTTTCTTCAGCGTTCGAGCCTGAGAGCGGGATGCGGGATATACGAGGCCCGCCCCGGGATGTGCCGGAGTTATCCGATCACCTTCAGTTCCGGCAAGGCCGAATACATGGACGGGTGCATCTGCCCGGAGCGGTGGCAGCTCGAGCCGGCCGACGAGTCCGCATTTTCAGAACTCTATATGCAATACAATGCACATTTCGCCGACTACAAGGAAATCACCGATCTCTGGGAGCAGACATCCCGGCAAGAGTATATCTTAACCGGTCAGCTGACCGGAGATCATGCGGCCGACGAGGCTCTGTTCCTGAACTTCCTCACCCGCCGGCTCACAACGGCTTGAGAACGAACTCCTGAGTCACTGAGACATCTCAGAGCCTGCTCCCCTCTCCGGGCTTATTGAAGAACGGTGATGAGGTAGCTGTTGCTGATGGTGACGGGGAGGGTTGTCTGGGTCGAAGTGAAATCGACGCTGACACGGGCTTTGCGTGAGGGTTCGAAGTAGTCGAAAACGATCTGGTCCGACAAAAGGTTTCCGAAGTAGGCCCACTGCATCGTGCTTCCGAGCGTCGGATCGGCCGGCACCCAGCCCTTGCCCTTGAAATACACGTCAACCCAGGCGTGGCCGATATTCGTTTCACGGCCAATCAGTTCGGATTTCACGAGAAAGCCTGTCACGACGCGCGCGGGCAGTCCGCGACGCAGGCAGAGCGCGGTCAGCAGCCAGGAAAACTCGGTGCAGTCGCAGGCATCGGGATTGGAAAGAGCCCAGTCGACGCCGTGCTCTTCGAAGTTTTCCCGATATGTCAGGCCACGCCCGATCGCCATGAACGCATTCTGCAGGAAGTTGCCGGGTTCCTTGCGCAGTCGCCTGTCCAGAGCGTCGAGCCCGGAATCATTCAGTGCAAGCCGCTCGTCACGTTTGCTCTCTTCAATATCCGGTTCCGGGGCCGGCTGAAACGGGCCGCGGCTACCCAGCCAGGGTCTGCGTTCGATATCCAGCGACATTCTCAGTTTGATATTCCCGCCATGCAGCCCTTCGACACCCTTGACCCGGATCCGTTCATCCGCATCGGGAGCGGATGGTTCGACCCTGGTTTCGCGGCCATCCGCAAGAATGGAAGCCTTTTCCAGAATGACTTTCTGGAATCCGGGAATCTGAGGAGGCAGTCGAACGATGAAATCGAGTTTCTGGAGCGCGGTCGGATCGCTGACCTGCACATTGATCGTTTCGACGAGCCTGTATCTTCTGACACCCAGCGAAAAAGCGATTCGCTCGAGACTCTGGCGGTTGATGATGCCGGGAAAGCGGCGCAGGGCGGAATCGATGGCATCGGCCAGGCCATCGATCTGACCGGCATAATACCGGGCCCGCAGCCAGGCATCGTGGACAAAACCATCCTTGTCGCGGTCGAGCACCGCCTGGAATGCCCGGATAGCCGGCACATAATCGCGTTTTGCGAGCAACAGGCTCCCGAGGAGATACTGCGGATACGGG
>CAZQYQ010000086.1:0-1274 GCA_964597625.1 uncultured bacterium
TGTGCCTTGAGAGAAACCAGCAGTTCCTTCAACATGACCTGTCCGCAGGGATCAAGCCCGCTGAAGGGTTCGTCCAGGAAAATGAGCCGTGCCCGCAGCAAAAGCAGCCGGGCGATATCCGCCCGCTGGCGCATGCCCTTCGAACACTCGACCAGCAGGCGGTCGCGGTGCTCCCACATTTCGACCTGGCGCAAATGTTCTTCCGCCAGGGCGGTTCCATCAGTCATGCCGCTCAGACGGGCATGAAACCGCACATACTCAAACACCGTCAGATGATCGGGGTGCTGAATCGCTTCAGGAAGAAACCCGACCCCGATGCGCGAAGCCGGCGAAGGAACCGGCGCATCGAACATGCTGGCGGAGCCGGATGTGATGGCGGTGAGCCCCAGCAGCATCTTCATCGTCGTGGTCTTTCCCGCTCCATTGGGGCCGAGCAACCCCATGATTTCACCGGCCCGCAACGAGAAGGAAACCCGATCGACAATGGTTTCCTTCTTCCACCAGCCGACAACTTTTGTGATTTCCTCTGCAACGACAAGCTCACTCATATTTTATACCTTGATATATTATATAAATCTTTCTTTCGAATCCCAGTCCGGGCAGTCACGACATTTCTTCGCAGGGCGGTTCTCCACAGCGCTGGCTCCGGCCGCAGCAGGCCTGCCCGGTTCGCTCCAGCGAGCAACCCCGGCCGGAAACACATGGCGTTGCCGGGGATGCCTGCTTCAAAATAAATCCCGTTCCGCCCGAGATCAGGCGTCGGAGCGTTCCGCCGCAGGAGGGGCAGATCGTTTCCGGCTGGTCCTTCATCGCCTGCTGCCGCTCAATCGTCTGGCGGCACGATTCGCACAGATATTCATACGTAGGCATGTGCTCTTTTCCTCTTTCAGGGCAAATTTAAAAGCGGCCCGTCGAGAGCAGGACGAGCGTGCAGGCCTCCAGCGTCTCTTTACCAGCCCCTCGGAGCCGTTCGGCCAGTTCCGGGTTCTCTGCCCCGGGATTGAAAATGACGCGGCGGGCGGTGCTGTGAAGAATATCGTCTTCGATATTTTTCTGGTTCGCTGGCGAGAGATACACGGTGATGGTATCGATGCTCTCCCGGATCGCCGGAAGCGATGCATGGACGGGAATACCCTCAACCAGCTTCAGGCTGGGATGAACCGGGAACGGGGTATGTCCCTTTTCTTTCAGCATCAAGACGGCTTTATAGCTGTATCGATCAGGCTTGTTACTCGCCCCAAGCACGGCAACGTTCATATCCGAATCTCCCTTTG
>CAZQYQ010000086.1:1284-15213 GCA_964597625.1 uncultured bacterium
GTCTGAATTTGCACCGAACCGGATCTCAAACAATACACAAAAAAGGATTTTTCTTCACCATTCGAAGGTGTTCCCGACCCTGCCCGGGATGACCCGTTCCCCGAACGCCGCGCTCAGTGCTTTAACGGCGCCTTCACCGGTGCAGTGGCAGGGAATCAGCTGCCCGGGGTTGAATTTCCGCAGGGCTTCGATCGTCAGGTCGAGCCTTTGTCCATCGGCATTCAGCAGATGGAATCCGCCGATGACGGCCCGGATGGTATCGTATCTGGACAGCTCAGCAACACGGGTAAGGGTATTGATCAGACCGGAGTGGCAGCAGCCGGCGACAACCACCACTCCTTCGCTGGTTCGCACCCAGAGAGCCTGGTCATCCTCGATGGGGTCAGGCTGTGTTCCCTGCGGATCGAGAAAGAAGGGGCCGCCGGTCGTTTCGAATGTCGTTCGGCGTTGAATCGGCCCTGTCAACCCGGCATGATCAGACCAGAGGACGGGCCGGGCCTCGAATGCCCGATTCAGTGCGGGAAGGCGGTCAAGCGCATTCCGTGACGCCTCAGGCATGCCGATCGCCTTCACAACACCATCGCGGATGCTGTATCGCGGTTTCATCACGCCCGGATGGCAATGAAGCCTGGCGCCGGGCGAGCGAAGGAGGACGAGCGGCAACCCGCCAGAGTGGTCATAGTGTCCATGGCTCAGGGCCACCATGTCGGCAGCGGCAAGGTCGATTCCGAGCGCCCGGGCATTTCCTTCCAGAGCCGCTCCCTGGCCGGTATCGAACAGGAACTTCGCTTTCCCGAACTCGATCCAGAACGCCAGGCCGTGCTCGGCCGTCAGCCCGTCAGGAGCCTTGTCATCGACGAGAATCGTGATTTTCAGATGTGACAACATCGTTCATCTTACCCCGACAATCGTGTCCTGAATGCTGGTCCGGTGGGTTCCGACCTTGAAACCGTCGACAAGGAGCCATTCCTGCATGTCCGCCAGACTCCCGAAGCCCACATTGTGCCGGCGCCCCTCGCTCTGGAGAATCCGATCCATCACCTCCAGGCCATACAGGCTGAAATCGCTCACGACAATACGCCCCGCGGGCGACAGCACCCTGGTAATCTCCTCATACACGGCCCGGGGCCGCGCAAGGTGATGGAGGACATTCACGGTGATCACCAGATCGAAGGATGCCGCCGCATACGGCAGCCGCTCGGCATCAGCGATTTCGAGCGTTGCTCGATCGGCAAATCCGTCATGGCGCAGATTGAGCAGAGCCATTCGCTGATCCTCGGCCGAAAGATCGATGGAGGTCAGCCGCGCTCCCGACCGGGCAAGCGCGACCGTCATGTAGCCTTTGCCGGTGCCGATTTCGAGAACCGGTCCCGTCACGGGACGAATGTTTCCAAGAATGAACTCCCGCTCCCGTTCGATGTCGTAGCCAAAGCTCCGGTATAACTCCCGTCGGCTCTCATACCGTCGGCGGTTCTCAAGAACCTCTTCGTTCATGCAGTCCATATCTACTCGTTTCTCCATATTTGCCGATATTCACCCACGCAAAACCCGCACGACGACGGCTTCGAGGCATGGCTTCAGCATTGGCGTTCCGCCGCCTTCCGAGACGATTCTCAGAATACGCTCCCCGTCGCGCACCCGCGACCCCGCCAGGTGCGTCAGGCCGGTACCGCGAAAAACGTCCGGAAACAGGGGAACCGATGGTCCGAGCAGCACGGCAGCCCGCACGGAACCCAGCGCGGCAAGATACCCGTCGAGACCGCCGGTGACAAGCGTCGTCGCCGTAATGATCGCCACGGTGCACTTCTTCAGCGCAAGCAGACCCTGCTCGCGATCCAGTTCTCCATCGGCTGGACATGTTTCGACCACATCCAGTCGACAGCCCGACCGGCGGATCTCCGGTAACAGCGGCCCGAAGTGCCCGACCATGACCAGATGGTCGGTCGACTTCAGCTCCAGAACCGAAAGAACATCCCCGCCGAGCGAGGAAACCGGCGGCTGCGACAGGCACAGCGCATTCGCCGTTGCAACTCCCAGCATCCGCTTCAAGGCGGAATCCGGATGCGCGATTCCATCAAGAAGGTCGGCCGCCGGCCGGCCGGTAAGCGTTCCCGCCTCGGGAAACTGATGACAGCAGCGACTCTCTTCTTTGGGAGTCCAGCACAAGCCGATTTCACCCGAGATCAGGCGCACCGCCGAATACCCCAGTCCCATCCTGATATCCCCGATGGTTTCCGCTCCGGCGGATGCCTTCAGCGCAGAAAATATTTTACAAGCTATAGTTTCCATATCATCCCTTCACATGCACGAATTCGTGTCAGGTCAGCTCCTCCGCCCCCGCATACAGGTGATCGACGTGAAGAATGGCGACCGCCACGCGGGCAAACCTCGGCTCGACCCATGTCAGCATGTCTTCATAGATCGGTCCGGATGTGACATATTCGATCGTTCCCTTGGCCTGATACGCCGTCCGATCTTTCGCGATGAACAGGAGCGAGCCCCTGCTGCCGCTTTTGATATTGACCCGAGTCTTGTGAAACATGTTGTCGGCAACGCCGATGCGGCCATCGGAGAGAAGCTTCACGGACAGGACACACACCGCGTTCGGCATCCCGTCGGGATCGACGGTCGTCAGAACGAGAGGGCCATCGCGTTTTTCCCATGCCACCTTCAGGGTTTCAAACTTCACGGTCATCTGATGATTCCTTTCATCCGGTTGTACTCATTGCCGCTTTCGAAGCGGGCGGGATATCAGGTGTGCTCGTCGGCCGCGCATCTTTCCCCACGGCTCAGGCAGGCCCTTAGCCAGTACCGATGCTGATACAGGTGAATCGCGATCACGGCCAGGAACGCAACGGAAAGCCAGAAATGGATGTCGCCCCAATCGTGCCGGTCCATTCCCCAGAGCAGCTTTGGGCCGGAGCCATCGACGGCACCGATTTCGTGACCGTGGCCGTATCCGTGGCCAAACCCCTGGCCCAAACCATGTCCTGAACCATGGCCATGACTGCCATGCCCCGAGCCGGGCGGGAGATGCCATTTGATGATGCCACCGGTAACAGTGACCAGAATCAGCAACACGAATCCGACAAGGTCAATGAAGCCAACGCCGCTCGCCATCTCAAGCGTGTTCCTCTTCCCGGTCGGGTGCGCTCATGATTTCCATCAAGGGCTGGATCGCATCGGCGAACGCCTTCGCGGCCGGGCGTTCCGAGAATTTCTGCACGTAGGGAACGCCTTGGTCGCCGGCTCCCATCAACTCGGGATCGATCGGAATCCGGCCGAGGAAAGGCACCCCCATGTCGGTGGCCATGGCCTCGCCGCCGCCTTTGCTGAAGATTTCCGTCGTCTGGTTGCAGTGGGGACAGACAAAGCCTGACATGTTCTCGATCACGCCCAGCACGGGCAGATCGAGGCGGTGGCAAAAGCTGATCGATCGCCTGACATCGGCGGTAGCCACCCGCTGCGGTGTCGTAACGATGATCGCTCCGTCAGCTTTTCCGACGGTCTGCACGATGCTGAGCGGTTCGTCACCGGTGCCGGGCGGACAGTCGACAATCAGCGCGTCGAGAGGTCCCCAGGCGACATCGGCGATAAGCTGCTCGATGACGCCTGCTTTCATCGGGCCGCGCCAGATGACCGCATCGTCGTTTTCCTGAAGCAGAAAGGCGATCGACATGACCCTGACCAGCGAGGTCAGATCGACAGGCTTGATCAGCCCGTCCACCGACTCGGCTTTCGCGTCAGTCAGTCCGAGAATGGTCGGAATCGACGGTCCGTGCAGATCGATATCGAGCAACCCGGCGCGGAAGCCGTTCATGCCGAGCGACAGCGCAAGATTCGCGGCGACGGTGCTTTTGCCGACCCCGCCTTTCCCGGAAAGGACGAAGAAAATATGCCTGATCTGGCAAAGATTCGACTGCAATCGCTGCCGGCGGATGAAATCCTCGACCGATTCATCCGGCCGTTTGGTTTTCGAGGAACAGGTCTTGTCTGAACAACTGCTGCAATTCGACGATGTCATGTGTGAGTGTCTCCCGTAACATATGCGCCATTGACAATCTGGCGGCACCATTTATCGTGTCGTGCGAATCCCGCGGATTCGCTTTTCCACAACGATATACCTCTCCAATTTAAAGAGCCAACTCCGGCGGGGCGCAACGCCCCGCCGGCAATCGAAATTCAGCAGCCGCTCTTGCGCGGAGTGGGGCCGGGGCCGTGCTGGTGGGTGTGGCCGTGGGCTTGTCCATGACCGTGGCTGTCGCTGTCGCAGACGTGGTCGGGGCCGTGGTCGCAGGTGTTGTCGCCGCCGACGAGACTGCCAGCGAGATACCGGCGAACGATCTCGGCCGGGGGAAGACTGGGCGCGCCCATGACAACCTTGACGCCGCCCTCTTCGAGCAGCTGCCGGGCGCGCATGCCCATGCCGCCGACGATCGCGACGGTGGCCGTGTTGGCAACCAGCCAGCGGGGCAGCACCCCTGGTTCGTGTTCGGGCGGCTGAAGGCGTGTTTCCTTGAGAACCGTGCGGGCGGCCTCATCGACGTCGAAAAAAGCGAACTCTTCACAATGACCAAAATGCTCGGACAAAACGCCTGCGGCGACGGGAATAGCAATCTTCATAATATTTCTCCTTTTATACATTCGCTTTGAAGCGGGCCTGTTGTTCCTCGCCGGAGCACTGCCTCTTCACTTCATCGAGAGCGGAAAACAGATCGTGGTGGAGGTCATCATATGCCTCGCATCCAACCGACAGACGGACCAGGCCGTCACTGATGCCTGCCGACAGACGGGTTTCTCGCGAGACGGATGCATGCGTCATGCAAGCGGGGTGCTGGATGAGCGTTTCGATGCCGCCGAGGGAGACGGCGAGCGTCGAGAGCGAGACGCTGTTCATCAGGATGCGGCCGGCCTCGACCCCCCCGGCCAGCTCGAAGGAGATCATTGAGCCCGGGCCTTTCATCTGTTTCACACCCAGAGCATACTGCGGATGTGTCTTCAGCCCCGGATACGCAACGGAAGCAATCAGCGGATGATTCGACAACTCATCGGCCAGTCGCTGAGCGTTTTCCTGGGCTATCCGCATCCGCATCGGCAGAGTCTTGACGCCGCGCAGCACCAGCCACGCCTGATGCGGGTCGATGGTTCCGCCCATCTGGACGAGAACCGTCTTCAGCCGCGCAAACAGGTCCTTGTCGCGGGTCACCAGAATGCCGGCCACCACATCGCTGTGGCCGTTGATGAACTTTGTCATGCTGTGCAGGACAATATCGGCACCCAGGTCAAGGGGCCGCTGCAGCATGGGACTGCAGAACGTGTTGTCGACAACAACCACGGCACCGGCAGCATGGGCAATCTTCGACGCTTCGGCGATGTCGGTGATGGAGAGCGTCGGATTGGCCGGCGTTTCCAGGTAAACAAGCTTCGTGTTCGGGCGAATGGCCGCCTTCAGCCGGTCGAGGTTCGAGGTGTCAACATAGTCGGCCTCGACGCCGTATCGGGAAAGCTCTCGTTCGATCAGGGTCCGCGAAGGGCCATACACAGAATCGGTCGAAACCATGTGGCTGCCGTTTCCCAGAAGAGCCAGATAGGCGGTGCTGACTGCCGCCATGCCGGAAGCCGTCGCAAGACCGATTCCGCCGCCTTCGAGCTCGGCAATGCAGGCTTCGAGAGCAGCCGTCGTCGGGTTGCCGAGTCGGGTGTACTTGTATCCTTCGTTCTGGCCGGAAAAGCGCGCTGCGCCTTCTTCAGCGCTTTCGAATGCGAACGTGGACGACTGGTAGATCGGCACGCTGACGCCGCCAAACAGCTCGTCTGGGTGCTGCCCGGCGTGAATACAGGCTGTATCGAACTGGTGTGATCGAGTGGATTTCATCATGGCTCCTTGATTATTGTGATTTTTTTATCTGTGTCGGAAGCTGCAATTCAATCGCCAGTCGCGCAAGGGCTTCGCTCCAGGGCGAGGGCGACAGGAGGGGAACCGGCACGCCCTGGCGGATGGCGGCTGGAACGACAGGGTCATAGGGCAGACGCCCGGCGACCGGCAGATCACGAGTGCGGGCCCATTCTTCGATCTGCTGCGCCATTCCGGTGTGCAGGTCGTATTTGTTGATGGCCAGCACGACGGGCCGGCGGAAATGCCGGCAGAGGTCGAGAACGCGTTCGGCATCAGACTTTCCTGAAGGCGTGGGCTCAGTTACGATCAGAACGCGGTGAGCGCCGGTCAGCGTGGCGATGACCGGGCATCCCGAGCCGGGCGGCCCGTCTGTCAGCAAAAGGGGGATTCCCTGCGCTTCGGCATATTCGCGCGCCTTCTTGCGCAGCAGTGCAACAAGCTTGCCCGAGTTTTCGCCGCCCGGTTCGAGCCGGGCATGGAACAGACGGCCCCAAGGGGTGTCGCTTTCACGCCAGGTTCCGCCCTGGGTCTTTTTCATGGCAATGGCCTCGGCCGGGCATATACGGACGCACAGCCCGCAGCCTTCGCAGGCATCTGCATCAATGCGCATGATCACGCCGCGATCGGACCGTATCGCCGCCGGATGCACGGCGTCGAACCGGCACTCGTCGGCGCATTTTCCGCATGCCCGGCACAGCGACGGCTTAACGACGGCCTTCCGTCGACCCTCGAACCGTGTTTCGGTCACCTGGCGCGCCTGCAGAACCAGTTCGAGGTTCGCGCCATCCACGTCGGTATCGGTCAGGACGGAATTTCCGCACCAAGCCGCGAGAGCAGCCGTCACGCTGGTTTTACCGGTGCCGCCTTTCCCGCTGATGATCACCCATTCGGTCAGCATGGTGCCTCCATGTGTCGCCGCAGTTCATCAAAATATCTGGCCCAGTCGGCGCCGGCATCGATCATGGGCCTGCCCTCGGCATAGGCGGTGGCCACGCTCCGATCTTCGGCAAATCGGGCGATGACGGGAACGGCCCGCGCGTTGCAGAGATCGTCGATCAGCCCGTCTTCTCCGATCGAACGGTTGATGATCACCTCGACCGGAACCTTCATGCAGCGCACGGCAGCCATGGCGAGATCGAGGTCATGCAGCCCGAAGGCCGTCGGTTCGGTCACCAGCACCAGTCGGTCGGCACCACGAACGGCCGCCATCATCGGACAGGAGGTTCCCGGCGGCGAATCCACGATTGTCAGATCGTATCCGGAAGCCGCTTCTCGGGCCCGGGCGTGAAGCTCGCGAATCAGGGTCGGAGACAACACCTGGCCGACATGAAGCCGGCCCTGCCACACCTCGAACCCCTCGCCCCGCCAGTGCATAATGCGGCCGATCTCCTGGGAACCATTCTCGATCGCTTGCGCGGGACAAAGAACCCGGCAGCCTTCGCAACCGTGGCACATGTCAGGAAACACCATCACGCGGTCCCCCAACACGGCCAGCGCCTGGTAGTTGCAGAACGCCGCGCACTCGCCGCACAGGGTGCAGCGGGCCGGATCGATGCGCGGCAGCATCGCTTCAACAGGAAATGTCTCGGGCTCGCCGAGACCGAGGAAATGATGCGAGTTCGGGCCTTCGACGTCGGCATCGATGAGCTGAACCCTTCTGCCGGCACGCCGGGCAGCCTGAAAGAGACTGACGGCCACGCTCGTTTTTCCCGTGCCGCCTTTGCCACTCGCAACAGCAATCCAAGGCGACTGACGCGCGGCGCTCCAGTCTTGCGGCTGAATTATATTGCCTTTGCTATCCATCAGACGTGTTTGGCAAGACCCGGCTGGCCGATGACGGGCAGTTCATTCCGTCGCCATGCAGCGAAGGCATCGCGGACCGTTCCACCGTCTACTGAGTAGACCGGCACACCGGCCGCCTGGAACACCTGAAAGGCTTTCGGGCCGCAGTCGCCCGAAATCACAGCTTTGACACCGGCTTTCAAAAGCATCTGAGCCGTCTGGATGCCTGCTCCATGCGTGGCCTGTACGGCCGCCGTTTCGAGAATCGAGGTTTTTTCAGTGTCGCCGTCGATCAGGATGAACCGCTCGGCACGGCCGAGACGAGGATCCATGGCGGAGTCCATCGTGTCTCCACGTGCGGAAAAAGCTATCAACATGGTTTTTCCCCTTCGTTTGTCAGATTGCATCCCTCCGACGACGCTTCACAGGAGCCGTCGCAGGTGTGGATATACTTTTCGAGGCCGCCACTCTCGACCAGCTTGTCGAAAGCCTCGTCTGAATCGACGATGCCGGCGCGTTTGAACAAGAGTCGGAGCACAGCGTTCTGAAGCGCGAGCTGAAGCCCTTTCACCGCAAGAACGGAACAATGTTCCTTGCCGGGTGGAAGACCGTCGAGAGCTTCGATGATCATTGCGTCCGTCAGTTCCGCCGCTTCCTCGACTTCCTTCCCGAAGGCCATTTCGGCCGTTATACTGGAAGTGGCAATCGCTGCGGGGCAGCCTTTGACGAGATACCCGATCGCTGCAATCTTCTGCTGATCACCGCTAAGGCGCACCGTCACTTCGAGAAAATCCCCGCAATCGGGATCGCCGACCCGCCCGATGCCATCAAAGGAATCAAGCCGCCCCACATGTCGCGGAGCATGAAAATGGCTGAGAACTTTTTCTGAATATGTAATCATCGCAGGGTTAGCGCTTTCCTATTGCTCGGGCTCGGTTTTCACTTCATCAGCCAAAGCGGCCTGACGCTGCATTTCGGCCCGCAGACCAGCGATCTGTTCACGGACGGCTTCGAGCTGCAATTGCAGGACATCGAGCCGAGCCGCAACAGGCGTGGCAGCTGAAATACCTTCGACTGACGCAGGCACAACAGTCTGGAAACTCCTGTTCCTGAAACCAAGCCCGCGACCACGGCCAAACCCTGTGCCGCACACCCTCGCTCCGCGGCCTCTTCCTCGTTCACGGACTCCTTCCACCACATATCCGTTGCAAACACCCATACCTCTCCCGGTCCGAGGACCCTGTCCGTTCGGACCCATTCCATCGCCTTTTGGCATATAAACCTCCTTTTATATATTGATTATTTTCATTCACCACATCAGCCCGGCGTCATACTGGTTTCCGGTCGTCTGACGGGCGAAAAAATGTTCCGGATGCTTCGGCCTTCAGTTCATCGCCGGATAAAATGGAAGCCGTAAGCCGATATATCTGCCCGCCGACCGTCGCTTCCAGCTTCGCGCAGATGCGCACTTCCTGTCCGACAGGCAGCGGTCGGTGGTATTTCACTTTTATTTCAGCCGTCAGAGCCATGACGTCCCGGCCGAACAGACAATGCGTCATGGCCGAATCAAACAACGCCGCGATCGCTCCCCCATGAACGATGCCTCGGTATCCTTCGGGACCAAGTCCTTCGGGAATTGTTCCGTGCAGGTCCCCGCTCTCGTCGAAACCCCAGAGTGCCGGATCGAACCATGGCTCACCGAAAGGCTTTCCCAGAGAACCACTGGCCGGAGTTTCCAGGCATTTCGACCGGGCAGTGTCGAATCTGGCAATCGCGTGCATCAGGTCTGACTTCATCGTCGAACCTTCGATTCGACCCAAAGAGGGGTTCCGACTTGCACAAGGCCGTTTTCAAGGACCCGGCAAAAGGCTCCTCGCGCCGGCAGGAGCCTGTGGCCGTGAAATGCATAATGGTGCGGCTTCGTTGCCTTGCCGATCTGCGTGACTTCGAGCAGGGCCGTGCCAAGCCTCAGCAGATCACCCACCCGGATTGCGCCGAGATCGATTCCACGGGTCTGGATATTCTCGGCAAAGTCGCCTGGCTGGGCATTGAGCGAATGGCCGGCATTGAAGGCATCGACATGCTCGCGTTGCAACAGGCTCACCTGGCGAATCGTGCCCGCATGCCCGTCACCCTGGAAACCCTTCTCTGCAATCAGAAGCACCTCTGCAACCTGCAATTTGGCGGTGCCCGTGCCGGCGGAGACACACACGTAACTCACGGAACCGGCACAGGAGCCCGGGGTGAAACCGGGAGCCTTCGGCGTTGCGTTGGCAGTCTTGCTGTTCATGCTCATTACTAGCTTCAATGGCGTTAAAATACCTGCGATGCCCGATACCTGAATCGTGAATTCCAAGGTTCTGCATGCTGCATCCTATATAAGGATATGAACATATGCTCATAATGTCAAGGACAAATTTCGCCTCTCAACCTGACATTCGATGGATAACCCATGAAATGATCGCCCGTCTTTGGGTTGATGATGAGCTCTCTCAGGAAGGCGTCTTCCGATAATAGGCGTATCTCCCCTGGCAGATAGCACAGCGGGAAACACCCGACTCCTCGATCAGGAAGGATTCCCCGCAGGATGCGCAGATCCCCGCAGAAGCCACGGGGGGCTTGCCATGGTCGATGACCCAGACGTTCTCGAACCGGAAGATATCGCGGCCGATCCGGTCAAACTCCTCCATGATCTTCACGCGGGAGGCTTCCCTGGCGGGGCCGCCGATCTGAACCTCGGCGCTCCGGGTCCGGTGATAGAAAGCGGCCAGTTCGGGGGTGCGTCGGGGATCGATCCGGGCAAGATCCACCGCACCACGGACGCCCCGGCCATCAAAACGGTCGAACATGGTCAGGGCAAAACGGCCAAGCCCCGGAATGATTCTCAGGTAGTTATTGCCAATGGTACAGCCGGTCATCACCATGATCACATCCACCAGGCATCCCGGGGTTTCTGCAATGGCGTTCAGCCGCTCTTTGACCGGACCGAGCCGATCACGGACCTGATCGACCAGGGAAATCCCGATGGCCAGCCCGGGAGCCTTCTTTGCATGGAAGCGGAACACCTCTTCGAGTGTCGTGTGAAAAGCCTCGTTCGTCAGCACCGCAATCTCCTGTGTGAAAAACCACCATCATTTTCCCATCTTGATACACTCCGTATCAGACCTTTCAATCTCACCCCCTTGAATTGAATCTGTCATCAGCAAGCACCACGCCAGGGTGCTGGAGACGATTTTCATACCAGCCGATCCTGTCTGTTTCGCGGCTGTCGAGGGAGGGAATATAGGGCTTGATATCCAAAAGAGGTGTGCCGTCGAGCATATCCACACCGGCGATTTCAAGGCGGGTTCCCTGAACCGAAATCAGCCGGACGACGGAGAGGCCGATCGGATTCGGCCGCTTCGGAGCGCGTGTTGCAAAAATGCCGTGTTCAACCGTGTCGAGATAAGGCTTCACCCGCAGAGCGCCCTCTGTGATTGAGTGAAAGGCATAGATCAGATGCAGATGACTGAACCCCTCGATATCGAGAAGCCCCTCGGCATACTCTGGAAACAATTCAACGGCACCCGTTTCCCCGGACGCCATGCTCGCCTGGATTGGCGTTCCATTCTGCTGCGTGAAGCGGGTCCGTATAACACCGATCTGTCTGAACGCGAAATTACGCTGTTCCATTCTCTTTAATCACCTATCCCTTTCAAACGCACTCAAACGGCTGGTCAGGTATATGAAACTGTTGCCATGGATTTCGGGATTTTTCTCACTCGGTGAGCCGATAGGCGGGAGTTCCGTTCAGCTCCGCCCCCGGAGCACATTTCCGAGCTTCCTCCCTGTCGGTGATATAGTATTGTTTCTGGAATATTTCTTTTCCGGCAGGCGAACGGAGAAAGTCCAGAAATTTCCGGGCCGTGTCGGCATGGCCGGAAGTCGTGAGCACGGCACCCTCGTAGGTCGATATGCGGGGAATTTCGCCGGTCGCAAGCGGGATGCTTCTCAGGTGCGTTCCAAACCAGTGTTCACAGTTGAGCCAGCCGACGGCAACGTCGATCGAACCGAGTTCGAGGGCCGTCATCAATCGTGAATAGTCATCGAAATATGTCACGATTTTCGGTTGAAGAACTTCGAATTGTCCCGATTTCTGAAGGAGCTCAAGCGAGAATCCGCCAACGGCAACTGTTTCCGGGCGTCCCAGGCCTATCCGGCAGGGTTTGCTCGCGAGATCAGACAACGTTTCAAGCCGGAGCGGATTCGATGCCGAAACGCACAGAGCCGGAACGAAATACGCAAGAATTGCCTCCGATCCGGTTGCGATCAGCCCTTGCCTGTCTGCCTTCGCGAGATAATCCGCCGATGCGGGAATATAGACATCCCCTTTGCCGGAAAGGATCACTTCCGATAACAGTTTTCCCGAGCCACCGAACTTGAGTTCGACGTTCACGCCGGTCTCCTGGCCGAAACGCCGTGCGGCTTCTTCCAGAACAGGTTTTCCCGCTGCACCGGCCAGCACCAGGATCGATTCATCCGCTGCGAAAAGAGCTGAAAAGCTTGAACAGAGGATGAAGATGAGGATGAAAAGTGTCACACACATTCTTCCAGAGAGGTCCGCCAGGCAGTTTCTGATCTCAGTCATTATTTTATCCCCAGTCTTTTTCGAATTCCGTCATGGAGGGATCTCAAAGGAATAAAGGTTGAATCGGACTATGGAAACGCCGGGACGTATGATATCCTCGATAAGAGCGAACTTCAAATTGTGAGCATATGGTAACATCCGGAGACCGTATATGGCGAGACCGTTTTGCTGCAGGAAAATTTCGGGAAAACCCGTTGCCGGTGTGTTCAAGCCGGCGGGAATTCCTGCGCGGGAGCTGGATTTTCTGGTATTGACCCTCGATGAGTTCGAGGCCATGAAGCTGGCCGATCTCGAAGGAAAGTATCAGGAGGAAGCAGCACAACTGATGCATATTTCTCGACCCACATTCGGGCGGATCATCGAGTCTGCCCACAGGAAAGTCGCCGAGGCACTGGTGCTGGGAAAAGCACTCAGAATCGAGGGCGGCCCTGTCGCCGTCACGACTGATTCAACAGAAAAGCGAGGAGAAACCATGAACATCTGCATTCCGATCGTAGAAGACAAGGGCCTTCAAAGCCAGGTCAACGGCCATTTCGGTTCGGCGCCGCTGTTTCTGATCGTAGACACCGAAACCCTGTCCACAAGAGCCATCGTGAACAAGGACATGCATCACGCGCACGGCATGTGTCAGCCTCTCGCGGCTTTGAGCAACGAAAAGCTCGATGCCATCGTCGTGGGAGGCATCGGCATGGGCGCGCTCAACAAACTTCGCGCCGCCGGCATCAAGGTGTACATGGGCAAACAGACGACGGTCGAACAGGTCGTGGCCGAGTTCAAGGCCGGCACCCTCAACGAAGTCACCCCGCAGACCGCCTGCTCGCACCACGGCAATGCCCACGGCCACGATCACAATCCCGGCCATCAGCATGACCACGAAAAGACCGAAAAGTAATCTGCCTGATTTCCCGAAATTTCCACGGGTGAGGTCTTTCGGCAAGAGCGGGACAACCCCCAGATCAGATCATGCGTCACAAGGTCCGAATAGTTCGACCGGCCCGGAACGTCACGTAACAGAGGTCGTTCCGGGCCCTTCGAAATCATTTTCTGGCAATCGCTCCTGACTTCAGCAGGGTTTTCTGAAGGCCCTGACCCCCAGTGCTGCCAGCCAGAGGCACAGCAATGCCAGAATCATCGCCGGACCAGCGGGCAGATCCGCCTTCAGGGCAAGGCAGACACCACCGAGCGCGCCCGCGACACCCGCAGCCATCGATGTCAGAAACAGCGCTCCGACGCGCCTGCACAACGTCAGGGCAATCAGTTGCGGCAGCAGCAGAAAGCCGAAACAGGCCATGGCCCCGGCTTCTGTGAGCGTCAGCGTGATTGCCAAACCCAGGGCGATAAACAATACGATTTCATATATTCCAGTCCGTATACCCATTGTTCCGGCCGTTTCAGGATCAAGCGAAATCAGAAAAAACCGCCGCCGAAAGATATACAGCAGCAATACGAGAGGGATGCCAAAGCACGCCAGAAGCTGCGTATCCCGGCATGTCGCGGCAAGAATGCTTCCCTTGAGCAGGAGTTCAGCGGCATGCGCTTCAGCTTTCGTCAGCGCCAGAAGCAGAACGATTCCGCCCATCGCGACCGTGTAACCCAACCCGATCATGGCTTCCATCGTCATTCC
>CAZQYQ010000087.1:0-15151 GCA_964597625.1 uncultured bacterium
ACCGCCCTTGCTTACGCCGAGCGTTCCAAGCAGAAGGTGCAGAAGGGATTTCAGCTGCGCATCGAAACTGGTGACGCGGCAGAGTTCGTCTCCGATATCGCTCAGCGCTTTAAGGACATACTCGTAACGGAGAACCTGCTGTTGAGCGTCGATTTCGATACCCGTCACGATACTGACCGTTTCATGGGCTCAGGAGCCCTTGAAGGCGCCCACCGCCTGCTGTTCGGCATCGAATGCCTGCGCGAACTGCAGCAGCCCCATCATTTCAAAAGTTTTCCGGTTTGTCGGAGTCAGATTCGTGAATGCAAGCGCTCCGCCAGCTTCTTCAATGGCTTCGATGACTCCGATGAGAATCGAAATCCCGATGCTGTTGATCAGCGGCGACTGCTCAAGATTGATGACAATTTTCTTTACATCCCTGCCCAGATGTTCCGCGCACACCGTATCGACCTGCTCGGCACCAAGGTCATTCAGATACCCTTTGGTGCGGATGATCAACACAGGGCCATCCAGCTGATGTACCAAGGAAAATTCGTCTGCCATATCGACTCCGGTTGATTCTGGGGAACTCGCAAGATGCTACCAGATCTCAGGACTTCCATGCAATCGGTAAGGTTCCCCACTTCATCTCTTATTCCGGGTCACCTTACCATAAATGGTGGTACCACACAACAATCCGCTGAAAAAAAGTTTCCCTTGCGAAACATAAAATTTTGAATACTCTTTCTTCCCTGATGTGGAACGTCTCCTTACAACGTCTCATTCGTGGCCTGGCTCTGCTCGCGACTGCGCTGCTCCTTCTTGCCGCGGTTGCCTGGGCACTGGCCGATGCAGCGCATCGTGTACAGCCCGCAACCGTAAAAATTCTGTATACGACGCTTCAGCTGCGGTCGGAGTTCTGGACCTGGTCAAACTGGGCAACCCTGTCCGGAGTTCTTTTTCTCGCATCGATCCTTGGGATCCCATCCGGAATTCAGTTTCTGTTTGCGTTTCCCTTTATTCCACCGCTGAAAGTCTGGTCTTTTATCGTCCTTTCTCAAACGCTGGCAACATGGGTGATTCTGAAGTTTTACTCCCGCTGGCCGCTTCCCTCATCAGCGGAAGAACTGCGCGAAGCTGCCGTCAAGGCTGGAGAACCTCAGCATCTTGCCTGGTTTCTCCGGATTCTTCTGGGCCTTCCGAACCGGAGCATCGATCTTGTCATCGCTGCACGGCTCGATGATGCACACAGGCCGGGCAGACTGACTCTCTGGTCGCTCCCGGGCCATTCTCTCCGTGCAGCGCTCACGGGCGGCTGGATCTACTTCATCTCGCTTGCGATGATGAATTTCAGGCCATTTCCAGAGTATGACCTTGTCTGGATTGCTCTGATGACGCTCGTCGTATCATTTTTCTGGCTGTTGCCCTGGATCCCCGAGGTCATCCCAGGCGGAACGTCTGTTCAGCAGCTTGTGACACTCTGTTCAGGCGCGAACAGCCCGACAGGTCACCCTCCCCGGCTCCCGGGGAGCATCACACCTGCAAGGCAGGCCCAGGGGGCAACGCCGGCGGGAAAGCCCACCTCTTCCGCTTCGGGCAGATGATTCAACGAGGGCTTGGAAAAACAACGCGCGGCATGGTATAAGGGTTCTCGCACTTACATACCATCAGGAGGACCCATGAGCCGCAACACCGGGCCACTCATCAAGGATTTGAAACACCGGGCAGCCAGAATTCGCTGGCTGTCGCTTCAGACCACCGCGAAGGCCGGGTCCGGACACCCGTCATCCTGCTGTTCAGCCGCAGATCTTCTGTCCGTCCTTTTTTTCCACACCATGCGTTATGACCCGGCGCACCCCGAGTCCCATGCCAACGACCGGCTTGTCATGTCAAAAGGGCACGCAGCTCCCGCATTGTATGCCGCCTGGTGCGAAGCCGGCTATCTGAAGGAAGCCGATCTTTTCACGCTCAGGCAGATGAATTCCCCGATCGAAGGGCACCCGATGCCGTCTCTGCCCTTTGTCGACGTTGCGACCGGCTCACTCGGGCAGGGTCTTTCCGTCGGTCTCGGCATTTCGCTGCAGCAGTCACGCGTTCTCAAGAGTGATGCCCGCACGTTTGTCATGATGGGCGACGGCGAAATGGCCGAGGGTTCGGTCTGGGAAGCATTCGCTCTCGCCGCACATTTGAAAGCCGACAATCTGACGGCGATCATTGACGTGAACCGCCTTGGCCAAAGTCAGGCAACGATGTATGGCCACGACCTCAATGTGTATGCACGTAAAATCGAATCATTCGGCTGGGAAGCCTTTGAAGTCGACGGTCACAATTTCGAAGAGCTGCTCACGGCTTTCGACCGGGCCATAAAGGTTTCAGGCAAGCCTGTCTGCATCATCGCAAAAACGTTCAAGGGCCATGGCGTCTCCGTCATGGAGAACAAGGACGGCTGGCACGGAAAACCCATGAAACCCGGTGCGGAACTCGATGCCGCATGTGCCGACCTCGCCGCCGACTTCATGAAGACGCCTCCCGTTCCCGCCATTCACAAACCGGCCGCCACCAAGTTTTCTCTCACGACCGGTCCCGTGGCACCGAGCATTCCGCCGGCACCGTATCAGGCGGACAGCAAAGTCGCCACGCGGCAGGCCGTGGGTGATGCGCTGGTAGCCCTCGGCGATGCTGATTCACGAATCTGGGTTATCGATGGTGACACACAGAATTCGACATTCGCCGAAAAGTTCACCAAAAAATTTCCGGAACGTTCTGTTGAATGCTACATTGCAGAACAGAACATGGCCGGGATTTCGGCAGGTCTGGCAGCCCGCGGCCTCGTTCCGTTCGCATGCACGTTCGGAGCCTTCCTTGCCCGCGCATTCGACCAGATCCGCATGGCAGCCCTTTCCGGGCTGAAAGTGAAGTTTCTCGGAACGCACGCAGGCATCTCGATCGGCGAAGACGGCCCTTCACAAATGGCTCTCGAAGATCTGGCATCCTTCAGAACACTCCCGAACGGCGCCGTTCTCTACCCGTCAGACGCAGTATCCGCCTACCACTGCATCGTTTCTCTGGCGCGCCATGACGGACCGGGGTATGTCCGTCTCTCGAGACCTGCCACTCCTCTGCTCTACAAGGCTGATGAAGAATTCCCCCTCGGAGATCTGAAAGTCATACGGCCAGCCAAGGCCCCGAAGCTCACCGTGGTGTCCGCCGGGGTCATCATTCACGAGGTTCTCAAGGCGCTTGAAAGTCTGCCGAACGGCAATCAGGTCCAGGTGGTCGATCTTTATTGTCTGAAACCGTTCCCGACAGACAAGCTGATCGAAGTCATCAACGCCTCGGGCGGCAGAGTCGCCGTGTTCGAAGAACATGCCAGGGAAGGCGGCATCGGAGAATCAGTCGCAAGCAATCTCGCCGGACGTATTCGTGACTGGCACCATGTCGCGGTCACCAGAGTTCCGAGATCAGGGCCTCCGGAAGCAGTTCTCGAATCATTCGGACTTTCTTCAAAGAAAATCGCCGAAACGATCTCGAATCTGTTGTCCTGATTTGCACATGAACGATAACAGGCGGCCCACGATGGGTCGCCTGTTTTTTTCTGAAACTTTTTTTTCGTCCTTTGAATCACTTGCGGGACTTTGTATGCCATCTGATGTTTGTGCTTGTCCGTCAATGTCTGCCGGCGGGGATGATTTCTCTGTTAAGAAATCTTCATCTCCGGTCGAAAAGGGTTATGGATTTGTTTGCCTCCTTATGTTTCAGACCGGGTTGAATAAACCCGGTCTTTTTTTTGGCCGGCATCCCCTTTTCTGGAGATGCCGTGAGAAGCGGAGGAATTGCAGCAATGTATGTGATCGGAATTTCAGGTTTGTCCGGCTCCGGAAAAAGCAGTGTCTCGAAGGCCATCGCGAAGCGGTTTCCCGGGAAAGTATCCATTCTCGAACACGATATGTATTATCGCCCGAAGGGACAGCACGCGATCAAAAATTATGACCATCCCGACGCCCTTGAAACGGATCTGATGATCAAGCACATCTATGAACTCAAGAACGGACACTCGATCGAACGGCCAATTTATGACTTCAAAAGCTCTGACCGCCTTACCGAAACCGTGACGGTCAAGCCGCATCCGATTCTTGTCGTTGAAGGACTGCTGCTGTTCTGCATCGCCGAACTGATGCCGCTTTGCGATATACGCATCTATGTCGATGTCCCGCTTGACGTTGCGATCATCCGCCGTCTCAAGCGCGACCACATCGATCGCGGCAGAACGGTGCAGAGCATCATCTCCCAATACGAGAGCACGGTGCGCGATGCGGCAATCAGCCTTGTGCAACCGTCACGGTATGTAGCCGATCTGATCATCCCGCACGGCTCCAACAACCAGGTCGGTCTGGAAGTCCTGTACGGCAAAATCAACGATCTGCTGCATAATGCCGCATTGACCCCGACCCATGAAATGCCGAAAAAGATCGGAGCCGAGGAGTTCGACGTCTGAGCTCAGCGCATTGGCCAGGGAAGCTCGGTCGGCAGCGGAAATAAGTTCGGCGGCGGCAACGGAATCGCGTCTACGTTGATCGGAAGCGCGCTTCCGGATGCCGGTGCCGGTGCGAACGTCTCCGTCAGGAGGCGGCTGATGACATCGCGCTCATCAGGCGCCACCTGTTGCCAGCTTTTTGCGATCAGCGCACGATGAATATCGGCATTGGCAAGCCAGTTCCTGCCGGATGGGGGCAGGCCGGGAAGACGCCTGAGGATGGAGGCTTCGAATGATTTTCTTACAGGCTCATCCCAGACGACAACGCGACGGTCGCGAAGGCGGAGAGCCATCTTCAAAAGTTCTAACAGCGACGCCAGCGATCTTTTCGTTACGGATGGGGTTCCTGCTGCGATAACATCGGCTTCCTGCGTGTTGATGCGTGAAATCACCCTGGAAATTTCAAGAAGGGGTTCCTTTTTTGCCTCGCCCACAAGGACGTCCCGTAAGATGATGCGATATTTTCCCTGTTGATCCGGCGGCGCGGCGCAGACTTCATTCCAGAGATCCCGGACATCTTTCAGATCATCGAGCAGATCGCCTTTGAACTTGAGATACTCCTGCATCAGCGCTGTTCGGACATCCTCCTGTTCCGCCTGGGTCATTGCAAGCCCGAAACCGAACTCAATACAATTCAAAAACACGTTTGCATGGCCGACCGTCAGAGGCGGCTCGCCGGGAACAAGAATTCGCCCTGCCTCCGGACCATCAACCGGATACCAGGATGCAGCCATCGCTCCGGATGGAACGAGCAGCAATACGCACGCAATGATACACATTGCAGTTCTTATCATGTCATACCTCCAGTAATACCAGGCTCTGATCATCGTGGGGCACGGCACGGCCGGCCAGCATGTTCAGGTATTCAACCAGCTCTACGAATGGGTCTTTCCTGCTCGCGATGCACTCCTGAATTTTCGCTTCCAACCATTCCGGATTGGCTGCGACGTCACTTTTATGAACATCTTTCACTCCATCACTGTAGCAGATCAGCCGTGCCCCTGGCGACAACGTCATTTCCTCGTTCTGATAGATCCCGTCCTTGCCGAGACCCAGCGGCGGATACTGCATCAGAATTTTTGACACGTTGCCATCAGAATCGATCAGATAAGGATTTTCATGGCCCGCACAGGCAATCTGAAGCATTCTTTCACGTTTTTTCCAACGCAGGCAGATCATGGTTATGAACAGAGTGAACCTGTCGTCGATGAATGCCGCCAGCCGGCGGTCAAGGCACATCATGAGATCGGCCGGTGAAGCAGCTTTCCCGATTTCATCATGGATGTATCCGTGAATCAGGGGCACGAACTGGGAGGCGAACAACCCCTTTCCCATGATGTCACCAAGCAGCAGCCAGCCGCCCTCATCCTCTTCATGCACGAACAGCACGTCGCCGCCGACGATCTGCGACTGAACGTTCCAAAGCTGGATTCTGGCGCCCGGGAAAGAGACGGAATCTCCGGGCATAAGCGCCTTTTGAATGCTTCTCGCCAGTTCAATCTGCAGGTCAAGCCGCTCCTGGCGTTCACTGAGTTCGGCATTGCTTTGCTTCAGGGCGTTCTCGAGACGATGCCGCTCCGTCGTGTCCCTCGCAACCATGACGGAACCAGCCAGCTTGCCAGCGGCATCTTTCAGCGGTGTGGCGGTAACCGACAACCAGCGGTCTTTGACCGGGACCTCGGCACGATAGGGAGAATCGGAATTGAATTTTCCGAGGATCTCGTCGATTCTCCATGGGCATCGATGACAGTGTGCCATGGACTTTCCCCTGATCGTCTCGAGTGCGACACAGAGAATCTGCTCGGCCTGATGATTGAGAAACACGATGTTTCCGTTGGGGTCGGCGATGACAAGCCCTTCCCCGAGCGATTGAAGCAGGCTGGTCACAAAGGGATTTCCGAACAGGGTTGCCAGTTGAGAGTTGCTGCTCATGAGAGAAAACCATGTTCTCTGAAGCTGTAGTAGCCTTCGTTTTCGCGTCCAAGAATGAGATGATCGAGGAAGCGGATATCAAGCGTCCTGGCAGCCGCTGCAAGTGCCCGTGTGATTTCATGGTCTGCTGAAGATGGCGTCAGATGCCCTGTCGGGTGATTGTGGGCCACGAGAATGCCGGTAGCATTATGAGAGAGGGCTCTTTTCATGACCTGTCTGGGATACACCGCTGTCTGGTCTTCCACACCGCTCGAGAGCATTTCTTCCGCGAGAACGGTATTTGCATTATCAAGAAATACCACTCTGAACTGTTCGACGGGAAGATTCGCCATGATTCCGCCAAGATAGGTCGCAGCGGTTTTTGCATCTTTCAGCAGCGCACTGTCATTAAACGTCCGATGGCGAAGCACATGCTGGGAAATATCTCGCACGAGATGAATCAGCAGCGCCGCGGCGGGGGGAATATCGCATTCCTTGATCACCTGTTCACGCGAGGCCGCAAATACTCCCGGCAGATCTTTGAACCGCAAGAGAAGCCGTTTTGCATCAGGTTTTGTGTCTCTCCGGGGGATCGCAAAGAAAAGCAGAAACTCGAGAATTTCATGCTCGACAAAGCTTTGGAGGCCGGCTCGATTATACCGTTCGCGAACTCGCCGCCGATGTCCCTCCGGACCGGTGCTGGTCAAGGGAGCGCCGTATTGCCAGCCGGACGGTTTTGCCGAAGGCTGGTCTTGGCGTACCGTGATCGGTCCTTTTCCGGAAAGGGGGGGTGGCAGGCGATTCTGACCGTTCCCGTTCAGGGTTTGCCTCCGTTCAGCGAACACGACATGCCGGGCAGAACCGCCCCGTTGTCATACCAGTCGTCATGCTCAACCTCAAAAACATTGGCGTGAAGATGCGCCAGGATTTCTTTTCCCTGCTGGGTAAGCATCAGATAGGGAAGGACGTCCTGAATATAGGGGTAAACGGTTTTCCAGTAAAACTGCGGGTAATTCCGCTTCAGATCTCCTGGATTCGCGTAGCCGAGCCTGGTGTTCATATCAATTTCCGCGAATTCGTAGTAGAGCGCTCCTACTTTTTTCAGATATCTCGGATCACTCAGCTGCCCGATCAGATCAGCGGCACGCACGATATTCGGATAACTCATTCCCTCGTTCCGGGCTTGAGATTCGGGAACCGGGAATCGCGTTAATTCTATATTTGCAACAATAAGATCCGGTTTGAGAATCTGATGGATGCCGAATCGCTCCCAGATGAACAGCTTCGCCCGATCGACATGATACGGCGTAAGTGATGCATCCGAGCAGCCCGGGGCCACTTTTACCATCGTATCTCCGCTGCCGGTCGCATACATGCCGGGCCGGTCAGATTTGCAGATTCCCCTGACATAACCGATGTCGTGGCAGGTCATCGAGATGATGCAGTGCATCCAGTCGAATGGGGAAACGCCGCTCTGACGAAGCTGACGGCCGCGCAGAATTTCCTGGCCGACGAGCGTCACCAGGATCGTATGCTCGACATTATGATACAGAGCATCGCTGTTGGCGATGTTCTCGAGAGCCATGACACCTGCCCAGGCGATGATATCAGCATATTCGGGGTTCTGGCCGCCGAAACTCCTGCGATATCCGTCACGCAGCCGCTTAATAAAATCATCAACCATCAGCTCTACGGAATTAAACATATGGATCCTCTCACTCATCTTTCATATATTGAACATGGATCATCGAAAGCATAACAGTACGGAATGGCCGGGGCAACCTCACGGGAATCTGCTGCGTTGACATTGGCTTGCCGTCGCTATTAGCATGTTTGCAGATCGCAGAAAGCAAGCACCCGTTACGGGAGGATCTCTTTTCATGAATGTTCGTGCGTATCGCGCCTGGATTCGGCTTTTCTCCATTTTCATCCTGTTTGCGTCCAGTCCCTTTTTCTCTGCCTCGGCTGAAACGGTTCCTGCCGCGTCAGCGACAACGAGCCCGGGAAAAGCATCCGAACGCATCCGCTATATTCCCTTCAATGACTTTCAGCAGCTTCTTGAACGGAATCCGAAGTTCATGCTGCTTCCACGCGAAGCGTATGACCGCCTGAAAGACGCGAAGGATGCTTTTCTGGCGCGACAACCGGCAAGCCCCCTGCCACGCCTCGACCTCGATTTTATCTTCGGCAGCGCTGAATATCGCGTTGTCGTGCGCAACCGGATTGCTGCCGTTGAAGGCCGCATCACATTCGAGATGCCAAACGCCAGATGGGCGACGATGGCTCTCGCTGGCGGCGACCTCGGATTCGAGTGGGTAAAACTCGATGGACAGCCGGTCGGCATTGTTCCGTCGGTCTTCACCGGGATTCAGGACGATGCGGCTCCGCGCGGTCAGGTAGAACTTCTGCAGAAACGCTTCAATGCGACGCGCGCGACACGGACGCCGGTGGCCCGCCAGGGTTCGGCGAGGCAGCCTCAGAACAATGATTTCGTGCTTGCCGTGAAAGGCCCTGACCGTCATGAAATCAGCTTCAGGTTCCTCTGCCCCCAGATCGATGATCTCGAGCGGAATGAAGTGACATTCAGACTCCCGCGTGTTCCTGCAAACCGTATTGATGTTGATCTCGATACCGCTGATCAGTTCGGGGAAATCGATCGCGCGGAAGGAATCGAGCAGACAAATACGGCGGGTGGAACGCGGTTTTCAGGCATTCTCGGCTCCACGGACCGCTGCACGATCCGCTGGGCACCGCGAACTGCGCCTGCCATGGAGATGGAACAGGAACCATCGATTCAGTCCGCATCCTCAGCCGCGCAGATTGCCCGCCGGCCGGAGGAACCGGCGAGACTGTTTGCTGAAACACTGGTTCTCCACTCGATCGGGGAAGGGTTCGTGCGATCCGAAACGCGTCTTCATCTGAACATTACCCGTTCGTCGGCAGACCAGGTCACGCTGCTGATCCCATCAGGCACCGAGATTCTCGATGTCCGAGGTGACAGACTCGCAACTCATGATATCGAAACAGGCAGTGAAACACGCCTTGTCTGCAGGTTCACTTCCCGTCTCAAAAGTCCCGTGACTCTGGAACTCACTTCAGAAACGCGCATGAACGATGTTACCCAGCTGCTCTCTCTGCCAACGACGAAAGTGATCGGAGCTGAACGCGATCAGGGCTATGTCGGCATCGAGGCTCGGACATCGATCGAAATTCGCAAAACAGACTCCCTCGCCGAACTCTCCCGGGTAACAGCCGTTGATGTGACGGATCTGCCCTCCGAGCTGTCCGGCCTGGCAAACCGCCCGATCCTGCTCGCGTTCAGATATCTCGAACCGCCTCTCGAGCCGCCGCTGCAGCTCGATGTGGTGCGGCATGCCGACGTCCCTGTTCTGAATGCCGTCATAGACAGTCTGAACGGAACAACCGTTCTCACGAGTGACGGGTATTCCGTCACCTGTCTCGACATGTCTCTGAAAAACAACGGAGAGCAGTATCTCGAAGCCCGTATCCCGCGCGGAACAGAGATTCTTTCGACCGCTCTGGACGGAGCACCGGTCACCGCTTCATCACGAGGCTCCGATACCTGTCTCATTCCGATCGGAACAGCCCGCACCGCGGCTTCCGGGAAAAGTGGTTTCGCGGTCAGACTGGTCTACAAGGCGCCGGCCCCCGTCAGCGGCCTTTTTTACAAGCTGGCGGCGGCACTTCCGGTGCTGGGGCTTGATATCATGAAGCTCGAATGGCGGGTGTATGCGCCGGATCGCTACAACCTCATCGCCCTGCATTCGAATCTCGAACAACCTTCCCATTCGCTCAACGTGACCCCTCTCAAAATTATTTCCGACATTTTCCGAAGCCTCGCTTCGCCATCCGGGCTGATGTTCTGTGCAATCGTCTTATGCATCTATCTTATCTGGAATCGCATAAAATCCTTCACGGACACTCCCTGGGTCTCCTGGAAATCCCTCGGTTCCTTCATCATGATTCTGTTCATCATCCTGGTCCTGGCAAGCGTTTCCGGACCCATGATCGGCAGCATCACGGATCAGGGGCCCTCCGCTGCCAGAAGGGCCATGCTTTCCGAGTCGATTCGTGATGAAGGCCGCGCCTCGGATGAGTTCGAGGCACGGGACAGCAGAGAACTTCAGGAAACGGATGATTATACATCTGGCAAAATAGTATCAAAGGGTTCCCTGGATGAGGAGATGAGGTTCGACAAGAAGTCGAAGTCGGCGCCATCGTCCATGGCAGCCCCCTCCCCGCTTATGCCGGTTCCGGTCAAGCCTTCCGCATCGCCTGCCAGAAGGACTTCCCCGGGCCGGGATGTCGGCGCGCTTCCGGTTGACATGCAGATTCCGACCAGCGGGAACTCGGTACGGGTATTCAGAAATCATCTTTCCGCCGGGGAAACAGCCCATTTCAGGGGCATGATCTTCTGGGAACCGATTCGAGCCGGTGTTCTTGCTCTCCTGAGCGTTGTCGGCCTGCTGTTTGCCCTTTTCCTGTGGCTCGTGGCCCAGCGTCGCAAGTCCTGGACCGCAGCGATCATCGTGGTGTTGATGATCCTCGGAGCCGGTCTGCTCGACCAGTTCGTTGTGAACATTCAGAATCAGGCCTGGGATATCTTTTTCTTCGTTCTGCTGATCCTGCTGATCGGCCGGAAAGCCTATTCCCTGCGGTCTGATGCGTCCGTGCCCACGAGTTCAGCCGTGATTCTGGTGATCCTGGGTCTCCTTGCCGGAACGGCCCCGGTCGCATCCGCCGAGCCTCCGGTCGAAAATCCCCGCGTTGAACAATTTCTGGACCTCTATGTCCCCTATTCCCAGCTTGGCGACCGTCTGCCCAGGGACAGCGGGTTCGTTGCCCTTTCTCTCGATGAATACAACTATCTGCGCGACATCGGCATTCCCGATCCCGATCCGGCCCGCTGGTATCCGCCGCTCGGCGTTACCTTCGTATCCGCGTCCTATACGGCACGTGTATCCAAGACCCGGGTCGATCTCAAATTGAGATTTGACGCGGTTTTACTTGGGAAGGGGTTCAAGCAGATCGAGTTCCCGACCGACGGTGTTGGTGTTAAATCCTTGACCATCAATGGGACTCCGGCTCTTCTCGCGCCCGAATCGCAGAATTCCGGACCCGTGCAGAATGCTGCCGCACGGGCTGTTCAGCAGATGCAGCAGATACAGACAAACGATTTCGCGGTTTCGCAGACGGCGAATCAGGCGTTTCAAATGCCGCAGCCCGGGTATCAGAAACGCCCGGCCATCATGACCGACCGGGAAGGGCCGGTCGTTATCGAAGCTGAGCTAGTCAAGGATCTCACATCGCGAACGCAGACGAACGCCGCCGTTGACGGCTTCAAGCTGCCTGTTCCCGTCTACGGACCGGCGAATCTCGACCTCCTCATTGACCGCCCGAAACAGATGGTTGATATTCAGCCGGCAGTCATCACGCAAAGCGATGAAACCGACAATTCGACGCATGTGACCGCGATTCTGCAGCCCTCACCCATGATCAGCGTCGAATGGCGCGACAAGGCCGCAACCGTTCAGGTGCCTCAGCTCCAGGCTTCTGCGACCGTCACGCCGCCGACGCCGGGTATCGCCCGCATAGCAGCTGACCACGAAGTGCTGTTCTCGGTTTCTGAAGGCGTCATTTCAATGAATGATCTGGTCCGACTGCAGATCGACCAGCATCCCGCTGGCGACTTCCTTTTCGATATCCCATCCGGAACCGACGTGCTCGAAGTCAACGGTTCCGATATCGCCAGCTGGATCTGTCTGCCAGCCGGAAATGCACAGGAACTGCGTGTTCAGCTCAATGCACGCCGCATGAATCAGGTCGAGCTGCGTATCTCGATGGAACGGCAGACGCCCGCGATCAACGGAAAATTTCCGCTCGATCTTCCTACCCTTCGCAGTGCCGGCTCACGTTCGAGAATCGACAGGCAGAACGGGTATTTCGGCGTTGAGGTGCGGGAAGGTCTCGAAGTCAAGGTGGAACACTCTCCAGAAGCGACCGAGATCGACACGACGGAGCTTCCCTCTTCGCTTACGGGAAATGCCCGGGGGTTCATGGCCCAGGCCTTCAAATACCAGAAAGAAGTCTCCGCATCGCTCACGGTGACGAAACATCGCAATCTCGAAGTCAGCACCGCCCAGATCGATGCTGCCAGGGCAAGGACCGTCATAAACGCCGATGGCGAGGCGCTTACGCGGCTCGATCTCATGATCAGAAACAACAATAACCAGTTCCTGGTTCTCAAGTCCCTGCCAGTGCGGCTCAAAATGCTCGCTCTCCAGGTGAACGGCGAACCGATGAAGCCCGGACGCAGCAAAGATGGCGATATCTATGTTCCGCTGATCCGTTCGCCACGAGCGGGAAAAGTTTATGTACCGTTCGGCGTAACGATGTTCTTCTCTGAGGAGATCGGCAAACTCGCCCGCAACGGCCGTTTTGAACTTTCCCTGCCCGTGTTTTCGCTTGATATCAGTCTCATGACATGGCGGCTTGATTCGCCCGAAGGGTATTTTATGGGCCGCCGGGGCGGCGAGTTCCAGCATGGCTGGGAAGACATGCCGGAACTTCCGAAGCCGGTTTATTCGGGCGCTGCCGGAAACATGAAATCAAACGTCACGTCTCAGTTTCTCATGCAGAAAAGCAGTGCCGGTGTTGCCGCACCGTCTGCGCGAACCTCCGCAGGCCTTCTGCCGGTCATTCCGCATCTGCCGGAAGGTTCCGAGTCTCTCCTGTTTCATCGCAAGCTGATCACAACCGGAAGCAAAGCCCCGAGACTTATTCTTTTCTATGTCCGGGAGACTTCCCTCGATGGACTCCTTCTTCTCCTCGTTCTCTTCACGGGGCTGCTGGTCAGCTCGGCCATATGCGGATTCACCAGGGGGCAAATCGCCAGCGCAGGGTTGAAAACGGCTGTCCTGGCTGTTTTTGGTATTGCCACCATGACGGGCCAGAACATGTTTGCTGAAGATCTGCCCTGGTTCATCCGGATAGTCGACTCCTATCTGCTCGGCATTGAAGCCGGTTTCGCGTTTGCGTTCTTCTGGTGGCTGCTGATTCCCGCGACGGACAAGACTGCCCCCGACCCGGCAGCAGCGGAAAAGGGCTCTCCCCCTGCCGGCTCTCTGCCATCGTAAACGCGTTCCAGCAGGAGCACAGCAGGAACGATATATACTCTCGAATACTTTGTCCCCCGGCTCTTCCGCCGGGGGATGTATTTTGTCAACTATATTCATTGATGAAATTCCCATGAACAGGGGTTGTCACAGCGGATCAGGTGAGGTAGACTGTCCGAAAAGAGCGTCCTGCACGGACGCCACGAGGAAAGGAGCATGAAGACGATGTCTGCGTCAGAATGCGTCAAGTATCTCGGCCTGAACGGCCTGAAAACTGTTTATCGGAATCTGCCTCCGGCAGCCCTGATCGAAGAGGCGCTGGCCCGCGAAGAGGGTCAGCTGGCTGCAAACGGGGCTCTTGTCGTCCGCACCGGCAACCCGTCCGGCCGCTCGCCGAACAACCGGTTTGTCGTTGAAACCCCCGAGCACAAGGATATCTGGTGGGGTCCCGTGAACAAACAGCTTTCAACGGAAAACTGGAATCGGCTTATCAGCCTGGCCCGCGGCTATCTGCAGAACCGCGATGCCTTCGTTTTCGACGGTTTTGCCGGCGCCGACCCGAAATACCGTCTGCAGGTCCGCGTCGTCACCGAGCGTGCCTGGCACAATCTGTTCGCCCGCACTCTTTTCATCCGCCCCAAGCCGCAGGATAAGATCAACGACCTGCCGGACTTCACCGTCCTGAACATCTGCGGGATGCATGCTCCGGACTTCAAGGCGATGGGCCTGAATTCGGGCATTTTCATCGTTCTCAACTTCTCCGAACGCATCATCCTGATCGGCGGTACTAACTATGCCGGCGAAATCAAGAAAAGTATATTCTCTGTTATGAATTATCTGCTGCCGAAGCGCGGCGTTTTTCCGATGCACTGCTCGGCGAACGTGAGCGAAACCGGCGATACCGCTCTGTTCTTCGGCCTCTCGGGAACCGGGAAAACGACCTTGTCTGCCGATCCGGCCAGACGCCTGATCGGTGACGACGAACACGGCTGGAGCGACAGCGGCATTTTCAATTTCGAAGGCGGCTGCTACGCGAAATGCATCAAGCTTTCCCGTGAGAATGAACCTCAGATCTTCAATGCGATCCGCTTTGGCTCCGTTCTTGAAAACGTCGTCGTCGATGAGCAGAGACGTCCGAATTATGATGACGGCTCGCTCACCGAGAACACCAGAGCCACCTATCCCGTCACGCACATCGACAACTGCGTTCTGGAAGGCGTCGGCGGGCATCCGCACAACGTCTTTTTCCTCGCGGCCGATGCATTCGGCGTTCTGCCCCCCATCTCCCGCCTCTCCCCGGAACAGGCGATGTATCATTTTCTCTCGGGCTATACCTCGAAACTGGCCGGGACCGAAGCCGGAATCACGGAGCCCACAACGACGTTCTCGGCCTGTTTCGGTGCTCCCTTCCTGGTTCATCATCCGTTCACCTACGCCCAGATGCTCGGTGCATCGATGAAAAAACACGGCACTCGCATCTGGCTCGTGAATACAGGCTGGTCCGGCGGAGCCTACGGTGTCGGCAAACGCATGAAGATCAGCTACACCCGCGCACTTCTTACCGCCGCTCTCGACGGTTCTCTCGACAAGG
>CAZQYQ010000088.1:0-15002 GCA_964597625.1 uncultured bacterium
CGAAACCGATCTCGAACGGCGCGGTCACGGCAACGGCGCGCTGTCCATTGTACGGCCGGGTCCAGGAAATGATCGGATCGGTAAGCGGTACATCGTTTTGGGCCTGCAGCCGCATGCGAACCATCGTCAGCCCGTCCAGAGCGACGGGAATCGGCAGATCCTTGCGTTCCGTGTATCCGCTTTTCGTGACGGTGATTGCTGTTTCACCCTCCGCGGCGCCGACACTGAGGAATGCCAGGCCGCCGTTCGTGGACTGCTGACCGGCGCCGGTGCTGACGGTCACTTCGCTCAGCGGCCGGTCTTCGCCGGCAACTTTTTCAAGAACATTCACTTCAACACCGCCGCGTCGGGTCATGAACGAATCGCCACGGCCCACGGCGACCGCAATTTCCTCAAAGCCCGGATAAAACTGGATTTTGTCCGAGATCGATGTTCCGCTCTTGGGGAACTGGGCGGTAAACCTGAGATCCCAGTCCAGATACTGAACCCAGACTTCCGCGGAACTGGCGATGCTTGTTCCGTTATCGAGCGAAATCTCCGCAACACCCTGCGTATTGCTGATTCCGACGAGATTCATCGAGGGAATCGTCACGCGGGCCTGGCCAAGAGGAATCCATTCACTGTCCGTCGAGTCACCCGTCTGGCTGACCAGAAGGGACGTTCTGTTTATTTGCAAAGTTATATTATAAACCCGTCCGCCCACGACGTCGATGAGGGCTTTTGCCGTGGTGACACCGCCTTTTTTATCACTTGCAATGCAGGAGACATCGTAACTTCCGGTCGTTGAAGGCGCTTTCCAGACGGCTGTTTCAGCGAGGTTCCGGATAATGGTGCCGGAGGAGGCAAGCCAGTTCAGCTGTACCGGATCGCCGTCCGGATCGAGGGCTTCCGCGGTGAGGGTGACTTCGCCGCCGAATCCGGTCATCGAGTTGGATGATTTCAGATTCAGAATCGGCGCCAGATTGGCCGTGCTTGTCGCCTGCTGCGTGCCTGTGAGCGTCGTGTCCGTCGTCGATGTCGTGCTGATACCGGCTATTGAGTTTGCATTCGTGCAACCGCTCAGGATGACAGACAGCATGAGAACCAGCAGACCGGCAAGCAACCGGAAGCGGTGCGAACCAAATGCCATACGAGTACCTCCGATACAATCCTTTTGCAGGATTATCGGACGATATGGCTATTCCGTTTAGGAAAAAGGTTTTCCTTCGGCCGGATTCAGCAGTTCCACCAGGAGGCGCACGCCGACACCCGAAGAGCCTTTTGAAAGAAAACTTCGTTCCCGCACCTGGTCGGCGGTGCCTGCGATATCGAGATGCGCCCAGGGGGCGGGGGCGAAGGAAGAAAGAAAAGCGGCTGCCAGGCATGCTCCGGCTTTTCGGCCACCGGCGTTTTTCCAGTCGGCGATGCTGCTTTTCATCGCATCTGTAAACGTCTTGTGAAGGGGCATCGGCCAGACGAGATCGCCGGCCGTTTCCGCGGCCGAAAGAATCTGGTTCTGCAGGCCGGCGTCACGGGTGAAAAGCCCCGTGTAGGTATCGCCCAGGGCGGTGACGATCGCGCCGGTGAGCGTAGCCAGATCGATCGTGAATTCCGGATGGAATGAGGCTCCGTAGGCAAGAGCGTCCGCGAGAATCAGCCGGCCCTCCCCGTCGGTGGTCATGATCTCAACGGTTTGGCCGTCATACTGTCTGATGACATCACCCGGGCGGCACGCGCCGCCGTCGGGGAGATTTTCGGCAGCCGGGATCAGGCCGATGACACGGCGTCTGCAGCCTGTCTGGGCCAGGGCGGAAAGGGCTGCCATGACTGCGGCTCCGCCGGCCATGTCGTTCCGAAGTTCATGCATCTTCTCGGCCGGCTTGATGCTTATTCCACCCGAATCGAACGTGACCCCCTTGCCGACGAGCAGGACGGGGCGGGTCCGGCCGGGATTCAGTTCCATTTCGATCAGACAGGGTGGATTCGCGCTTCCGCCGCCGACCGCAAGCAGACCTCCGAACAAGTTCAATTCCTTCCCGCGCCGGATCCTTACCCTGAGGTTCCTTGATGTCGCCAGGGCAACCGCCTCTTCAGCCATTTTTTCAGGATACAACGCATTCCCCGGAGCGTCTGAAAGCCTGCGTGCGAGATTCACGGCAGTTGCGATGATCCTTGAACGGGCAAGAATCGACTCAAGCCCCAAAATCTCCTTTGAGGCGCCGGTAAGAAAGGTGATCGAATCGAAACGGCCGGGGCTTCGGTCATCCTCCGCTGTTTTGTAGGGGGCATATTCATGAGCGAAGAGGTCCGGAACCATGAACATATCTGAAAGAAGGGAACAGAACTTCGGCGCCACCAGCTGATCGGGCAGAACGATCGCAAGATGTTTCGCTTTCCGCGCAGAAAGGCGTTTGAGGCCGGTTCCAAGCGCTTCAGGCAGCGTCGTGCGGATTTCCTCATCAAGGGGAACGGGGGGCGTCTTCACCAGCTGAAATCCATCGAAGTGTCCGACGGCTTCCGCCGCGCAATTCCATTCATCTGCGGAAATGCGGGGTACACCGGGCCGGTGCGCAGGCACAGCCGGAGGAACATTTTTTTCAGCGGTGACCGGAATGAACAGCCAGCCGTCGATACGGTCGGCCGGGCGCTGTTTGATCGAGATTTTCATGTGCGGCTCCCTGGAACGTGTGGGAAAGAGACTAACATAAAATTCCTCAGACCACGTACATTCACCGTTGCATCATTCCCGGAAATCTGTTATTATATCGAACCACTCGACCTTTGTTCGGAGGTGACAAGAATGTCTCGATATTGCATGGTTTGCGAACGCGGACCGCACGTCAGCTATCAGCTCAGCCACTCGCACCGGCGCTCGAAACGGCGCTGGAGCATCAATCTGCAGAAAAAGCGGATTATGCTTCGCGGCAAGCTGGTGCATGGATACGTCTGCACCAAGTGCCTTGGCAGCGACAAGGTAACTCCGGTCATCTGATTTGTTCTGACGCATTGATGGCGTTCAGCCGTCTGATGTGACCGATGGGCTCCCGACGAGTTCGGGGTGCCGTGCTGTCAGCCACGCCGCTATTGCGGCGCTGATGGCGGTTTCTGGCAGCATGTGGCTGAGATTGTAGACAAGTGAGGCCACAAGCGCGGAATCGATCGGCAGACTCGGATCGGTAAAGAACACCACGCCGGCGGTGACATGGCAGAGCAGTCTCAGACTGCATGCGAATGTCACCGCCGTTGCTGTTTTCCGGGGATTCGACCAGCTCCACAGGCCGGCTGTGCCGAGAGATGCGTGGGCCAGCGGGTAATCCAGCAGAAACTGGATGGGGTGAACGATCGTAGGCCGGCGGAGTGTGATAAGCAGACCGGCGAGAACTCCGGCACCGACTCCCCTGCGCCAGCCTTGTCGCGCTGCGAGAATCAGCAGCGGTAATCCGCCCAGGGAAAGCGAGCCGCCGGCCGGCAGTTCAAAAAGGCGGAATTGTCCCAGCGCAAGCGAGAGGGCAATAAGCAGACCTGCTTCAGATGTAAGCTGCAGGCGGCTTGCGACAAGGTTTTTCGTCATGACGAAACGCACAACCTTAAGCTGTTCATGGAGTTGTGTCAAGCATTTCCACTGGACAGGAACCGGAAATTTTCATACTCTGTATGTAAATATCCAGACAAGAATTGTGAATATGACTGAGGGGGATAGCTTGAACATCAGGAGACTCTTGTCACTGGTCATGACATTCCTGCTGCTGAATCTGGCTGCCTATTCGGAACCCGCGACCAAAGAGTTCAGCGACATATCCGAACTTTCCCTCGACGATCTGCTCGGCCAGGTTGTCGTAACCGCGACACGTCGTGAAACCGCGATGGAAACGTCGCCGGCGACGATGTATGTGATAAACGAGGACGAGATCCGCCGCTCGCCCGCCACGACTCTCGCCGATCTTCTCCGGCGTATCCCGGGCTTTCAGACCAAAACGTGGCTTTCCGAGTTCACGAATACCTCGATCCGGGGAATGGTCGGGGCATCGGTCATCAACGAACGCATTCTCTGGATGGTCGACGGGGTGCCGATCAACGACGTCCGCGACGGCGGCATGTGGACGGATATCACCATTCCCCTTTCGAATGTGAAGCGCATCGAGGTGCTTTCCGGACCCGGTTCTGCTCTCTACGGCGCCAATGCCTTTCTGGGCGTCGTTCATATCATCACCCGTGATCCTGAAGATTATCTTCGCAACGGCTTGACGGGCAAGGTTCAGACATCCTGGGAAACGTTCAGCACGGCGATGTCCGAACTTGCCGTCGCCGGCCGGGATGGCAGATCATCCTGGCTCTGGGATCTCCATCTGAACAGCACGGAAGGCCCTGGCATCATCAGGGATCGCCATCGCCCGGGCGAAGAGAACCACAGCGACAGGCAGTGGGGGTATCTCTATGGTAAATATAATATTGGAAACAATAAAATAAATGTCGGCATGCGCCGTGTCGACCAGGAGTATGACGGAGCTGATTTCGCCGTTTATGATCTCTACAGCTGGAAGCGGGGGGAAGAGTGGATTGACTGGCACAACTCGGCAAAACGCCGCAACGGGGCCCGGGACTCCCTTGTTCTGAGCTGGCATGGATATGAGGAGAATTTTTATCACTTCGCGGACGTTCCGAACCTGAACTATAATATCGATTCATATAGATGGTATCTGAATCTCCAGCGTGACATGCCCCGCTGCGGGCGCCATCAGGTCACGTTCGGTTCAGGCCTGAGATCGGAGACCTACAAGGGGGATGATTTCGTCCCGGATCACCGGTCATTCACAAAGAACAATATCAATGTTTTCTTCCAGGATGAGATCGCCCTTGCGGCGCTCTGGAAGTTGACGCTCGGCGGCAGATACGACACGCACACGGACTACGAAGATGTGTTCAGCCCTCATATGACGCTGCTTCACACCTTCGACCACGCGAAAGGACATGCGAGAATCGGGTATGGCCAGGCCTTCAAGGAGCCGTCAAACTGGCAGTCTTACATCGATCAGCCGAGCGGTCGGGGCACGCAGGGCATGCAGCCTGAAAAGATCCGCACGTTCGAGCTCTCGATCGATTACATGTTTCCCAGAGAGCTTTACACGCGGCTGACCGGTTTCAATATGGAGCACAGGAATATCATCTGGGAAAATTTCGATGCGCTGATTGCCGATCCCGCGTATGCCGTCTATGGCATTTTCGGGAAATTCCATCCCCAGCAGCCGGGCGACAGCGCGCACATTCACGGCGCGGAGTTCGAGGTGCGCAAGCATTTTTCGCTCAGAAATCAGCTGTTCGTGACTGGAATGTGGCTGCGGTCACGAGATGATCAGGCCCGGAAACTGCAGTATGATGCCTCTCAGAAATCGGGAATCGGCTTCTGGCACGCATTTGATGCGAAGGCAAGCCTGCAGCTCGAAACGCATTGGGTGGGAGACTCGGTCGATACAAGCACGCGTGACGCACCCGGCGGCAGCACGCGACATGTTCCGGGATACTCGGTCACGGGGGGGGCGTTCCGGTATGAGATTTCTCCGAAAGAGCACGTGAAGCTGTCCGCCTGGAATATCGGTCGCGGGCCCAATCAGGAGATGCTCGAAGCCTGGGCTCCCGGCACGCTGGTCAGATTTGAGTTCGTAAGGTCGTTCTGAGTCTTATGTACAGGAATGTTTTTCCAGCCCCCTGCGTGCGAGGCAGGAGTATCGTGTTGGCGTTCGTTTTTCTGCTGGCCGTTTGCTCCTGTGCGCATGCTGCTTCCGAGGAACCGCGGGCGGTCCGCAGCGATATTCCGATACCGCTTCAGATCCAGATTTTTCTGAAAATCGTCACGTATGATCGCTCGTTCGACCAGGGCACGCCTGTTCCATACCGGGTTGGCGTCTTATTGAAAAACACCGGAAATGGGGGAGGCGATACCGCGTTCAAACAGGTTTCTGAAGCTCTTGCAAAGAAGACGATTCTCGGCCGTCCGCTGTCTCCCATGAAAATCGTGATGCGGAATGGCGTTTTCCCGAAACTTGAGCAGCTGCCGAATATGCTGGTTCTGATCGGCGACTGGGAGGAAGGCGGGGAAACGGTTGCCGAGTTTGCGCGAAAGAACAGGCTTGTGACGTTTGGAAGCAATATTCTTCTGCTGGAATGCGGTATCGCTGTTATCATGACTCTCGAGGGCGACAGGCCGGTCATTCATGTGAATCTGAATGAGGCGCGGGCCGCGGGAGCGGATTTTCATGCGAATTTTCTGAAACATTGCCGGGTGATCAAATGAAACCTCTGGGCTGGCTCTATCGATCGCCGCTGCAGACGCAGCTGCGCGTATTGCTGCTTGCCGCGTTCATTCCCGGCATCCTTATTCTGGGTGTATTTACCGTCATTCGGGAACATTCGATCATTCGCAAGAATTTTCAGTTGAAAGCCGAGGAACTGGTTGACCTTGCCGCTTACAACATGGCCCCCGGCGTCGAATTCGAGGATCTGCAAGCGCTGAACGAGGTCGTCAACGGATTGACCCGACGCGGAGAAGTCGCGTATGTCCTTGTTACGGACCGCACCGGACGGGCGATGGCGTCCTATCACCCGGAACAAGCGGCGATCAACAGCTGGAAAACCGATTTTTCGACAACCCAGATCGAGTCCCGGGATGATGGTCATACGCTTCATCAGCGCCATCGGCTCAGTTTCAACCAGAGATTCCTCGGCGTTCTCTACATGGGATTCTCCCTCGACCAGATCAATGCTCAGCTGTTTTTGAACCATCTCGTGGTTGCGGCAGTCGTGCTTCTGACCATGATCATCATCACGATTTCCGCCCGCCGCATCGGCCGGATGATCACCGGGCCGATCGAATCTCTGAAACGGCTCGCGGAGAAGTTTTCACAGCAGAACTACTCTTCGCCCCCCGTCACCATCGAGGCCGCCCAGGAAATTGAATTCCTGGCCCATACGTTCAACGAGATGGTGAAAGCCATCCAGGAACGGCAGAACGAATTGCGCATTCTCAATCAGACCCTGGAACAGAAAGTCACGGAACGAACCAGGCAGCTCGAAATCGAGACGCACAAGGCTCAGCAGTCGGAACGGCTGAAAAGTGAATTTTTAAGTAACATGTCTCACGAGCTCCGTACGCCTCTCACCTCGATCCTTGCCTGGCCGGATCTGATTCTGGAGCATTATGAGCGCAAGCAGGATGTGATGACCGGCGCGGCGCAGATCAAAAAAACTGCTCAGCATCTGCTGCGGCTGATAAACGATCTGCTCGACATGGAAGCGATCGATACCGGCCGCATGCGGATCGAACCGGTCCTGACGGACATTACCCCTCTCATTTCCGAGGTCATGCAGTATATGCAGGGATATGCCATCAGCCGTGAAGTCACGATCAAGACGCAGCTCCTGAGTCCGCTCCCCCCCATCGTCATCGATGGTGACCGGCTGAAACAGGTGCTGATCAATCTTCTGAGCAATGCAGTGAAATTTTCCAAAAAAAGCGGCCAGGTCGAGTTTTCCGCCTCGGCAGATGATCGGGAAATCAGCATCAGGGTCGTCGATCACGGGGTTGGTATCGCTGAAGAGGACCTCAAATACATCTTCGACCGGTTCCGCCAGGTCGATGGTTCGATCAGGCGCCGCTACGGCGGGTCCGGCGTCGGGCTGTATCTGGTGAAGAGCCTGGCCACGATCATGGGTGGAACCGTTGAAGTCGCGAGCGGGCTGGGCGAGGGCAGCAGTTTCCTTGCGACATTCCCGCTTCCCGGGGCCGTCGGGGCAAAACCTGTGAATTCCAGGCCGGCTGAGCAACCGCCCGATTCGCCCGTTTCCGACGCTAATAAGGGCGAATAAGACGCCTGGCGGCCATTCTGCGGGAACTTTCGCGGCGACTCAGGCCGACGGGCTTTTTAGCCGATAGACAGTATGAAATTCGTCTGTTGCGAGGAGGTTTGCATGAACACGTCTGGAAAGATTCGCGTCGGTGTGGTTTTCGGGGGCCGTTCCGGAGAGCATGAAGTATCGCTTGTCTCGGCACAGTCGATCATGAAAGCGCTCGATTCCAACAAATATGAAGTGATTCCGATCGGCGTTTCCAAACAGGGCACATGGGTTGTCGGAGCTGACCCAAAAACATTTCTGCCGGCCCCGGCTCAACAGCAGCATCTCGATGTCGCTCCCGCCGAATCGACGGGAAAAACGGCTCTGATCGGTGATCCTTCACACCAGGGAATGATTCTGCTTGACCGTCAGAATTTCCAGCAGCGGGTCAAACTGGATGTGGTATTTCCGATCATGCACGGCACCTACGGCGAAGACGGCACCCTGCAGGGGCTGCTCGAGATGGCTGATCTGCCGTATGTCGGCTGCGGCGTCATGGCATCATCGGTCGGCATGGATAAAACGACCGCGAAACGACTTTTCCGTGATGCCGGCCTGCCGATCGCTCCGTTCAGTGAGTATCTGCGCCGTGACTGGCGTGAGAAACCCGAGCAGATCATTGCGGATGTCGAAGCGAACTTCACGTATCCCTGCTTCATCAAACCCGTAAATTCAGGCTCTTCCGTCGGCATTTCCAAAGCGCATAACAGAGCTGAGCTGTCGGCCGCATTCGATCTGGCCGCAAAGTTTGACAGAAAAATTCTTCTCGAATCATTCATCAACGGCCGCGAACTTGAAGTCTCGGTTCTCGGAAACGATACGCCGATGGCATCCATGCCTGGCGAAGTCGTTCCCTGCAATGAATTTTACGATTACAAGGCGAAGTACATCGATAACCGTTCCGAACTGAAAATTCCGGCCCCGCTCGATGCCGCCAAGACGGCGGAGATTCGGGATATGGCCGTCAGGGCATACCGTGCGCTCGACTGCGCCGGAATGGCCCGCATCGATTTTTTCCTGGACCGTGATACCGGAAAATTCGTGCTCAACGAAGTGAACACCATTCCTGGGTTTACGAGCATAAGCATGTATCCCAAACTCTGGGAAGCGACGGGAATCACCTACAGTGATCTCGTCACGAAGCTCATTGATTTCGCGCTTGAACGCTACAGTGATCGTCAGGAATCCCTCAAGGCGATCGTCTCCTGAAAAGGGGCCGGAAGGCCGCTTTCTGAAAAAACAAGAAGGCCGGCGGGAGCTGAAACGCTTCCGCCGGCTTGGCTTTTCAGGGATTCAGTCTCGAGATTCTGCAGCCGGACGGAGTTTCGGTCCAGGTGAGAGGGTCGGGTTTCAGTGCTTCGCACATGCCGCCGCTGCAGAGAGCGCATACCCGCTCTGCGGGAATCGGAGGCTCGGCTTTCCGTATCGTCGTTTTCTGCGAACATTCGATGATTTCAAGCCCGTTGCCGGTTCTTTCAAGAAGACACTCCGCACCGAAAACGGCCTGGCGGCGGGCGATGGATTCGAGCCTTGCGAGTTTCGTCGCATCTGTGGGCGGGTCGTCATCCAGGGCGCACAGATGAACGGCTTCCGCTTCGCCGCGGTTCCATTCGATGGCCAGGCGGCTTCTCCAGAGAGCAAGCAGCAACTCGCCGGGCGGGGTGGCTGACGGCTCGAACACGATCCCGTCGCGCTCGCGCAAAGCCCGTTTGCGCTCAGCAAGCGATGGATGAATGCCGGGCGCGCTTTCGCCTTCGCGAACCCGTGCGGGCATGAAATTGGCATGCGTAAGACGCACCAGCGCGCTGATATAGGCTTCCCGGCCGACACGTCCGGCGGCGAATGCGTCGGCTTCGAACTCGAATCCGCGGCCCATGATCAGGAAGAGGCGGTTGCTGAGCAGCCAGCAGGCGAACAGCATCACGCCCTGCATGACGGTCGGTCCGAAGATCAGAAGCTGTTCGGCGGCAAGCGGGAACAGGGCGGCCCAGAGGCCGGCAAACAACGCCAGATCGAGCATGGCCAGGAAATACAGGAAGAGATGATCCTTCGCCAGGTGGGCTTCCTCATGGGCGGCAACGGAAACAATATCGTCAGATGTGAAATTGTCGAGAAGCTCACCCGTAAAGGCGATGGAATGCGATATACGCAGATAGCCGAATGACAGGGCATTGGCGATGCCGCTTCCCGGCAGATTCCAGCGGTAAAACATCACGGGAAGGTCTCGGATAAGCCTTGGGAGCAGGTCTGATGAAATCCGTTTCATGCCCAGCAGAGGCGGCAGGAACAACGGAATGAGGAGAAGCACGGCTCCGTTCAGAGCCGCGAAAGCCAGTCCCGGTGCCCAGGGCGAGTGAATGCCCCACCACGGCAGTCCGGTTGCCATGAGCCGCAGAATGAAAAAGGCGACCAGCGGCGCCGCGATCGGCAGAGCCCGCAGCAGATGCATGCGGAATACGGTCGAGAGAAACCGTCTGAAGCTCCATCGCACGTTTCTGACTTCGCAATCGAGATGATGCACCGGAATGAGCGAAATTGCGTAAGATATCAGCCAATATACAACTGCGCAGGGGATGTCGTGTCCGATGCCTAGTCGCCGCGGCAATCCCAGGGAAAGCACCAGCAGGCCGCCTGCCGTGGCGAGAAAAGCGGCCAGGGGAGAACGTCTGAATGCGCTGTAGGGGGCGATGCGATCCTGCCCGGCGGGAAACCGACTCAGCCAGATCCGGCGTTCACGCTCCATCATGGCGGCCGGAATCACGAGCAGAATGAGCCAGAGAACCGATGCCAGCAGCCAGGTCGATTCCGGACCACCCGGCGTTTTCGAGCCGGTCGGGATATTCAGCCGCTGCTGGAGGGTCTGAGCGGCCCCCATATCGATCGCCGTGAGGCGTCCTATCGCCGCAAACGCTGCGGATGCATTGTTCGCCCGGAATTCGAGCGTCGCTTCAAGCATCGCCAGGTCCGCTTGCATCGCCGTCGGCAGGGGAACGGGATCATGCGCGAGCCGGCGGATGATGGTGAGCGCAGCCTGGTCGTGACCGTGGACTGCCAGCAGCCAGGCTCGGTAAGACTCGACCGCGTCTCGACGACGCTGCATGTCAGGCTCCCGCTCAATTTTTTCGAGCGAGTTGAGCAGCGCCCGGAGCCCCGAGGCGTCAAGTCGGCCGCCGTTCATCATGCCGACCAGGTCGTCATGAACATTGGCGGGCCGGCTGTTCTGCAGCAGCGAGGAGATCTGGGCAGTTGTCGGAAAGCCGGCCGGAGGAGTCGTTCCACCCCAGCCGCCGACGATGATCAGAAGAGCAAGGACCGGCGTCAGTATCAGAAGGGCGTTTCGCATGGGAGCATTCTATCGCAATCAAAGCTTCATGGGAAGGCTTGCCAGAGGAATGATTCGCATGCGAATCTGTATGAAGGCAATGAAAGTTCCGTCCTGAACTGGAGAGAGCGATGAGATGAAAGGGCAAGAAATGCGATTCAGTTTGTCCGCGGCAGCCATGACAGCGGTGGCGGGATTCTTCCTGACGTTGCCCTCCTGGGCACTTGACTGCCCCTCGCTCAGGCTGCTGCCGGGGCTGCGGGCCGACCGCATTCAGGCGGAAGGCCTGGTTCGGGCCGGGAAGCCCCGGAGCGGAGAGAGCCGTCGTGACCGGCTGCGCGGACTTTTCAGCCGGCCCGCAGCCGGTGAAATGGTCATCGTCAGCGTCGGATCCTCATCAAGACCTGTTCGCCTCGATGAACAGGGAGCATTTTGCTGCGAGTTTCCAAGACCCGCCGGAACCGATACCATCGAGCTTTCCGTGGCCGAGCCGGCCGGGGGGATGCTGCTGCGAAAGCTCGAACAACAGCTCCCCGCAACCTCCGCGCTTCTTATCGTAAGCGATATCGATGATACGGTGCTTGTTTCGAAAGTGACCACAAAGCTGAAACTGATCTACAACTCCCTGCTGCGGAGAGCGGGCAGTCGCCGTCCGGTGCCGGGAACGGCGGAGATCTATCGCGGAATTCACGATGCCGCAGGCAGTTCGGGGCTTTTTGTGTATCTGAGCGCTTCTCCGGCGGCAATGGAACGGTTTATCGACGGCTTTTTGAGCCGGAACGGCTTTCCGGGGGGGCTTCTGATAACCGGCGACGGGCTGAGCTCCTCGCCGGAAAAAACGACCGCGCATAAAACCGCCTGGCTGAACCGGCTTGCTGAGCTGTTTTCCGACGTGCCAATGCTGTTGATCGGCGACAGCGGAGAACAGGATCCTGAAATTTACACGGCATTCGCCGTGAGCGGCAGTGCGCGGGTCACAGGCATCATCATCCGCGGCATCGCTCCTCTTGATGAAAAACGCGAAAATGCGATACGGAGCCGCCTAGCAAAGACCGGCACGCCGTTCCTTCTCTGGAAAGAGCCTGATGAGCTGCGGGCAGGCCTGGCGAGTCTCGGGTTCAGAATTCCCTGAACTCGTTTCCTGATCCCATGTTCATGACCGGTCGCAACTTCTCCCGGTGACTGCGCAGAAGTTCCATGCCTGATGAGTCGATAAGATCGGCATCTGACGCGATTCCTGCCGGTTGTCCTTCGTTCTGCATGCGTTCAAGCGCCTGTTCGAGCTCGGTACGCTGCGCTCCCCTGATCTGGGGATCCTGAAGGGCGTCTTCGAGAGCCTGAACGGCTTCCCGCTTCTTCTCGTCTGCCGTTGCCGCCATCTCCTGGGCGGTAAGCTGCAGCCAGGCAGTTCCGATCGTGATGTCGGCGGCGGCGAATTCCTGCAGATCCGCAAAACCGGCTTTTTTCAATGCCCCTTCCGCAACGGCCGATTCCGGCGTTCCGGGTTCGATCGGCTCGTTGTGAAACAGGCGTTCGGCGGTTTTCGGGCTGCTTGCGATGAGCTGGTCATAAACGGCGAGATACCGTGTAATCATCTCTTCCGTCAGTTTGAGATCCTGGGCGGATGCCGGGAGAGAACAGAGAATCAGCGGCAACAGGAAGACGAAAAGAGTGAGGGAAATGCGTTTCATCGTGTTCACCATGTTCCTCCTGATGATTCGATCACGGGCGATCTGTCGCCAGAAGCCCGTTCACGCGGCGACCGTTGCTCCAGAGGCCCATGAAACGGACGGATTCCCCATTGCCCAGAACCAGACGGCGGTCGAACCCGGTCCATGCCGCCTGGCACAGGGAGTCGAACAGGCGGAAACTACCCAGCCAGTCCATCGCATCGATGCCTCTGCAGCGGATAAAGCGCGACAAACGGGTCTGGCGTATCAGCGTGATGTATTCCCAGCGGCGTTGTTCAACAAACCGTTCATACCGCGGCTCGAGCGGGGCATAGGATGATGCGCTGTCAGCAACCAATGCGGGCGTGCCACGGATATCCGAAAGAAATGTCATGAAATTCTTGTCTGAAGCCGGAATCGAGTCGGCCGTGTAAAACAGTTCGCGCGCCGTTTCCTGAACCGTTTCGTCGTCCTCCTCTCCGACGGCGACGAGAAACAGCGTTCCCGGGCGGATTCCGGAGAGGTCATACAGGTCGAGGTTCAGATACGCGCCGATGCCGCCCCGGCGGGATGGATGAAGCGAGAGCACGGCTTTCGGCTGGGGCAGTTTGAAATATTTCCAGGATGCAGCTATATTGGCTGCTATAACACCACCGCACTCATGGCCGATGATGCCGATCCGATCGCGATCGGGTTCGATATGGCCGCCCCCATACAGCACCCGGAGCGCCTCTTTCATGCTGCGCACGGCGTTGGCGCTGTAATTGGAAAGATGATCGCCGCTTCCCTGATACACCGGAAAGACGACGATATTTCCGCGGCGGCACAGATGTTCGATCCAGCCGAGATAATACCCCGGGTCCGAAGCGAGCCAGCCATGCAGGAACAGAATGACGGGCGCGCTTGCCGGGGTCGGCTTGGCGGGCTCATAAAGGATGAGCCGTTCTTCATACGCCCCGGTCTGCGAGATGCGATACCCGGCATGCGGGTAATCCCGTCCGCCCGGGCCGTATTCTGGCTGTTCCGGGCCGGTCGGGAGCGTGACGGCGGATTGGAGAGCGGAGGTGGAAAGGAGAATAAAAGCGAAAATCAGCAGAACCGCTGGAAACGGACCGCGCCGATCGGCCGCAGCCGCGACGATGCGACTGTCGTGAAGGGGGCTTGGGCAATTGCGGCGATACGTCAGATCAGTTTTCTCCGGAGAGATCTTTTTCCAGATTTGCTTTGATCGTATCCATGCCGACCCGTTCGATCAGGAGGAGGACCAGGGTGGCGATCAGGCCGGCGAGCGTTCCTGCCTTGATTTCAGCGCGCTTTACGACCGCAAGATCTTTTGATTCGGCGATCTGCATATTCTGGGCACAGACGGCCATGCCGGCGAGCGCGGCAAGGGCGGCAAACAGGCGTTCGAAGTTCCAGATGGCATTCCACCAGAATGAACCCCGGCGGGTTTCACCGGCGAGCAGCGGTCGTGCCGCAAGATAAAATGGCACCAGAAGAGGGCCGAGAATGAACACGACGGCCGTCCAGAAGATGCCGGCGCCTTTGCGGGAATGGCTGTCCCAGGCTACCCAGACTGTAATCAACCCTCTCAACCATTTTGGCCACATGACACTGCCTCCGTTCATTCCTTAACTCGATCTTGCGTGAAAGCATATCATACCCGGCACCCTGCGCCAAGCGATGGGAAGAGTTTCATCACTGGTCGGGAGGCGATGCTTCCACTCCCATCGGGCGCAAACAAAACTAATGGTACGGGATGCGGGGTGAAAAATGGAAACTTTTCCCCCACCCCATCGTAATATGAGTATAATTGGTACAAATTCTTGAATAAGAGTGAGGTAACTGACGATGAAACGAATCGCCCCTCTCACAATCTGGATCTTTTGTGGCCTGATGTGCGGTCAGGTATTTGCCTCCACTGGAACCGCGAATCCCCTGACAGGCGGCAACGTGACGGTAGAAGATAGTTCTGCCGCAGACAATGACAAGGCGCCCCAGGCACAGATCGATGCGCTTGCGGCGAGTCAGGGCCAGACGGCCCAGGCAGCCCAGGCAGCCACGCCTTCAACGCCAGCTGCGCCGCAAACCGTCAATGTCACAGTCGCGGAGGGCGATTCCCTCTGGAGTCTTGCCGAAAAGTA
>CAZQYQ010000089.1:0-15000 GCA_964597625.1 uncultured bacterium
ACACCGACTATCTCGAGAAGGTTATCCTCGGCTGATCAAGTTCCCGTTTGCCCTGCCCCGAGGGGGCGCAGCTTGACGACGACTTCGACGAGATCACGCTGGTTGGCGATGACGGTGTCGATATCCTTGTAGGCCTGCGGAGCCTCACTGAGATCTAATACGCCACCCCGGCCGGAGCGACGGCCGTGGCTGCCGGCCTTGTGCCAGCGATCGAACACGATGCCCGTCATGGCGCGATCGCACTCCTCGACGGACAGGCGTCGGTCAGCCTCTTTGCGGCCCATGCGACGCCCGGCCCCGTGGGAGCACGACGTGAACGAATCAGGGTTGCCCAGCCCGCGCACGATATAGGAAGAGGTACCCATGCTGCCCGGAATAATGCCGAGCTCGCCGGCTCTTGCCGAGGTCGCGCCCTTGCGGTGCACCCAGACGTTGCGGTCGAAATGGTTCTCGATCGCGGCATAATTGTGATGAATGTTGATCTCCTGGGTGAACCCGATTCCGGGCAGATGATCGGCCATCACTTCGCGGAAGACCTCCATCATGCGACGGCGGTTCTCGCGGGCATACGACAGCGCGAAATTCATGTCTCGAACGTATTTCCGGCCTTCTTCCGCATCGAGCGGCAGAAACGCCAGGTCAGGCGATGGAATCGCGGTGCGCCACTTGTCGTTGAGGCTGCGGGCCAGCCGATGATAGAAGTTCGCCACCCGATATCCCAGGTTGCGCGATCCGGAATGCAGCATGAGCCAGATGACTCCGTCCGTATCGGCCTGAAGCTCGATAAAATGGTTCCCGCCGCCCAGCGTTCCGAGATTCAGACGGTCGCGATGCAGCCCGGGATCATCGATCCAGAGCGGGATATCCTCGCCGCCGATCGAATCTTCATACTCCGCGAATCCCTTCCAGTTCTGTGCATGGCCGTGGCCGCAGCCCTCGCCCACGGGAATCCGGCGTTTTATAGCTTCCAATATAGATAGAATCTTCGACGGATCGCTCACCTGGTCGATCGTCGCGGTCGTGCGCACGGCACCCATGCCGCATCCGATATCGACCCCGACGGCATTCGGGATGACCGCATCCTTGCAGGCGATGACGCCTCCGATCGGCATGCCGTATCCGACGTGGCAGTCCGGCATCAGAGCGATATGCGAAACCACGGCCGGGTGGGCCGCGAGATTCGCCGCCTGGGTGAGCGCCTCGGCTTCGGGATCGGGGCACCATGATTTGAGTGGTACCCGCGCGTCTTTGGAAAGTTCCGCTTTACTCCTCACCCATTCCATGGCTGCTGCCTGTTCCGCTCAGATAACTTCCTGGAGGGCGAGGGAAAAGATCTTGAGACCTTCGCGAATGTCGTTCCGGCGGTATTCGCGAGCCCAGGTCTTGAGGCTGGCAGCCGGCTCGGGGGACAGACTGACGAGATAGAGGGAGTTGACCCCCGGCCAGATCTCATCGTTGAGGCGCGTGCCGCCGCCCTTCCCGGATCCAACCACCTCGGGAATCAGGGTGTAGGAACTGATTCCGGCGTCCTCGAAGAAGGTTTCAACCGTATCCTGCATTGTGCTGCTGCACACGATGATCAGCAATTCCATGATTATCCTCCTGGAAAACCCCATTGTTCGCAGGAGCGGGTTTCACCCCGCCCCTGCAAATAATCAGACGCCAAGTGTCCTGAGGAGCCGGCGGCTGAAGATCGAATACAGCACCGGCATCAGAATCATCGTCATGACGGTCGAAATGACGAGGCCGCCGATAACGCTCAGAGCCAGCGGCACCCAGATTTCCGAACCCTCTCCGGTGGACATGGCCATCGGGGCCATACCCAGAATCGTGGTGATCGTGGTCGACAACACCGGCCGCAAACGGCTTTTCCCGGCTGTGATCAGGGCTTCATGCAGGGGAATCCGGCGCTGAACCAGGATGTTGATATAGCTCACCAGAACGATGCCGTTGTTGACGACGATGCCGATCAGGATGAGGAATCCCAGCAGCGAGATGACCGAGATGCGGTAGCCGGTCAGGGCCAGAAGCTGGACCGCCCCGACGAACCCGAAGGGGACGCTCAGGAAGATGATGAAGGGCGCCAGCAACGACTCGAATTGAGAGGCCATGACCATGTAGACCAGGATCATCCCGAGAATTCCCGCCTCGACCATCAGGAAGAAGGATTCCTGCCGCTCCTGTTCGTTACCGGCAAATCGCCAGGAAAAACCGGGCGGGGCCGGCACTGTTTTGATCACGTTCTCAGCATCCTTCGCCACCTCGCCTGAACCTCGACCGTACACCTGCCCGGTGATCTGGATATACCGTTCCTGCTCATTCCGGGTGATGCGCGTCGGACCAAAGCCCTGCTTGATGCGGGTCACGTTGTCCAACCGAACCGTCTCGCCCGTGGGACTTTGCAGGGGAACCTGGGCAAGGTCGTCAAAGTTCATCCGGTCGGCTTCGCGCAGTCGCACCTCGATGTCGTATTCTTCCCCGCCTTCCCGGTATTTCACCGTATCGTCGCCGCTGAAGCAGAGTTCGACGGTTTGGCCGATATCGGTCACATTCAGGCCGAGATTCGATGCCTTTTCCCGGTCGACCAATACCTGCAGCTCGGGCTGGGCAAGCTGCTGGCTGATCTCGAGATCTTTCAGGCCGGGAATGGTGGCCAGCAGTTTCATCAGATTCTGCCCATATTCCAGGCCGGTATTCAGATCGTGCCCGTACAGATTGAGGGTGAATCCGGCACCACCCATGCCCATCATGTTGGCCATCGGGTCGCCGGAATCGAATCGGATAACGACGCCGGGGATTTTCGCAAGCTCGGGTCGCAGGTCTTCGATGATCTGCTTCACGCCGCGTTTCCGCTGATCCTTTTTCGACAGCTTCAGCTCGACCTGGCCCGTGTGGGAACCCTCCTTCGAACCGGTGATGGCCGCGCTGATGCTGTCGCTGCTTTTCCCGTAGCGCATGACCAGCGACTCCAGCTCGGGAACCTTTTCCCGCACGATGTCCATGATCTGCTTTCCGATCTGCCCGGTGATCTCGTAGCGCGTCCCGGTCGTCAGTTCGTAACGGATCACCATCCGCCCCTCGTCCTGCTCGGGGATGAACTCCGTCCCGACCATCTTCATGAGCCCGAACGAAGCGAACAGCATGCCCATCAATACGGCCACCACCGGAAGTCGATGAGCCAGAACCCAGGTCAGCAGACGGGCATATCCATCCTCGATTCGCTCCAGCAAGCGATGACTGTTGGCAGCATTTTCTTCCGCCTTCGTTGCTGTTGTGATCAATTCAGGCTTGAGCAGCTTGGAGCACAGCATGGGTGTCAGCATCAGGGCCGAAATCAGCGAGGCGGTCAGAGCCATGACGACGATGGAGGCCAGCTGTCCGAAGATAATCTGAGTAATGCCGCTGGTGAACATGATCGGCAGGAAGATGACGACGGTGGTCAGCGTCGAACCCATGACGGCTGCACCCATCTCGACCGAGCCCCAGATCGCGCTTTCCCTGGCCGATACTCCACGCTCCAGGTAGCGCTTGATGTTGTCCATGATGACGATGGCGTTGTCGACGACCATGCCGATGGCGATAGCGAGACTCGACAGGGTGATCTGGTTAATTGTATAGTTTGCAATATACATCAATAAGAATGTAATAATCAGCGAGGTCGGAATGGTGGTGCAGACGACCAGACTGGCCCGCAGATCCCGCACGAAAAACAGGATGACGAAGAATACGGCCACCCCTCCGAGCAGGACGGATTCGGTGAGGTTGTTGATCGTGCTGCGGATGAACTCCGACGTGTCGAAAACCACCTCGAGCTTCACATCGGCCGGCAGCTGGGCCTGAATGGCGGGAAGCGCGTCGACCACGGCCTTCGACACCGCAACGGTGTTGGCTCCCGACTGCTTCTGCACCATGACCCCAATGGCCCGTTTCCCGTTCAGCAGAAAATCGCCGCTCTTCTCGAGGAAACCGTCCCTGATCTCGGCCAGGTCGCGCAGACGCACGATGCCGGGCATTTTGGCCACCACGACCGAGCCGATGTCATCGACGCTCTTGAACTCCTCGGGAGTGCGGATCAGGTATTCGAACTGGCCACTGCGAAGGTGGCCGCCGGGATTGTCCAGATTCTGCTGCGACAGCATGGAAACGACCTGCCTGCCGGTCAATCCCGTGGCCTGCAGCCGCTCCCGGTTCAGATGACAGAGAATCCCCCGTTTGTCGCCTCCCCGGGCCATGGCGGTGGCTACACCGGGAATACGCTTGAGCTGCTCGACGACCTTTTTGTCCACGATCCGCTCGAGCTTCTCCCAGCTTTCATTTGCCGATACGCCGATCACAACGACCGGAATCATCGAGGTGTTGAATTTGAAGATCATCGGGGTCTCGGCCTTCTCGGGAAGGGTCTTCGAGACGAGATCGAGTTTGTCGCGCACGTCGTTGGTCGCCTCGGCCAGGTCGATTCCCCACTCGAACTTCACCGTCACCACCGAAACGCCCTCGAAGGAGAGGGAAGTGACCTCGTCGACGTTCTGCACCGTCGAGACGCTTTCCTCGATCGGCTCGGTGATGCGGGATTCCACTTCCTGCGGTCCGGCCCCCGAGTAGGAGGTGATGATCGTGACGGCGGGAATCTCAAAATCGGGCATCAGATCGACGCCGACCCGCGTCCAGGCGAATCCGCCGAGAATGATGATGGCGAGAAAGATCATCGAGGTGGTGACCGGCCACCTCACGCCGAATCTGGAAAGGTTCATGGCCGGCCGTCCTGCACGATGGCCTTGACCGGGCCGCCGATACGGACGAATTCCAGGCCCTGGGTGATGATCAGGTCTCCCACCTTCAATCCGTCGAGAATCTCGACCCGGTCATCCTGGATAATACCGGTCCGTACCGACACTTTTTCCGTGACGCCCGCCGCGGTGACCCGGACAGCGGCACGATCGCCATTGTGCACGAGGAGAGCATCCCGCGGAATCACCACCGCGCCCTGGGCGGTTTCCAGGTAGAGTTTGATGTGGGTGAACATGCCCGAACGCAGCGTCTGATGCGGGTTCTCGAGAATGATCTCGAACTGTCCGGTGCGTGTTTTCGGATCGATGGCGGGATAGGTCTTGGCCACCGTGCCGGTGAACTCGCGTTCGAGAGTGTCGACCCGGACGCGTGCCTCGGTTTTGCCGGGGGTGAGCAGCAGCAGATTCTTTTCAACCAGGGAGCCGACGATCTTCACCGGGTTCATCTGCTCGAGGCGCATGAGGGGCAGAGCCGGGTTGGCCATGGCTCCCGGGTCCATATGGCGCCGGGTGACAACTCCGGCGAAGGGAGCCCGAATGAAGGCATCTTCCCGCTGAACCTCGACGGTATGAAGATTGGCCCTGGCCTGTATCAGTTGAGCCTGTTTCATCTTCATGGTCATCTGGTTCGACTGGATGGCATCCTCGGCCTGGTTGACGTTCGAGGTGGCCGCCACCAGCTGCGCCTGCGCCGCATCATGCTGCGTCGTGACGTCATCGAGCTGCTGGCGTGAAATCGCCCCTTCCTTGAACAGTTGGTCGAGGCGGGTGCGACTGGCAGCGAAATTCGTCACCTGGGCCCGGATAGAGTCGGCTTGGGCCCGGGCGGCGATCAAACCCGACTTGGTCGTCTTTCCCATGACTTCCTGCATGTCGAGCGCGGACTGGGCGACGGTCACGGCCGCTTTCGCCTGTTCGAGCTGGGCATCCTGGATCCGGTGGTCGATCTCGGCCATCAGGTCGCCCCTGGCCACCTGCACTCCCTCGCTGACATCGAACCGGACGATCTGCCCGCTGATCTTCGGGAACAGATCCGCCCCCTGCATCGGGAGAATATCGCCGGAAGTCAGGAGCTGCCGGTGAATATCGCCGGTCGTCACTCTCTGAACAATAACCGGGGTGCCGGTAGACAGGGCGTCAGCCGGTGAAACGGCCTCGGCAGCCTGTGTCAAGAGCGCTCCGACAGGAAGGCAAAGCAGACAAAGGGGAAGGATCCGGCGCAGCAAGCCGTGAGTCGGGCGGGGGCGGCTGGTGTCAGTTGACGGCATCATGGCAGTGTCTCCTTCAATGAGTGATGCGCTGGGCGAACAGGTCGCGTCCCAGCTTGCCGGTGGCCAGGAGGTAGGAAACCCGGGCCTGGTGGTGAGCGAATACGGCGCCCAGATACTGAAGGCGCGTGTTGAGATAGGCATTCTCGGCGTCGAACATCTCGACCTGCGTGAACAGACCGTTCTTGTATTTCACCCCGGCCAGGCGCAACGCCTCTTCGGCTTGTTTGACCGCTTCCTCCTGGGCTAAAACAATCTCTTTCGCCGTCTGCAGATTCAGCAACGCCTGGCGGATCTCGATCTGGGCTTTTTCGATAGCGTCCTGGAAGGCGTTTTCAGCTTGGGCCAGACGGGCCTGCGCTTCTTTCACTTTGCCTTTCCGCAATCCCGCGTCAACCAGGGGGAGATTCACCGCAACCCCGGCGTTCCAGTAGTTTTTGCGGACCAGCTGGCCAAGGCCCCCCTTCGAACTGGGGTCTTCGGTTCCCCACTGGCCGAACAGGTTGACTGTCGGCTGCTTTTCACCGCGCGCGGAGCGCAGCCCCTGGAGGGCGATCTGCTGCTCCAGCCGCTTGATTTTCAAGTCTTCGCGCAGTTCGACGGCTTCCGAGGCATCCCGGGCCAGGTCGGTCACCAGATCCTCCATGACCAGCCGGTCGCACGTGTCGACAGACTGGTCGGCCGGAAGGGCAAGCACCTGCAGCAGCCCGAGACGGGCCAGGTCACAGCTGTTGCCGTCCTGGCGGTATTTGCTGCGGGCCTGGGCAAGACGGACATCGGCGCGCAGGATCTCGAACTTCGAGGCCTGTTCCTGACGAAACCGGGCCTGAACCAAGGCGTGATGAGCCTCGGCCAGATCCAGATCCTTGCGACTGACCTGCTCGACTGCGCGGGCGAACAACCAGCCCAGCCAACTCATGGTCGTCTCGACCAGAACCTGCTGCCGGGTGAAGGTGTATCCGGCCTGAGCGGCCGACCGGCCCAGACGGGCCGTGGAAAGGGCAGCGCGGTCTTTCCAGCCGAGAAAGAGCGGCTGGGCCAGTTCGACATAGGCCTTCTGGACATCGACCTTGCCCATGGCGATGGACTGGCCGCCCAGATTGGCCTTGCCGACGTCATCGAGACGGGTCTGAAGAATATTGCCGGTCAACCTGGTGCCGACAATGGCCCGCGCCTGTGCCACCAGCCCATCGGCCGTTTCAACCTGGTGTGCAGAACCTTCGATGGTCCGATTTCGAATAAGAGCGAGACGCAGGGCATCATCCAGATGCATGTCGCTCATTGGAGCGCTGAAGGTCGCCGGTATTTCGATCGATTCGGTGGCGGCAGTCTCTTCGCAGCTTGTTTCGACGAGCATCGGTTGTCCGGCGGATAGGCAAGGAGTGGCGAAAAGACAAGCCATCAAAAAGAGAGGAACACGAAAGGCTGGGGTATGCATGAAATGACTCCTTATGGGTGGCCGAACAGCTTGAGCAGGGCAGTATGAACATCCTCTGGCTGGAGGAGAGAAACCCGAAACATCTGGAACTTCACGTTCAGATCGAAGATCTGAATGAAGATGATAGCCATCTGAAGAGCGGTGAACGGGCCCGGGAATTCGCCGGCATCGATTCCCTGCTGGAACAGCCGGGAGTCGAGTTCGACAATCTGCCGCAGATGGTCGTGCAGCCGTGTAATGATCTCAGTGCTTACGGGAAATGTCGGACACATCTGGATCATCTGCTGGATCAACGGGCCTTTCCGGGCGTAGGCGTCAGCCTGCAGGTCGACCAGTTTCCGAAGGCGGGCTGTCGCCGAGTCGTTTTCTGCGATGATCCCCTCGATCCGGTGATACCAGTCGGGGGTGTCGTGCAGAAGGCATTCACAGAAGAGGTCTTCCTTGCTCTTGAAAGAAAGATAGATCGTTCCCTTGGCAACGCCGGCCTTCTCGGCAACCAGATCGAGTTTCACATCCTGGAAACTTCTGGCGGCAAACAGTTCGGAGGCGGTTGCCAGGATTTTTTCACGTTTGTCTGAAGGGCGGCGGCCCATGAAAAGGCTCCTCTGACGGACAATCTGCCAGCAATTTTTTTTATGACCGACCGGTCAGTTTTATAGCATGCCCGATCAAAATGTGCAATTCCCTGGCACGGCAATGATCGTTGCTGCAGGTATTGTTCTGAAAGAACGGGAACATGCCGATACGGGAAACGAATGAAAGAACTCTGGGCAAAAATCAGAATGCCGGTGCTCGTCATCACGACAGTATTAGCGTTTTCGGCACTCGAAGTCGTGGCAAATCCGATCCGAAACCGCATCGATCCATTTGCGATGACGTTCTGGCGGTTCCTGCTGGGCGGGCTGTTCCTGCTTCCGCCGGCGGTGCGCCGCATCAGGAAAAAAGCGCGAGTGTTTTCCTGGAAGGTCCTGGCCTGGCTGACCGTGCTCGGCGTATTGAATATCATCGTCGGAATGGGTGCTCATGCGCTTTCCGTCAAGTATGCAAAAGCCTCGACCGCTGCGATCCTGATCGCCGCGAATCCCATCGTGATCAACCTGTTCGGCTGGGTGTTGCTCGGAGAACTGCTTTCGTGGCGTCGCAGCATGACGCTGATTCTCGGTTTCTGTGGAGTCCTGCTGGTCGCGGCCCGGCCGGCTGTCGGCGAAGACACCGGATTCGGCATCGCCGCGGGCCTGATCGGAATGGCCGCATTCTCGCTTTACACGGTCCTTTCCAAAAAATTTATCCGGCGCCTCGGAAGCCTTGTCGTCACAGTCGTAACGTTTTTCACGGCATCCGTCGTCTTTCTGCCGCTCCTGCTGCTCGCCGGGGTGAAGATCTGGCCCGAACCGGATGTCTGGCTGCGGCTGCTGATTCTCGGCTTCGTCGTGTCAGGCCTCGGGTACTACTCGTTTTTCAAGATTCTCAACGAACTGCCGGCCGGCCGAACCAGCCTGCTGTTCTTCGCAAAGCCGCCTGTCGCCATCATTCTGGCCTGGCTTCTCCTGGGCGAATCCGTCGCCCCGGGCGCTCTGGTCGGAACGGCTCTCATCATGGCCGGGATTCTGTTCGACCGGCGGAAAGTCCCGCAGGAAAGAACCTTTTCAAAAAAAGATTCCGTCAAAATGGTCAAGTCGGAGGCTCCCAGTGCCCATTCCAGATAAGGTTTTCATGAATATCACTGATCCGGATTCAGACTCAGAGACACGCCTGCAGCCGATCGGGTCCTGCAAGATGAAAATGGCTCCGCTCATCCTTCCCACTCTTCTCCTGCTTCTGCTCCTCTCGGCGGTATTCCCCTCCTCGGCCCGTGCCCAGCTTGCAAGCGAGACGACGTTCGACCTGGAACTCGTCGATATGTATGCGGATTTTCAGCCGGATAAATATATAGCTGATATTATATCGGTATTGTATCTTACCTGCAATGGCTCCGACCCCGTCATTCTCCGGTGTCAGGGAAATATCAGCCGCCTTGAAGTGATCGGCCACAATCAGAGCAACCTGTCCTGGAATTACCAGCCACCCTATATCTGGCTGTACAATCTTGAAGCCGGTGCACGGGAAGTCGAGATCAGGCTCCGGGCACGTCACGACGGTTTTTCTCCAGGCGGCGGAACCATTTCGACAAACGTGCTCGACCTTGGCCCGGCCGTCTTCTGGTATCCCCGTCAGAACGCTTCAGACGCCCATCAGGTGATTCTCAATCTTGAAACCCCGCCCACCTACGAAGTCGTGGCGAACGGCACCCTCCAGCGCGATCTTCCCAACAACGGCCGCCGCCTCCGCACCTGGATCATCGACAAACCGGTCCCCGAAGGAATTACGCTGAACCAGCACTGATTCCGACCTCCGGCGTGGACATCCCGCAGGCCGGAAAGCAGATCACCCGCCTTGCATCAGGCGGGTGATCTGCTTTCTGGAAATGTCAGGGTTTGAGGGTTTGCAGACGCCTGGCCAGGCGGCGGACATGTTCCACGGTAAGCGGTCGTTCGCGCCATTCAAAGGATTGAAACGCGGGTATCTGATCGGTCGCATGAATTCCCCAGCCTGTGTTGCCGGGGGGCATGACACCGATAATGCTGATTCCATCAGGGGTCAGGTGCATGATCTGAATGTCGCTGCCGCGATTCATGAACGGTGTGAACGAGGCCGGGGGCGACATCGTAGGCGCGCCGACGTGGTTCACGCCCGCAAACTCCATCGAGGGGCAGGGAAGCAGGGAAAGCGGCTTTCCTTCTGAAGCGAGACTTGAGACAGCCGCGTTGAACGCCTCGGTTACAACGGTTTTTGCTGGCTTTCCCTCAAGATAGTCATATCCGGCCGTACCGTCTAAAACCCTGTAAAGAAGGGAGGTCTGGGTCCATGTCGGGTCTGACGCAACCATCCAGACGAATTCCCCAAGAGATCCGGAGAAAACGGCCCCGAAAAGCCTGTTCCAGAAGGCATCAAACAAGCCTGCCCCGGGATGGTCCAGAAGTCCATCGCCATTGTCATCTCTGCGTTGTCCATTCCATTCAAGCATCTGTGCGAGAGCATCGCGAGAGGTCTGGTTGAGTCCGGCCTCGTCTATCCGGCTCGCCAGGACATCCCGGAAGAACCAGGCTCGCAGATCGGTAAAGGCCATCAGACGGTCGAGTTCTTTCAGATACTCGACGGACCAGCGTCCGCGGTTCTGAGCGATCTGAGCGGCGAGAAACGCCGTGCGCTGATCGCGGCCCCAGCCGGTCTGCATGTCACCGTCACGGTATCCATTCACCGGCGGGCTGTTCCAGTTTGCATAGAAGCCCGTCGTGGGATCCGTTCCGGCCAGCCGGATATCGGGATAGGGGAAAACGGTGGGCTTCCCTGTCGGGAGCCTGTCGTCGCCGAAACTACGACGGCTCTTTCCGCTGCCGGCATGGGTATAGGCGATGTGGCCACCCCGATCCGCGCCGAGCCAGTTGATGGAAATCGCCATTCCATCTCCCGCGGTCAGCCATTCATCGAGAGTCTTCGCATGGTTTGAGGCGAACCATGCCGCATAAGAGTCGACCAGATGGCCTTTCCATGCGCGATTTTTCACATAGACGACCGGGCCTTCAGCCGAAATCACGGGACCGATCGGGGTCTCCTCGATCACTCTTTCCACCGGCCTGCGTTGGCCCTTGACGGTAATTTTTTCGATCCGCGAGGTAATCGAGGCTGTGAAGCCATCCCCGATCAGCATCGCCGGATCACTCGCCGTGCGGAAAAATGTCACGACGTCAACGATATTGCCGACGCCCGCCGTGGCCGAAAAGCCCAGATCGCGGTTTGCGCCGAACAGGAACGCCATATACCCGGCAGGTGTCGTGCCGACGATATCAAATTCAGGGGTGTGCAGACCGATTTCATACACCGCTGACGGTGAAAAATACCCCATCTGGGGACCGCCGTAGAGGAACGCTTCGGGCTTCCCGGCCGTGAGCCCGGACATGACGGCGGCATAACTTCCCGATTTGTCGGGAATTCCGATGGTTTTCAACAGATTGTTGCGCTTGCGCGTGCGCAGGGAAGGGGACTCGAAGGGGGCCGTTCCCGGAAGATACGAGGGCATTCTGGGTGAACGGCGCAGCTGATGCGCGATCGCCGGGGAATCGCCAAGAGTCGTGTATGCATGGCGGTCTTCGTAGAACACGACATCCTCGAAAATACGGGAAGCCTTTCGGGAGCCGAATTTTCTGACCATTGCCGAAAGCAGATGCAGGTTGTCGAGCTCCTGAGTGAAATCATTGTATCTGGCGCCCATGGTGCCGGCGAAGGTTTCAAGCACATCGAGCGTTGTGAACGGCGTCGCTTCGATGCCAGCCGCCGCAAATCCGGGGTCAGCAGCCAGCTTGTGGCTCCTCATGCCTTCGACGGCCCGGTTGAGACCGGCCGTGAAAGCCTCGACGGCCTCTCTGAAAGCCGCCGGAGACCGGTTCAGGCCCTCGCTGAGTTCGCTTTCAGGCACCCGGTCACGTCGCGCCATCGCATCCGCCTCGATAAAGGCGTTGCCGAAAAGTTCAGAAAGAGTGCCGCGACATGACCTGCGCAGCAGTTCAAGCTGCATCAGCCTGTCCTGACCCATGCAGTATCCGAATCCCCAGTAAGCTCCCGCCGTCGAACTCGCAACCACCTGCGGCACCCCGACGGCATCGCGCCAGATCTGGATCTCCGCACCGGGCACCGGATACCGATAGGCCGAAAGCGCGACCGGTTCCGCAGCTGAAGTTTCACCAGGAGATGCAATAATCAACGACAGGGGAATGAAAAATAGCAATACAATCTTATTGAATATATTCTGTTGCATGTATCTGTCTCCTTCATCTTCTCCTGGGAAATGACTTGCGGGGCTCTCCATACCTGGAAAGCCCCGCAAAGAGAAGTATTTTCAGATCTTTTCGAACTGGTCCTTGCTGACGCCGCAGGTCGGGCAGACCCATGAATCCGGTATTTTCTCGAACGGAGTCCCGGGAGCGATGCCGCCATCGGGATCGCCGACGGCCGGGTCATACTCGTAACCGCAAACAGTACATCGATACTTCGCCATGTGACACTCTCCTATATTAGTGATTATATATATTCACGTATGCTCAATACGAACTCCTCACTTCCGCAAGCGACTTGCGCTCGTCAGCAGTGAGCAGGACCTCGATTTCGAGGAGCGGAAACAGTTTTTCCCCGATCTCGGCGACTCTTGCGCAGCCGGCCATGAGAATCACACCCTCGGGCGGCCGAGCAGGCACCCGCCCATCGGCAAGGCGCAGAGAGACGTCATCTACGATCATTCCCAGCAGACCATCGCTCGAGCGGAATATCAGCAGCCGACGTTCGTCTTCCGCCAGTGCCGGCTTCACGCCGGGTGCGGCTGCGCCGATGCGTGACCTGACATCGAAAACCGGGATGATGTTTCCCCGCACGTTCACAACCCCGCTCAGGAGAGGGCTGGAAGCCGATACCGCGATCAGGGGGGGGGCAATAAGGATTTCCGCAACGCTCAGAGCATCAACGGCAAACTGCACCTCTCCGATGTTCACGGTCACGAGCTGCAGATACTGAGTATCTTCAGCGGTTCTCCCGCCCTGTTTTCGAATACGGTCGAGAATATCAGAATTGCGCTTGAATGGAAGCACTGGGCTCATGAGCTTTTTTCTCCAGGGTCGGCAAACAGATTGAGGCCGGGCAACGAGGCCCGGCTTGAAGCTCCGGCGGCAGGCGCCTTTCCGGTGGAGGCACGCTTTGCCCGGGTCGAAGCCCAGTCGCGCAGACCGGCAATCTGTTCACGCATCGTTACGGCAAGCGGCACGGTTTCCGTCAGCGATTTGCGCAGATCTCCGGTCTCAAGATCGCGACCGGCATGGAAGGCATCGAACATGGCGCTTATCACAGCCTGTTCGATTTCCGCGCCGGAAAACCCTTCGCTGACGCCCGAAAGCTCTGCCAGATCGAACTTCGCGGGGTCGCGATGTCGTTTTTTCAGATGAATGGTGAAAATCTGGCGCCGTTCCTCGTCTGTCGGCAGATCGACAAAGAAAATCTCGTCGAATCGTCCTTTGCGGAGCAGTTCGGCAGGCAGATCACGAATATTGTTCGAAGTCGCGATGACGAACACCGGCACCGTCTTTTCCTGGAGCCAGGTAATGAAACTTCCGAAAATGCGGCTGCTGACTCCACCGTCACCGCCGCTTCCACCGGAAACGCCCGCGAACGCCTTTTCAATCTCGTCGAGCCAGAGAATGGTCGGCGAAAGCGCCTCGGCCATGCGAATGGCCCTGCGCAGATTTTCTTCAGACTCGCCAACATACTTCCCGAAAATTGCGCCCACGTCGAGACGCAGTAATGGAAGCCTCCACAGTGAGCTGATCGATTTTGAAATCAGGCTTTTCCCGCAGCCCTGAACGCCGAGCAGCAGGATTCCTTTCGGCTCAGGCAGGCCGAACTCGCGGGCACGCGCCGTGAACGCTTCACCCCGTTTGACCAGCCACTCTTTGAGAATTTCCAGACCACCGACATTGGCCAGCTCTTCCTGGACCTCGTAATACTCGAGCAGACCGCTTTTGCGAATGATCTGCTTTTTCTCGGAAAGGATGAACGGCACATCGGACTCGTCGAACCGGAGATCGTTCACGATCGCGCGGTTAAAAACGTTTTCGACCTCCGACTGGGTGAGCCCGGAGACGGATTTCACGATGCGATCGCGGGTATCATCACTGAGATCGATCTGCACCTTGCTCCCGTGAATGCGCTTCACTTCCGCAATGACGCCGTCAAGCAGACCGGCGATTTCCTTCTGGCTGGGAATCGGAAAATCGAAAACCGTGATCTCTTTTTCGAGCTCATGCGGCACGCGCAGAATTGGAGAAACCAGCACAAGGCTCTTGTAGCTGGTCCGGAACGCAATTGCTATATCCCGCAATATACGGCGCACCTGCAGCGGGTCGACCAGGTAGGCGGGCATCGGATCCTCAAAAAACAGGTGCAGATCCTTGAACACAAACAGGGCGCGTTCCTGTGAGCGCAGCGCATACCGCAGCGCCCTGAGCGGACTCACGATCGGCTCACCCTTCGGATCTTTGATTTCGGCGCCCTTCGGGTCGATAAGCCCGTCAGAAGCCGACCAGACCCACATGCTCTTACCGGTGGCCGCCGCAACTTCGGTTAAAGCCGTCATTGCCCTCGCTTCCTCGCCGGTGACAAGATAAAGCACCGGGTAACGAGCCCGGATATGATCGCTCAGCTCCTTGATCAGGTCCATTGTCCCCCCCTCTTTCAGGGGTCTATTGTATCAGATTCTGCCCGATGAACAACCTCCCGATGAAATCCATCGCGTGCGAATCTGCGCCGGTCGGGAAATTTGCTATAGTGGAATACATGGATTTTCAAAACCGAAACCTGCTGCGAAATGATCGATGCGGCGGCGCTTCCAGTGGAAACGGATTGGGTACCGCCGGTTCGCGGATGGGAG
>CAZQYQ010000090.1:0-14982 GCA_964597625.1 uncultured bacterium
ACACCGACTATCTCGAGAAGGTTATCCTCGGCTGATCAAGTTCCCGTTTGCCCTGTATATTGTAACCGGCCTGCGATGCGCGTTTCCCGGCCCTTCATCAACTCTCTTTTCCCGATCTTTCTCTCCCGGTGAACCGAACGGCGCGTTATCACCTTGTACAGGCCGAAGCCGCCAGCGATTTATTCGCGACTGCTTTCAGCGGCCACAGGCACGAGCAGGCGACGGGCTTCAGAGGCGTGGAGCCCTTCCGGGAAAAGGTCGAGATAGAGGCCAATATCGCCGGGGCGGCGCCCCAGCGCCCCGACCCATGCCCAGAAGGTATCGTCCCGCAAGGCGGTAATCTCCTTGCGATGTTTGCCGGTTGGCATCAGGCGCAGATACTCCTCGGCGGCAGTCGCGGCTTTCCAGAGTTCGAGCTCCGAAGGGGCCGCATGTGTGCCGGCCGTGCGGGCGGCAAGGGCTTCCGCGAACAGGCGGCCAGCCCAGAGATCGTCAAACTGTTCGCCTCGGTGCCATCCGAACGGAGCCCACCGGGCATACCGGGAACACTGATGACTGGTCGGATATGCGCTCACGTTGTACCAGAGATCCCGCTCCGAAAGAAGCATATGCATCAGCCACGCCACGAGACCGATCACCACGCCTGTTTTGAGAGCCAGAGGCCAGCGGCGCGGAGCGGGAGTCGCCGGCCGGGATGCTGCAGAAGTCAGCAGGGCCGGCCAGGTGCAACTCGGATCCGATCCGGCGGCGGGGCTCGGCGGTCCGGGCGGCTCCTCGGAACCAGGCTTCAGGCCGGCAGCCCGGTGCAGATACTCCAGGAACGGCTGTCCTTCAACGTCACTCCATACGACGGCATCTGTTCCAATCATGAAACTCACGCTGTGCTCGAGATGTTTGCGACCGGTTTTCCGATTGGTCACCTCGATGACCGTGGCGCCAACCCTGTACAGTTCGGCGACCGGATAGATCTCGACCTCATCATCTTCGCTGGTCAACCGCGCTATGACGAACGGCGTGGCCAGCACCGCGCGCGGCACCAGCCGGACGTGACACCGGCGCCACAGGTGGCACCCGGTGAGAACCAGCCAGGAGCCGACAGCCGATGCTGCTATCAAAGCGGCCGCCCAACCCGCATACAGATTCCGTTCATCGACTGCCACCACGACCACCGCCAGAAGAGAAAGAGCCCCGGTCATCAGCGCAGCCACGGCCTTGTGCCAGGTAAGATCCTCGTAGATCCGAACATGCCACTGCGGGGCAGCCGATCCATGCACGGCAGCCAGGAGCCCGTCTCGAACCGCAGCCGGCAGGTCACGAAAAGCAAGTATCATCAGGATCCTCCGAGCAGGATTTGCCCTCCACCCTATCACAGATGAAAGACAGGTTTCCGGCCACCCCGGCGCCGTTGTACACCGTTCACCGGAGCGCGCGACGCACAGGCGGCCTGCATGCGGAATTTTTCCACGGAAAAACATGCGATTATATTGACACTCCCCATGGGGTGTGGTAGCATATTCCCCGTCTTAACCAACCGTTTGCCGGCGTAGCTCAGTGGTAGAGCAACTGATTCGTAATCAGTAGGTCGTAGGTTCAATCCCTATCGCCGGCTTTCTTTATCTCTCCAACCGGAGTGACTGATCTGACGCGGGTTTGATCATGGACAGCAAGATCATCGGTAACAGCAAGGCGATACGTGACGTGCTGGGCCTGATCGACAAAGTGGCCCAGAGTGATGTCACGGTTCTCATCACCGGGGAAAGCGGGACCGGCAAGGAGATGGTCGCACAGAGCATTTTCCGGGCCAGTCAGCGGCGCACCAAGCCGTTCATCACGCTGAACTGTGCCGCGATTCCGTCAGAGCTGCTCGAAAGCCAGATGTTCGGGCATGAGCGAGGGGCGTTCACCGGTGCGGTAAGCCGGCAGGAAGGGTGTTTCGAGCGGGCCAACACGGGTGGTCTGTTTCTGGATGAAGTTGCCGACATGGCGCTCATGACACAGACGAAACTGCTCAGGGTTCTGCAGGAGCAGGAGTTCGAGCGCATTGGCGGCAAGGAGACGGTCAAGGTCGATGTACGGATCACCGCGGCGACAAACAAGAATCTGCTTGAAGAGATCAAGCGGGGGCGTTTTCGCGAAGACCTGTATTACCGGCTCAATGTCGTCGAGATCCGCATCCCACCGCTGCGCGACCGCATGGAAGATCTTGTCCCGATCGTCGAGTATTTTCTCGGGGAGTTCACCCGAAAGTACAACAAGCCGGGTCTGGCGATGAGCGAGGAAGCAATGCGTGTCCTTTCCACCTATGACTGGCCGGGAAACATTCGCGAGCTGAAGAATGTGATCGAACGTTCGATCGTGCTTTCCCGCGGCCTGGTGATCGAGCCGGAAGATTTTCCTGAAAAGATTCGCCAGCAGCAGTCGCCGTTCAATAGCTCACGCATGAGCGAAGAGCATATCCTGACTCTTGAAGAGATGGAACGCATGTATGTGCGTAAAGTCCTGGAATATACAGGTGGGAATAAACTGCAGGCGGCGCGGCTGCTGAACATTGATCCGAAAACGCTGCGAACCAAGCTTGCCGATTCCGAATCGCACAATTGAGAAGAAGAGGACGTTGGGAGAGAATACATGGCATCAGTCAGAATGGTGAACAGAATGGAGCCGATGGTCTTACAGGCCGTCGACGAAGCTCTGGGCCGGGATAAAAAGTTTTGTGGCTGCGAACGGTGTAAACATGATATAACCGCTCTGGCCCTGAATATGTTGCCGCCGCGGTATGTTGTGACCCCGCTCGGCGAAGTGGTGACAAATGTTGACTTTCAGTCAAGTCAGTGGAAAGCTGATATAATGATGGCGATCTATCGGGCCATCGAAATCGTCCGAGGTCGCCCCCGGCACTGAAAGCCGGGTAAGATCCAGAAGGATCAATCAATCTACGTGGAGGGGAAACAATGACCGACAAGAAGAACGGAACAACCAAAGAGAAGCTGACATTCGAGCGCAAAGACGCATCGAAGGGTTATGTCGTGCTTTCATTGATCGGCGATCTGGACATGTGGACGCTGCCGCTGGCCAAAGAGCGGATCAACGGCCTGGTCCAGGAAGGCAAAGTCAAGATCGTGCTCGATCTCGAGCGCATGAACTACATCGACTCGTCAGGCCTGGGCTTCTTCATCGGTTCGCTCAAGAAGCTTCGCGATGCGGGCGGCGACCTGGTCCTGATCAATCTCAATGCCTATATTTACGGCATTTTCAAACTCATTCAACTTCAGCACATCATCCAGACGTATGACAGTCTGGAAGAAGCCTCAAAGCATTTTTGAGCATATACAGCAAGGAGTAACCCCATGAAGCCCAAGATCCATCCCGATTTCAACAAGATCAACGTAACCTGCGCGTGCGGCAATTCCTTCCCCTCCGCCTCCACCGCGAAAGAGCTGAAGGTCGAAGTTTGCGCAGCATGCCACCCGTTCTTCACGGGTCAGCAGCGCTTCCTCGACACCGCTGGCCGCGTCGAGCGCTTCCAGGCCAAGATCGAGCAGCAGAAGAAAGCCGCCGCCGAAGCCGAAGCAAAGAAAGCCACCAAGAAGGGCGCTCCGAAGGCCAAGGCTGCTCCGGCAGCCGACGCCGGCATCGTCGCCTCCGAGAAGTAATCAGCCCGTCGGTCGTCGGCCGCGAGACTGACGATCGTACAACCGTTCACCCGGAAAGGTTTTCCACGTCCTTTCCGGGTGTCGGTACGTCCGGTGCGGACCTCGGCGCCGTTTTGCCACGCGCATGAAACTGGTTCTTCTCAGGCACACCCCCGACCCGGATCTGCTCGTGGCACTTGCCGCGCGGCGGTGCTACTCGTGCCGCACGGCCGAAGCGATCGAGGAACGGCTCAGCGAAATCGAGATCGATCAGCTTCTTGAGAAGCTGCGGCTTCGCAACCATCTTTCGCCGTTTGAGCATGCCTCGTTCACGTTCAGCGTCGACGGGGTATCGCGGGCGCTTTCGCACCAGCTCGTCCGGCACCGCATCGCCTCGTATTCGCAGGAAAGCCAGCGGTACGTCGAATACACGAAGCTGCGCGAACTTCCCTATATCATTCCGCCGACAATCGCAGCAAACCCGGAAGCAGCGAAGAGATTCGCGGACGTCACCGAGGAAGCGCTGAAGGGGTATCGCGAACTGCTGGAAATCGGCGTTCCGGCGGAAGATGCCCGGTATCTGTTTCCGAATGCGGTCGAGACGAAGCTTGTCTACACGATGAACGCGCGCAGCCTGTTCAATTTCTTCGAACAGCGATGCTGCCGTAAAGCCCAGTGGGAAATACGTCTGCTGGCCGAAGCAATGCTTCGCGAAGTCCGGAAGGCAGCGCCCCGTATTTTTCACCACGCCGGGGCCCCGTGCCATGACAAAGAACGCCCCTACTGCCGCGAAAACGACTCCTCCTGCCCGAATTACAGGCTCGTCGAACGCCGCATGAAACCTGAAAAAGATGACGGAACAGGCTCCGTCTGAACGGCTCGCGGAACTGCGCCGCGAGATCGATGAGATTGACGCCCGGATCGTAGCTCTGCTCGACCGGCGCGCCGCCGTTGCCTCTGATATCGGGTCGCGGAAGGCGGCGGCAGGAATCGCCTCGCCTTTCGATCAGGCCCGGGAGGAAGAGGTGCTTCGCCGGGTCAGGAATGCCCGCTGCGGCCCATTCCCGGAAGATGTACTGCTCGAGCTCTACAGAGGAATCATCACAGCCTGTCGGAATCTTCAGAACGGGTGAACCGTCGGATCATCCGAGAGAATCATTGGCAGCGGTCCTAAAAGGAAAACGAAAATGTCTTTTCCGCTTCAGATGCCTCGTTGTGCATCTGCCGGAAATTCAAAAACTCTTTCAGCGAGGTTTTCGCCTTCTTCAGATACAACGCATGCTGACCACCGAAGATGTCAGTGATCTCATCGTAATTTCCCTGCATCACAAACTGTTTCATCGAGTTCATGACCAGATCATGTACCGCTTCATATCGGCTGGCCGCCACTTCCGGCCCATGAAGCGGTTCAGAATTCTCAAGGTTGCACAGGACGTTCCGCAGCGCCCGTCCGGGCTGGGCACTGGAAAAAGTCACCGTGTTGCCATCCGTTACGGAATCAACGGTTCCATCCTGATCGGTTCTCAGGATTTTCACATCGCGACTGGCGTATCGCTGGAGAACCTCCGGGGATGGGTGATGGTACGAATTGCTGACTCCGACGGAGAACACCCCGTATCGCGGTTTGACGGCATCCAGAAAAGCGTTCGAGGAAGAGGTTTTACTGCCATGGTGCCCGACCTTTAAAACCGTGCAGGGAAAACAATGAGCCTTTTCCCGGACCATTTCAGCTTCAGGAAGGGCTGGAGCGTCTCCGGTAAAAAGATAACTGATCTTTCCGGTGGTGACTTTAAACGCCAGAGACGTGTCATTCGCCGTCAGAGCGGGTTGCCCGGGGGCAGGAGCGGCATGCGGGTGATCAACATGCAGGATATCGACATGAATCTGGGATCCCCAGTCATACGAATCCGACATTCGTGCCTTTCTCAGGGGAATATTCTTTCCCCGGATGAGGCTGAAAAGGCTTTTGTACAGCACATCATCACCTTTCGTTGCCTCGGGATCAGCCTGAGAGACGATGGTTGACTCGGTTGAATACACGAATTCCCCGATGGGAACGGCCGCAACCAGCGCGAGAAAGCCCCCGAAGTGATCGCGGTGAGCATGGGTAATGATCGCGGTATCGATTTTCTTTATCCCTGCCGCTTCCATGAACGGCAGGATGATGTCCTCGGCTGCATGCTCACAATCATTTCCGGCATCGATGAGGATGGTCTTTTCCCTGGATCGGATCAGGATGGCATCGCCCTGGCCGACATCGAGAAAGGTTACCCGTAAAAGAACGTCATCCTTGTGAAGGGATGGAGCCAGGTGAGCCGGGGAGGCCAATACGAGGAAGGCCGCGTGAAAAAAGAAAATGCAGAGAAGAATCAGCAGCGTGAAAAAGCGCGATGATCTTGATCTCATCCCGTGATACTCCATACTCGATTTTTCAGTACTCCGGCACCCGGGAGCGATCCTCATATGAGGAATCAATACTCAATACATTTTCCCAGCCGGATAAAACGAGAACAGCCTCATCCTAACAGGAGGGATCTCCCAAGTCAAAGCCTGTGAGCCAAATTTCAAGAGTCGCATCGTTTTCACGACGATGAACACGAACGGCTTTCTCATCAAGTCGCGGGCATCGACGCAGTTCTCGCTGCGGGACCATCACGAATATTATAGTTTACGATTTTATAAAAGGTGATCGCCGGCGAGGATACGGCGGACGAGACTGAATCGAGACCTGGTTTCAGGCACCCGACACGAATCATTGCAAAGCGGGGCCCCATCGAATATATTCAATAGATTGTCATACATTTTGATGAACCCGTGGTCATCATGATGGGAGTGGCTTGCGATTTTCCCGCATGTGTGACCCCAGGGATGAGGAGCAACCGGTGGAACAGCAGAAGGTGTCGCCGATCGGGATTCACAGCGAGATGGCCGCGAAATTGAATTTCGCCTGTCATCAGAGTTCGTATGCCTTCCTGCGGGATCTGCGCATCGGCAACGGCGATCCCGGGCAAGCGCGTGAAAACCTGCTCGTCACCCTGTCCGCGAACCCGCCGTTCCTGAAACCGAAATCGTGGCGACTCGATCGGATCGGCCCGGATTCCTCCGTTTCGGTGAAAGACCGCGATGTCGAGTTGGACGGCGGATTCCTTCTCACGCTGGCCGACTCCGTCCGCGGAAATGCGACCGTCACGGTCGAGCACGACGGCCATGTCGTTGCGGAAGAGACGAAACCCGTTGAACTCCTGGCATACAACGAGTGGGGCGGCACCGGATTCATGCCGGAACTGCTGGCCGCCTTCTCCATGCCGAACGATCCGGCCATCGACCGGCTGCTTCACGATGCGAGTCTCATCCTCCGTGCGGCCGGTAAACCGGATGGCATCGATGGATACCATTCGAAAAGCCGGCAGCGCGTCTGGGAGATCGCATCCGCGATCTATGCTGCCGTCTGCAATCTCGGAATCTCCTACGCCGTTCCACCGACGAGCTTCGAGCGGGACGGCCAAAAAATCCGGTTGCCCGGCCAGATTCTCGAAAACCGTGTTTCAACCTGCCTCGATACCACCATGCTGTTTTCGGCCGCACTGGAACAGGCAGGCCTCAATCCGGTCGTTGCACTGCCCCGGGGCCATGCGGTTGCCGGTGTGTGGCTTCAGCCGGAAGAGCTCTCGACCATCGTCATCGATGATGCAGAAACCCTTCGAAAGAGAATCCAGCTCGAGGAACTCATCCTGATCGAGACGACGTTCGTGACCTCCCACCCCGCCCCACCATTTTCGAAGGCCGTGGCCACAGCAACCGAATCGATCACCCCGGAAAGAGACGACACCTTCCATGCAGCCGTCGACATCAGGCGCGCGAGATCACATCGGATCTTCCCTCTCTGCAGAAAAAGCGAAACGCCTTCGGCAAAGGATGAAACGCCCAGCATCCCCGTTGCCGAACTTCCGCTCGAAGAGGCCCCGACCCTCCCCGACTTCGGAAACGATATCGAGGTGGAAACGAAACCGGAAACCCCCGCAGGCCGCCTCGAACGCTGGCAGAGAAAGCTCCTGGACCTCTCCGCCCGAAACCCCCTCCTCAACCACAAATCCGAGAAGACGAGCTTGCGACTCCTGTGCAAAGAACCGGGACGTCTGGAAGACCGGCTCGCAGAAGGCGCTCGGATATCCATCGTCTCCGTTCCTCAGCCGACCACCCGGGGACAGGACGAAGAACTCCACCGACAGCGGACGGGAGAGACGATCACGACCGAATATGCGCGTGAGGCACTGGAAAAGAATCAGGTCCTGGTCGATCTGCCCCAGGAAGAACTCACACGACGCGCCGTCGATATCTACCGGAAAGCCCAGACGGCACTCCAGGAAGGCGGCGCGAACACCCTCTATCTGGCCCTTGGCTTCCTGCTCTGGAAGCAAAAGGAAAAAGACGATCGCCGATTCCGGGCCCCTCTCATCCTCCTTCCGGTCACACTGGAGCGGCGATCCGTCCGAAGCGGCATCAGGATGGCGTCTCATGACGACGAACCCCGCTTCAACACGACCCTGCTCGAGATGCTCCGGAAGGATTTCCAGATCGATATCCCCGGCCTGGATGGCCCCCTGCCGACGGATCACAGCGGGATCGACGTGGCAGGAATTTTCACGACGATCCGGAAAGCCGTCAAGGAGACACCAGGTTTCGAAGTCATCGAAGATGTCATCCTGGGACACTTTTCCTTCGCCAAGTATCTCATGTGGAAGGATCTCGTCGACAGGGCCGACGCTCTCCGGAACAATGCGGTCGTCAAGCATCTCCTCGATACGCCGCGTGAGCCGTATTCGAGCGATATCGAGTTCGTCGGCCCCTCTCAGATCGATCGGCAGTACCAACCGTCTGACCTTCTGACACCGCTTCCCGCAGATGCGTCGCAATTGTCCGCGATTGCCACGGCGGACCGGGGAAAGGATTTCATCATCATCGGTCCGCCCGGCACGGGGAAAAGCCAGACCATCAGCAACCTGATCGCCCATTTGCTCGGAAAGGGCAAGACCGTCCTCTTCGTCTCTGAAAAAACCGCCGCCCTGGAAGTCGTGTACCGGCGTCTCAAGGATATCGGCCTCGACCGCTTTTGTCTGGAACTGCATTCGAACAAGGCCCGCAAAGCCGACGTTCTCGCTCAACTGCGAAATGCCTGGATAAACCAGAAATGCTTCGATGCGGCAGCCTGGGAAAGCGAAGCCACGCGTCTCCGGGTGTTGCGGGACCGCCTGAACGCGGTCGTGGATCGGCTTCATCTCGTCCGGCGCAATGGAATGACCGCACATCATGCCATCGGCGTGAAAGTTCGTGACGGGGCTCTGGCGGCACGCGTCACCTTCTGCTGGCCTTCCGCGGATCTCCATGACACGGCCCGCCTGCAAGCGATGCGGGAGGCCGTGGAGAAACTGCGCGCTCAGGCCGCCGCCGTGGGAAAGATTTCCGATCACCCGTTCCGGTTCGTGGAGTGGGGTGACTGGTCACCCCAATGGGAAACGCAGATCGTCAGGCAGGCAGGCCTCCTGTCGCATGCGGCGATGGCCTTGGAAGGTACATGCAGGTCTCTTCTCGAAGCTGCCGGAATCGGTGTTCCGGACCGGACGATGAGCCGGCTGGATGCTCTGGCGGAGCTCTCGCTCGTTCTGACCGAATCCTACCGGAAACAGACATCCTTTGCCCTCGACCAGAACGGACAGGACCGTATCGATGCGATCGGGGAAGCCACATCCCGGCTCCAGGCCTATATCGCAGCCTCCGCCGACCTGAGCTGCGCCTACGAATCCATGGCATGGCGCAAAATCGACGGAGGCGACATCGAAAAGCGCTGGCAGGAAGCCGAGGCATCCTGGTGGCCGATGAGCTGGTTCGCCCGGCGACGCGTGATCAGCGACATAAAAGCGTCCGGCGCGCTCGGCATGCCAGACCCCGCCTCCGATGCAGGCACGCTGAAAAAACTCAGAACCGAGGGAGAAGCCATCGATCGTTTCGGCACCCTCCTCTCGGATCTCACCGTCTGGCAGGGACATACGACGGCCCCCGATGCGCTGCTTGCCTTGAAAGCCCTCGGTCAGCGGATTCGGACGGCGGTCGGCAGACTGGCGGACGATACGGCGGCATTGGCAAGCATCCGCGGCAAGATGAGGTCCCTCCTCGCGGAGGGAAACGATCTGCTGGCTCCCGATGCTGCGGTCGGTCGTGCGGCGGACGCCTATCTGAAAGCACACCACGCGTTTCAGGAAGCATGTGCAGAGTTCGAAGGGAACGCGGGGCAATCGTTCCGTGAAGAGATTGCCGGAAGCGACAAGATCCTGGAGCTGATACGACAAACGGCGGATACCATCACCGAACGCCATGCGGAGCTGAATTCCTGGTGTGGTTGGTATCGTCGCCGGACAGAAGCCCTGGGTCTCGATCTCGCCCCCCTCGTAGAAGCCATCGAACAAGGCCGGATCCCGACGGATGAGATCGAGGCAACCTTTGAGGCAGCCTACTGCACCTGGTGGTCGGGCGCCGTTATCGGTGAGGACGACGTGCTGAAAATGTTTTCGGTGCCGGAGCATGCGGCAACGATCGAGAAATTCCGAGAGATCGACAGCCGGTTCCAAAAGATCACTGCGGAGTATATCGGTGCAAAGCTGGCCGGACACCTACCGGCGCCGGATGACATCACCCGGAAGTCCACCTGGGGCATTCTGCGGCACGAGCTCCAAAAAAAAATGAAGCACAAGCCGGTGCGTCAACTGGTGCAGGAGATCCCGGATGTTCTCATGACGCTCACCCCCTGCCTCATGATGTCGCCTCTTTCCGTTGCTCAGTATCTGCCACCCCACCAGGCGCTTTTCGATGTCGTGATTTTCGATGAAGCATCCCAGATCACCGTATGGGATGCCGTCGGCGCGCTCGCTCGCGGACGTCAGGCCATCGTCGCGGGGGACCCGAAGCAGATGCCACCGACGAACTTCTTTGCGCGATCCGATGACGACGCATCGGGGGAAATCGACGTCGAAGGCGACCTGGAGAGCATTCTGGATGAAATGCTCGGCGCAAGCATTCCCCAGCGCACGCTCAATCTGCATTATCGCTCCCGCCGGGAGAGCCTCATCGCGTTCTCGAATAGCAGATACTATAACAATGACCTCATTACGTTCCCTGCCCCGATCCATCCCGACCATGGCGTCCGCCTCGTCCGCTCCGAGGGGTTCTACGCGCGTGGGCAGAGCCGTCACAACGAGGGCGAAGCCAAAGCGATCGTTGCAGAGATCCTTGGCAGACTTGCCAGTGACGACCCCGAGGTGTCACGGCAATCCATTGGTGTCGTGACATTCAACTCCGAACAGCAGACTCTCATCGAAAACCTGCTGGACGAAGCCCGCTCCAGGAACCCGGAGATCGAATGGGCGTTTTCGCGAGACACGACCCTCGAACCCGTGTTCGTGAAAAACCTCGAGACCGTTCAGGGAGACGAGCGCGATATCATCCTGTTCAGCATCACCTACGGCCCCGACCAGGGCAACCATATCACGATGAACTTCGGCCCGTTGAACCGGAACGGCGGAGAGCGGCGTCTGAACGTCGCAATGACGCGGGCTCGTTCGGAGATGATCGTGTTTTCAACGCTCACACCGGATCAGATAGATCTGTCCCGAACCCAGGCGCGTGCGGTCGTGGATCTGAAACATTTTCTGGAGTTTGCCAGCCGCGGACCATCGGCGCTTGGGGCGGCAGTCCACGAACCGGGCGGAGAGTGTGAGTCCCCGTTCGAAGCCGCCGTTGCACGAGCGCTCAGAGACAAAGGGTGGATCATCCATCCGCAGATCGGCGTTTCCGCATACCGAATCGATCTGGGTGTCGCCCATCCCGACGCTCCCGGCATCTATCTTGCCGGAGTGGAATGCGATGGCGCCATGTATCACAGCTCCCACGTCGCACGTGAGCGCGACAAAATACGCCAGTCGGTATTGGAAGGGCTCGGTTGGAAACTGCTCCGCGTATGGTCCACCGATTGGTGGGTGAACCGCCCGAAGGCACTGGAGACGCTCCATGAAGTGCTGACGCGGCTGCTCGACGAAGACCGGAAACGACGTGAAGAGATCGACAGGGCATGGAAAGAACGGAATACGGCGAACACCTCGCCTCGGGAACCGATTGCGGCTGTCCAGGCCGTCGTTTCGGACCTCGCCTGCCCGACCGGGGAAACAGAACAGGCATCGGCTCGAGGCGGCGGCCTCCCCGACGAACGGCCGGAAGGTCACGACGAGACGCGGTATACCCTTGCGGATCTCGCCGGTGATCGATACGAGGCAGATCCGGGACTTTTCTATGCCGATGAATATAAATCACGTCTCTCCGCCATGATCGATCATGTCATCGACACGGAAGGGCCGATCCACGAGGAGGTCCTGGTCAGAAGAATAGCCCGTCATCACGGTTTCCAGCGTGCAGGCCGCCAGATTCGGGATATCGTCATCGAGATCGCCAGACAGCGCCGGGGAATGACCTCTGAGGACGTCGGCCTATTTTTCTGGCGTGAAGGCTCCGATCCGCTTGACGTTTCTCCGGCGCGCTACAAAGACCGGAACGATGAAATGAGAAAGGCAGAATACATCTGCAAGGAGGAGTTCAGGGCAATCGACCGGCACCTGGCCCTCAACGGCAATGCCGTGGAGATCGCACGAAGTCTGGGAATCAATCGATTGAGCCAGGTCTCACGAATGCGCATCGCGGAATCCATGGGACATGCGGAACCCTGACGCGGTCGCACGGGGGGCGGGGTCCGACCCTGTTGGCCTGTGCAGGATGAAAAGCAGCCGTTTGCCCTGATCACGCCGCCCAGTCGGCGCACAGCAGCTCTGCTTGCGCGAGGACGGTCTTCGTGGCTTCCTCCTGAAGATCGGGCGGGTAGCCGTGCTTCTTCAGGATGCGCTTCACCATGACCTTGATACGCGCCCGGGCGCTCTCGCGAACCGTCCAGTCGATGGTGACGCTCTTACGGACCTGCGTGACCAGCTCGGCGGCGATCACCTTCAGCTCGTCGTTTCCCATCGCCCGCACCGCGCTTTCATTCGCGGCGAGGGCGTCGTAAAAGGCGATCTCATCGTCGTTCAGCCCGAGATCCTGGCCCCGCTTCGATGCCTCGCTCATCTGCTTTGCCAGCGCGATCAGCTCCTCGATGATCTCCTGCGTGGCGATGGCGCGGTTGTGATACGCGTTTAACGCCTTCTGGAGCATCTCGCTGAACTGTCGGCCCTGAACGATGTTCCGGGCGGAAATCGCCTTGATCTCGTCCTTCAGCAGCTTGGCGAGCAGCTCCGCCGCGACATTCCTGTGCTTCAGACCGCGAACCTCCGCGAGGAACTGATCCGACAGAATCGAGATGTCGGGCTTCTTCAGCCCAGCAGCGGCGAAGACGTCGATGACGCCTTCATCCGTCATGATCGCCTGGGATACAAGCTGACGGATCGCATGGTCAAGATCCTCTGGTGGACGCTGCGCCCCTGATGTCTTGGCGAGTTGAGCCTTGATGGCCTGGAAGAACGCGATATCGTCACGAATTTCCGTGGCTTCATCCGATGCGGCGCACAGAGCGAACGCGCGGGAGAGATCCGTCACTACATGAACGAACCGCTGCTTGCCGTTTTCCTGCTGCAAGACGTGCTCCTGCCCGGCAGGAAGCAGTGCCATCTTCTGAGCCGGTGTTCCGATGGTCCAGGCGGTCCAGTTGAACCCGTGCATGATATCGCAGGCAATATGATATTTTTCCAGCATCACGGCGATCGCCTGGGCGGTATCGATGCTTGGCGTTCCCCTGCCGCCGCTCTGGGTGTAGGTTGCGAGGGCGTGCTTCAGCTGGTCGGCGAGGCCCAGATAATCGACGATCAGTCCGCCCGGCTTGTCACGAAACACCCGGTTCACCCGTGCAATCGCCTGCATGAGGCCATGCCCGCGCAAGGGCTTGTCGGCATACATGGTGTGCAGGCAGGGCGCATCGAAACCCGTCAGCCACATGTCACGGACAATAACGATCCGGAAGGGGTCTCTGCTGTCCTTGAACCGGTTCGCCATCTCACGCCGCCGCAGCTTGTTCCGGATATGCGGCTGCCAGTCGGGACCGTCCTCGGCGCTGCCGGTCATGATGATCTTCATGACGCAGGCCCGTTTTCTCTCCGCCTCGATATCGTCGTCTTTTGCACCGGCCCAGTGGGGACGCAGTTTCAGAATGGCGTCGTGGAGCTCCACGCAGATGCGGCGGCTCATGCAGACGATCATCGCCTTGCCGTCCATCGCTTCGAGGCGTCGCTCGTAATGTTGAACGATATCTTCTGCTATGAGCGCAATGCGCTTCGGATCGCCGACCAGCGCTTCGAGAGCGGCCCATTTCGACTTGAGTTTCTGTTTCTTCTCTTCTTCCTCGCCTTCGGTCAGCTCTTCGAACTCCTCGTCCAGCATGGGAAGAAGCGCCTGGTTCAATGACAGTTTCGCGATGCGGCTTTCGTAATAAATCGGCACCGTCGCCCCATCTGCGACCGCCCGCTGGATATCATAGATACTGATATATTCTCCGAAAATGGCGCGGGTATTGGCATCCGTCTGCTCTATCGGCGTGCCGGTGAACCCGATGAACGAAGCGTTGGGAAGCGCGTCCCGGAGGTTTCGGGCGAGGCCGCCGATGAGATCGTATTGACTGCGGTGCGCTTCATCGGCGATGACGATGATGTTCTGCCGGTCTGAGAGCAGGTTCACACGCCCGCCTCGTTCTTCCGGCATGAACTTCTGGATCGTCGTGAAGACGACCCCGCCGCTGGCGACCTTCAGCAGAGTGCGGAGATGATCGACGGACTCCGCCTGGACGGGCATCTGCCGGAGGATCTCATGGCACCGCTGGAACTGCCCGAACAGCTGGTCATCGAGGTCGTTCCGGTCCGTCAGAACCACGAGCGTCGGGTTTTGCATCGCCGGGTGCCGGATGACTCTCGCCGCGTAGAACAACATCGAGAAGCTCTTCCCCGAGCCCTGGGTGTGCCAGACGACACCGGCCCGCCTGTCGCCCTTCTTGCCGTTCAGCATGGGGCCGACCCAGTAGGTGCCCGCCTCTTCATGAGTTCCTGAGGGGGCCGTCATGCCGCTTGCCCGGATGGTCTCATCAACGGCGGCGGTCACGGCGTGGAACTGGTGATACCCGGCGATGATCTTGTTCAGCCCGTCGCTGTCGGTATCTTCCTCGAAGACGATGAAATGCTGGAGCAGGTCGAGGAAACGGGACTGTTCGAACACGCCCTGTATCAGGACTTCCAGCTCCAGGACGATACCGGGAGAGGCTGTTTCACCGTCTACG
>CAZQYQ010000091.1:0-14967 GCA_964597625.1 uncultured bacterium
AGAGGGGTTGCTGAAACAGCTCGAAGGTGATCTTTCGGGAATCGAACAGCGGATAGCTTCCGAACTCGGCCGGCTCGACATGGATCTGCAGACGATGACAAAAAACCCGGCGCTGTCAGCCATAGACTCCATCGAGGCGTTTTACGAACTTCTGCAGCCGTTTTGCTCCATAGGCCTGTCAAAGGCCATACTGACACATCGGGACGGGCGGACGATCCAGTATAATTCTCCGCGGGAAACAACGGACTGGATTGTCCTGGACGCCATTGCCAAGCGTACCATGAAATATTACGGATTCAACATGGCAAAGACCCGGCCGATTCCGGCCGAATTTGAAGCGATGTTCCCGGAAAAAAACGCAAACGATCGCTCCCATTCGATGTTCAACACGCTGACACCGCTGCAGTTCGCAAACCATGCGATCGTCATCTTTCAATCGTTCCTGAGAACGGCACCGGGCATGCAGGCGCATGCGTTCTTCAGCACGTATTTCGATCATACGGGCCTGTATACCAGTATCATGGAAAAAGCTCTTCACGACATGCGAAATCTCGGCGCGAACATCGCGGTCAGCGGCAATCTGCCTGCCACCCCGTTTTTCAGGGGCAGGAACGGCGAACTGCGGAAGCTGCTCGATCTGGTCCGCTTCACGGGACAGCGGGTTCAAACTTCGATCAGAAGCAGGGGACGCACCTGGCTCGTCCTGGCAAGGCCTCTGAAGGGAATCGATGCCGCCGGCGTGGCGATCATTCCATCCGATGCCACGGGAAGTTCCTGGCCCGCGACGGCGATGATTCTGGGGCTTTTCGTCTTTGGCGGTGCCGCCGGGTCGATGTGGGCGATATCGCGCCTTCGAAATCTGCTGATCGAGCCCCTGATCGCCCTTTCCGCAACCGTGGCGCGCGTCGAAAACGGCGATTACAAAACCAGGCTCGTTTCGACGGCATCCGACGAACTGGGCGTGCTGATACGCAGGCTTGCCATTCTTGTCCAGGGGCTTCGTCACAAGGCGAGAATGACCCCGTTCCTCAAAACCGATCTGGTTGAAAGCGCCATATCGCAGGCAACGAATGCCGGGTCCAGGCAGTTCCTCACCGTCTGGTTCGCGGGACTGCGCGATTTCAGCGATATCGAGTCGCGCCTTCAGCCGGAAGAAGCCATGAAGCTGATGAGCCGCTATCTCGGGCTGTGTGAAACAGCGGTGAAGCGAAACGGCGGCGAGATCGACAAGTTCATCGGCGATACGGCCATGGCCGTTTTCAAGGAAGCGCCTGGCGCCGGATCTTCCCGGCTGCGAGCCGCCCGCGCGGCTCTCGACCTCGAAACAGAGATGGCCGCCTGGATGAAAGAGCGCATACAGGCCGGGCAGGAGCCGATCCGGCATGGCGTCGGATTTGCCTGCGGCTCCCCGGTGGCCGGCCACATCGGCTCGCTCCGGAAGAGGCTCGACGCGACGGTCATCGGCGACACGGTGAACCTCGCGGCCCGGCTCGAGAAGCTGGCCGGGCGCGATGCCAATCCGTCCCTCCTGACCACGGCCGAAACGATCGCGGAGCTCGGAGACGGGATAACACGCGTTCCGACATCGATTCATGGCGTTCGGGGCAGACAGGAAGCGATCGAGGTCGTCGGAATACGGAGACCGGACAATGGCTGATACGATCCGCCCGGGAAACAGGGCAGCCTCGCTGCTGATTCTGCTGATGCTCTTCGGAATCGGCTGGCTCTGTCTGGACCGGCTTGAAGAGAACCGTGAGAGCGCAATCCGCATTCAGAACGCCGATACGCTGCGCAATCTGCTGCCGCTGATGCGGGAGCGGATGGAACCCATCAGCCTTGCCCACGAAAAAATGCTCGCCGGTCTGCACGGGCTCAAAACTCTGGACGAGCGTTCCGCGCGGAACATGGCGTCACGCTGGGACAAGGCCTTCGGCTCCGCGGCCCGGTATGGTTTATGGAACCGGGACTACAGGCTGATCGCGGCGAAAGGCTTTACACCGGAGGATCTCGAAGCGTTCCGGGTCGTCATTCTCGCGCGCCTGCTTATGGAAACGCTCGATCCTTCCTTGAATTCGATTTATCAGTCCTATGGCAGATCGATGATGAGACTGTTCGGCAGGATGCCGTCCTTTCTCAACCGAAATCCGCTTATCATCGAGACGATGACGGTCCTGGGGACGAATGGACAGCTGATGATCGGTCCATGGTTCCCCGGCATGAACCTCGACGCAGAATCCCTCATGGACATCGGGAAGCCATCTCCAAACGCCATCGGGAATGCAAGTGCCTGCGCAGGATTGATCGCTCTGTTCGTTCCACACAAGAGAATCCGCTCACCGCGATGGTTCGGCCATGCCCTGGGAATGCCGACAGCTCCGCTGAGTCTTCCGCGCATGCATCTTGCGCGAATAACCGCCCTGCACCGGACACGGAACAGCATTCCCGGGCTCACGGCTGAACTGGCGGCCATGGTTGAGACAGCCGCCGGAAAAACCTCTGAAGGAACGATTCTCAGACCAGACATGACGGGCATCGCCTTCGTGAAAAAACCCGGCAGCACAGACGCTATAGCTTTGCATATAGAATCCCTGCCGCGTCCGTTCCGTCTGGCTCGTTCTCCAGCCATGCCGGTCATCTGTCTGCTCGCGTTTCTCCTCCTGAGTTCAGGGTTCCATCTTGAAACCACTGGAAAAGTAACGGCAGGTCTGTTCCGTCAGTGTCTGCTGATCTGTACCATCGTAAGCTGCATTCCGGTTCTGGGGCTGGTCTGGACGAGCGTCATCGGCATGCAGAGCATCTCGGATTCACACCGTTCCGATGTGATACAGCGACTCGAACAACGCCTGGAACAGATCGAGGCGAACCATGCATCCTATATCAGCACCCTGATAAAACCAATCCGCAGATACCTCGATAATCCCCGCTGGCGCCAGGGCACCATTCAACCGAGTATTGTCGAGGCAGACACGAAGCTGCTGAGCACAAATTTTCTTCAGGGCCTCTACGTGATCGAGGAAAGCGGCAAGCCTCATTACTTTTCGGCGGCCGTGGGGTATGAGAACCGGACCGCCCTTAAGCAGGTCATAACCCTTATCATGGCACTCCTGCAGTTCATTCAGTCGACGCTTCTCGCGGACGATGCGACAGCCGATCTCGATCAGAAGCAGAGCCTGCAGCGCGAGCTCAAGGGAGGCATGGTGTATGACGTTCTCTCTCTTGCGGTCGGGCCGGAAAACATCTATCGGCTGGCACTCGTCGTGGATCAACTGGTCCCATTCCAGATTTTTCACGAGGCGACCTGGGTCATCTTTCATCATGTCTTCGACGACGTTCATCGGCCCGTGATGCTCTTTTTCGCCGTCATGAGCCGCAAAGCCATCATCCAGAATGAACTGAGTACCATCGCGTTCGATCAGGCCCAGTCCTCCGAAGGCCCGCCTCCGCTCGTTCTCATGCAGAATGATGAACGGGAATGGCCATTCTTGCTTCCGATGCGAGCCCATGCAATACCCGCGCTGGTTTTGATGCTTCGGCACATCCGTCAGGAAGGCGGAAATATAAAATCAACAATTATACTAGATGGTGTTCCATGTCATGTTCTCGCCAGGCCGCTCAACGACATGGAGATGGTGGCGGTGGCAATCGAGCCGGTCCAGGCATCCGAAGCGAGGGGGCTCCCGCCCGGCCTGATGGCCGCGGCATATCCGATCGCCATCGTGATGCTCGTGCTGATGCTGTTCCAGTCATTTCTTCTGCGGCCGGTCATCGAGATGAGCCACACGGTTGAAGGTATCGCGGCAGGCGAGTATGGCCGCCGCCTGCCGGTTCTCACGGACGATGAGATCGGCAGCCTGTGTCTGAGCTTCAACCGCATGGCCCGGGGACTCGAAGAGAAGGAGTTCCTGCGCCGTTTCATTTCCGATCTGACCATGCAGGCCGTTGCAGGCCGCCACAGGCAGACGGCGACCCGCCTGACCGCAACGGTCATGTTCAGCGATATCCGGGGATTCACGACGATCTCGGAAACCCAGCCGCCCGAAAAGATCGTCGCCATGCTCAACGATTACCTGACCCGCATGGAAACCGTCATCGAGGCAAACGGCGGCACGATCGATAAATTCATCGGTGACGCCATCATGGCCGTCTTCCTGCCCACGCACGGCATGGCCCCGTCGGGCGAGCGCGCCGTCAAAGCCGCTTTCGGCATGCGACGCGAACTCGATGCATTCAACGAGGCCAGGCGTGCGGCGGGCGAGTTCACGATCGCGATCGGAAGCGGCATCGCGACCGGCGAGATTCTCATGGGCGTTCTCGGCCGCTCCGACGGCAGACAGGATTTCACCGTCACCGGCCCGACTGTGAACAAAGCGGCCGCTATGGAAAAACGGTCGAAGGAAACGCGCCGCATGCCCATCGTCGCATGCCCCACAACCGTCGACGCGTTTCCCACACCCCTCGAGCGGGAGCGGCTGGCCGAAATTTCCGGCAAACCGGCCGGCTTCGAGATCATCTCCATTTCCGATTTTGAGGTATCATAGAATCGTATCGAGAGCTCCCTGGAGGCTGAATGATGAACGATCACGAAAAGAACGTCAAAATGGCCCGTCCTGATGAGGATACGACCGGAAACGGGCAGGGTCACACGATCGTGGGCGGCCGGCCTTCCGGCATGACCGATCCCGGCCGGGGGATTCCGCGGGGGATGGAGCTTCTCCTCAAACGCGCGGCGGTCGATGATGCCTTTTGCGCCGAGCTGTTCGCGGGCCGCGCGACCGTTGCCGACTCGCTCGCCATTCCGCTCGATCCGGCCGAACGGGCAATGCTGAACGCCATTCCCGAAGCACAACTCCGCGGAATAATCACCCGGACCAGAGTCCCGGAAACGCAGAAGCGGGCTCTCACAGGTGCCTCTGCGGCTGCGATGCTGGCTCTGCTTGCCCAGCTGACCTTCACCCCGGTTGCCGGGCGCGCCGATACGCCCCCCGACCGTGGATCAAGCGGGGAACTCCGCCCGGCAGCAAAGCCGCAACTGCCGAACGCCGGCGTGTCCGCGGACGAGAGCAGCCATATTACGCGCGGCATCAGACCGGATTTCCCGATGCCGCCCGGAGGCGCGCGTCCGGATCTGCCCGAGCCACAGCCCCCCGTCGTTTCTCCGGTTACGCCTGACGGGATCGACAATCGCGTCGAACGGCCACCGGCATCCGCGGCCTGGAAGCCTGGTCAGTCCCTCAGCTTCGAAGCTCTGCAGCAGATTCCGGTCAGAGCCGAAGTTTCCGGCCAGCCGTTCGGCCAGGCCATCAACCGGATCTCCGCGGATACGGGCGTCACGATTCAGGTGCTGTCCATTCCGAGCATCGATAACGGCAGGCCGGTCGAGACACAAACCTCCGGAGTGCCTCTCGGCAAGGCATTGCGCCGTCTCTGCGCCGAAGCAGCCGGTGAATATGCCCTGTTCGAGATCGAGATCGGAGATACCGAAGTGAAGATCCGCTTTCGCCCGAAGTCCGGAGCGATTCAGCCCAGGCCGTTACCTGATGATCCGGGCGCGCACATTACGCGCGGCATCCGGCCCGACATTCCCGGCTCCGACAAGTGATCTTCCCCATTCTATGAGCGCCGACATCACTCTCCTCAATCTGAATCTGCTCTATGTGAGATATCTCGACACCGTCGACCGCGAGCTTCACGTGCCGCTCGGCTGTCTCTATCTGACGCATGCCCTCGAAGACGCCGGCTTCACGGTCGATTTCCGTGATTATCAGCTGACCGAAGCCGCCGAGCCGTTCAGCACCGATGCGATTCTGCAGGTTCTCGCCGGTGCCGCGCCCGTCGTCGGCTTTTCGTGCATGGCAAACCTGCTCCCGTTCGCCATCCTGGCGATGAAGGAGTACAAGAAGCAATATCCCGGCTCGACGCTGATTCTCGGCGGAGTCGGTTCGAAAGCGGTCGAAGAGAAGATCCTGGAGCGCTTTCCGTGGGTCGACATCATCGCGGTCGGCGAAGGGGAGCGAACGGGCCCCGAACTGCTGGGCGCAATCAGATCAGGCGGCGACCTCACGCGCGTGCCCGGCCTCGTGGTCAGGAGCGGCAGCGGCAGAATCATCCGCACTCCGATACGCGAACGGGTGGCGGATCTCGACACAATCCCGTTCCCGGCATTCCAGCATATCGACCTGAAAAAGTACCGCGGCTACGGCCTGATGTCGTCGCGCGGCTGCCCGTATCCATGCACGTTCTGCTCGGTCGCCCCGGTCTGGGACCACGCATCGACGTTCCGGTCCGTCGGGAATATCGTCGATGAAATGCGCATGCTGCATGAAAAAGCCGGCGTGAAAATGTTTCTATTTCAAGACGAATATTTCGTCTCGAAAAAAGAGCGCATCATGCAGTTCTGCAACGCCCTGAGCCGCTCGGGCCTGAAGGTGATGTGGAAATCCTTCGGCCGCGTCGATCTCACGGATCGCGAGATGATGGAGGCGATGGCCGCCGTCGGCTGCGTCGAACTGCGATTCGGCATCGAGAGCGGCTGCGACCGCATCCTGCAGCGTGTGAAGAAGGGATTTTCCGCCGAACAGGCGATCGCGCGCGTTTCCGAGGCGATCGGCATTTTTCCGCGCGTCGATGCCTTCTACATCTGGGGCTTTCCCTTCGAGACGATGGAGGATTTTCACCAGACCGTTTTTCAGATGGTGTCACTGCGCATGATGGGCGCCCGCATCCTGCCATCCATGTTATGTCTGCTTCCTCAGACCGAGCTGTATAACGAGTATGCCGGCAAAGCGAAGCTCGAGTTCTGCGCCGAGCTGTTCCCCGAATACATGATCACCGGCCACGAGATCAGCAGAATGTCGAAATTCTCGATCGCGCCCCAGCACCGGCCGATCTACGATTTCATCCAGGCCCACCCCGACCTCTTCCCCGGCTTTTTCCACATCGACCTGGCCGGAAACATCCTGCCCAAGCTCGCCGTGCTGAAGAAATTCGGGTTCTATCCCGACGACGCCGAGACCGCCACGACTGAATCCTGCGGCGCCCACTCCCCCGAATCGGCCGCCACCCGCGCGTCAACATGATCAATCCGAGCCGCGATCCCGACCCGGAAACAGGCACCGGCGGTCGATTTTCGGCAGACGAATCAGGTAGAATGACACACACATCACCAACCGGGAGTTTGCGAATGTTCCGTATCACAAGATATTTTTCAAGGCTGTTCGTGCTTGTCGCGCTGACGCTGTCTGCCCCATTTGCCGGTATCGCAGCGGAGCTGCCGCACATCGTGCTGCTGGCGACCGGCGGAACCATAGCCGGAGCAGGCCGTTCAGCAGGAGAAGCCGGGTACAAGCCGAGTGCGCTGCCCGTCGAGCATCTGGTCAACGCCGTTCCCGAGATTGCATCATTCGCGCGCCTGACAGGAGAACAGATCGCTCAGGTCGACAGCCAGTCAATGACCACGGCCATCTGGCTCAGGCTGGTTCAGCGCATCAACACTCTCCTCGCCGATCGTGCCGTTGACGGTATCGTCGTCACGCACGGCACCGACACGCTCGAGGAGACGGCATATTTCCTTCATCTGACCGTGAAGAGCCGCAAACCGGTCGTCATCACCGGTTCGATGCGCCCCGCCACGTCCCTGAGCCCTGACGGCCCGATCAATCTCTTCAACGCCGTCTCGGTGGCTGCTTCGCCTCTCGCGCATGGCAAGGGAGTGCTGGTGGTGATGAACGACCGTATCCACTCGGCCCGGGAAGTCACGAAGACAAACACGACCGTCGTCGACACCTTCCAGTCACCCGGGTCCGGGCCGCTCGGCACGGTGTTCTACGGGAAAGTCGATTTCGAGCGCCTGCCCGCACGACGTCATACGCTGGCCACCCCGTTCGACATGAGCGGCCGCGAGACCCTTCCCCGCGTTTTCATCACCTATGGGCACGCCGACAACACTCATGAGCTCGTCGAGGCCGTGATTCACGCGAAAGCGGACGGCATCGTCAATGCCGGCGTCGGAAACGGGAACGCCTCACACGCCGTCCTCGAAGCTCTCGGGCATGCGCGCCAGACCGGCATCGCCGTCGTCCGCTCCGCCCGGACCGGCAGCGGCCGTGTCACGCTCGGCGCCGAAGTCGACGATGCCGCGTATGGCTTCGTCGTCGCCGATGATCTGAACCCGCAGAAGGCCCGCATTCTGCTCATGCTCGGGCTGACCCGTACCCGCGATCCACAGGCCCTCCAGCAGATGTTTTTCCGCTACTGACCGTCTGAAAGCACCCGCACGGCCTTCCCGTTCCCGGTGCGCAAACCCATCCGCCTGCCCGGGGAACCGGGCTCATTTCAGAGGAGGCTTTCTCATGAAACTCTGGATCGCTGCCTTGCTCGCCGGCCTGACGGTTTTCCCCGGAACGCGCGTCTGCGCGGAATCCGAGCGGGCCTCGGCCATGAACACCTACGATCACGCCCGCGAGCAGGAACTGGCCGCCCGGGCCGCCGACTGGCGGAACGGCCCCGTGGTCTACCAGGTCATCGTCGACCGATTCGCCCCCTCTTCCTCGCTGGCGGAAAAGAAGCCTCTCTACGCGGCGCCCCGACGCCTGCGCGACTGGAAGGAAACGCCAAAGCAGGGTTCCTATCTTGAAAAAGAGCAGGTCTGGTCCCATGAAGTGGATTTCTGGGGCGGCGATTTCGCCAGCCTCCGGACCAGGCTCGATTACCTGCAGGAGCTGGGAATCGATGTGGTCTATCTCAACCCCATCTTTTCCTCTCTGACCAATCACAAATACGATGCCTGGGATTACCACAAGATCGATCCCGTCTACGGGTCCCGCGCCGATCTCGCGGCCCTGGCGACCGACCTGCACCGCCGCGGCCTGCGCCTGGTTCTGGACGGCGTCTTCAACCATATGGGCCGCCGAAGCCCCATGTTCGTGGAAGCCCGAAAAAATCCGCGCAGCAAATGGCGCCCGTTCTTCAAGTTTTCCGATAAATATGATCGAGGATATATCGGATGGTATGACGTCGAGAATCTGCCCGAGCTGAACCTCGAAAACCCCGACGTCCAGAAATACATTTACGGGGCGACGGATTCCGTGGTCCAGTCGTATCTGCGGAACGAGGAAATCGACGGCTGGCGCCTCGATGTGGCCTTCGATATCGGCTTCCGGTATCTGACCGATCTGACGCAGGCCGCCCACACCGCCAGGCCGGGGTCGCTGGTCGTCGGTGAAATCTGGAATTATCCCGAGGAATGGCACCCCGCCGTCGACGGCGTCATGAACATGCACGGCCGCAAACTCCTGCTGACCATGCTGGAAGGCCGCCTGTCCGGGCCCCTTTGCAGCCAGATGTGGGAAACCTCGATCGAGGATGCCGGCATGGATCACATGCTGAAAAGCTGGCTGGTCATGGATAACCACGACACTCCCCGCCTGGCGAATCTGCTTCCAGAGCTCTGGCAGCAGAAGATGGCGCGCATCCTTCAGTTCACGCTGCCCGGCGCCGTCTGCCTGTATTACGGCAGCGAGCTGGGCATGACCGGCGGCGACGATCCCGAACAGCGCGCCCCCATGCGCTGGGACCTGGTCTCCGCTGAAAACGAGCTGCTGGAACTCCATCGCCGGCTTCTGAAGCTGCGCCGCCAGGAGCCCGCCCTGCGCTACGGCGATTACCGGCGCCTCCACTCGGAAAAGCTGTTTGCCTTCCTGCGCCGCACGACGTCCGTGCGCGACACCGTCGTCGTTCTGGCGAACCCCACGAACCGGGCGGTGAAGGAACTGATTCAACTGCGGGAAAGCAAGTTCCAGGATGTCACGCCGTTCCGGGATGTCCTTTCCGACAAGGTATTCACGATCTTCGCCGGAACCGTGGATGTTGAAGTCCCCGCCCATGGCGTGCTGGTTCTCAAAGCCGACACCGCTGACTATCCCCACGGCTACAACCGTTACGACCGGATTTACTGATTCCGCTCAGCGGATGTGCTGCCCGTATTTTCCTCACCCAGAACCCCCTGAATTGCTTCGGTGACCGCTGCCACCGGATCAATGCGCAATGGAGTCTCCGGTCGATTGCCGGCGCCGGCGATCGCGCTCTGCATGAGGGCGAGAGCGCTGGCGCGCTCTTCGGGGGTCAGGTCGGGTTTCATGACCGGTGCCATCGTGCGGATAACCAGTCCGGAGGGGCGGCGGAAGGTCAATTCCTGCTTGATCGTCACCAGTTCCTGCAAAGAAGTCAGGGTGGCCGACGCAACAGGATTCTGCCTGTACACTTCGAGAAAAAGAGCAGTCATGCGGGTGGAAGAGGCTCCGACCGTCTCCCCGGCTTCCCCCTGTTCCTGCAACCGGCTGGCCAGCCCGCTGAGAAACAGCGTGGCGAACAGGGGTCCGCGGTCGAACCTGCGGATCAGCCCCAGACCGGATGGCAGAGAATATCGTTCTTCCCGGATCTTTGCGGCAAAATCCAGCACCGGCTCCAGGACCCGTTTCTGCTGGGCGTCGGATAAGCCGCACTGCATGCATGCCCGTTCCGCGGACCAGACCACCGTTTCCCCGCATCCCCAATGAAGAGTGGCCAAGGATCGAACGACAATCCACCAGGTCAATCCGCCGCATAGCACCAGAAGCCCCAGACATCCGAAGAGACGATGCCGGTTTCTGCGCGGCTCCGGGATGAGAAGGGGGGAATCGGGGGTTGACATCGGTCGTGGTTCACTCCAGTATGGGCTGCAGGCGCCGAGCGCCTCGGAAGGGTGATGCATGCAACGGAGCTGGTTTCTGTATCTTACCACGTTCATCTGCGGGATGGCCGTCATGGCGGTGGAATTGAGCGCCTCCCGCCTCCTTGCCCCGTTTTACGGTTCCTCGATGATCACCTGGACGATCCTTATCGGCGTGATCATGGTGGCGCTGAGTCTGGGCAATCTCCTGGGCGGCAGGCTGGCCGATCGCCCGGGCACGGAAGGAACCATGTTCAGGCTGATCTGGATCGCCTCGGTCTGGGTGGCAGCCATTCCCTTCGTCGGAAAATACCTTATCGCCGCCTCGTTCGTCCCGCTGGCACTCATTTTCCCCGACTCCGTCCTTCTGGCAGGCACGATCTGCACCTGCCTGATCATCTTTGCCACCCCCTGCCTCCTGCTCGGGGCCGTCACGCCGTGTCTGGTCAAGCTGGGAGTCACCGACATGGATCGCACCGGCAGCGTGGCCGGCGAACTGTATGCCCTGTCCACCGTTGGCAGCATCATCGGCACCTTTGTCCCAACCTTCGTGACCATCCCCACCATCGGGACGAGCAAGACGTTCCTGCTGTTCGCGGTTCTCCTCAATCTTCTCGCGGATGTCCATTACCTCCGCCGAAGTCTGCAGCCAAAGCGGACCGCCGCCGTGGCATTCCTGCTGGTGGCGCTTCTTCTGATCCCGTTTCACGAGTCTTTTGCCTTCTGGAAGGAAACCGTTTACGAGGGGGAATCTCTCTACAACTATCTGCAGGTCTCCAGGGAAGGCGGGGGAACCAGCTTGTCCACCCACGTGGAAGTGGGACGCCAGTCCATCTCCCTGCCCGACCACCAGATCTCGGGAAGCTACTGGGAATATGCCCTCGTGGCGCCTTTTCTGCGTCCGAATGTGACCTGGGCCTCGCCGTGGTCAGGACTGATCCTGGGATTCGGGGCGGGGACGTTCGCCAAACAGGCCAGGCATTTTTTTCCCGGGGCACAACTGACGGGAGTGGAGATCGATCCCGGCATGATCGATATGGCGCAGCGGTTCTTCGAGTTCACTCCCCAGGACGCACGCGTCGTGATCGATGATGGCCGGGCTTTCCTGCGCAGGGCCGATGCCGGCCTCTATGACGTGATTTTTCTCGATGCGTTCCAGGACGTCACCATCCCGTTTCACATGTCCACCCGGGAGTTCTTCCAGGAAGTTCGCAACCACCTTGCCCCGGATGGGGTTCTGGTCATCAACATCAACATGCGATTCGAAGGCCATGCCGGGCTGCTGGAATACGTCTCCCAGACGGTGCGATCCGTGATGCCACGGGTCTATCGATACGATGTCCCGGAAGGCACCAGTTCGATGCTGTATGCCCCGCTGGCCGCCGGTGCCCGGGAATGCTTTGCCCGCAACCTCGAGCCGCTGGACGAGACTCATCCGATGATTCCGCTGCTCAGCAATTTCCGTGACGGGGCCAGCGAGCTTCCCGAAGGGGCTCTGCGGCTGACCGACGAAGTGGCACCTGTCGAGCACCTCAGCCAGTCGGTGCTCGATGCCGTGGTGCGGGATGGCCTGCGCGAGCTGTTCCTCGCGATCTTCCACTCCTTACGGAATATCTGACACCTGTTCTCGGGCTGGTTCGTGAAGGCGATCGAAGACCTCCATCGTCCGGGCGTCCCGGCCGGTTCCCATGGCAACCCCGACATTTCCTGCGGCGATCCAGTCTCCCGTGTTGTTCAGATCACAAGCGGCTCCACGCCCCTGAGCAACATCAAGGCCCGGAATCATCTTCCCGTTTAGAGCAATTCCTCTATTTCCTGCGGCGATCCATTGGCCCTTCTCGTTGATGGCACAGGAGGTTTGCGCACCATCCGTGACATCGAGGTCGGGAATGAGGTGGCCATCCACAATGATTCCCGTGTTGCCTGCGGCAATCCACTCGCCCTTGTTGTTGATGGCGCAGCCGGCTCCCCGGCCTTGAGCCACATCCAGTCCTGGAATCATTTTGCCATTGATGGCAATTCCGATATTTCCCGCCGCGATCCAGTCTCCGCGTTCATTGATTGCGCAACTCGCTCCTCCATTGCCGTCGGCGACGTCAACCCCGCTGACCGCTTTCCCATCGACAACCACGCAGAGATTTCCCGCGGCGATCCAATGGCCTGAACCATTGATATCGCAACCGGCCCCCTGGTTCTGCGAAACATCGATTCCGGGGAGCATTTTGCCGTTCAAAGCCACACCGATATTTCCCGCCGCAACCCATTGTCCATTTTCATTGATTGCCGCGCCGGCCCGGGTGAAAATATCGCTTTCCTCTTCGTCGTCATCGACGCTGGGAGCCTGGGCAACATCGACACCGGGAACCATTTTCCCGTTCACGGCCACGCCGACATTTCCAACCGCGATCCAATCGCCCTTTTCATTCACATCACAGCCGGTCCCATATCCCTGGGAGACGTCGAGACCCTGAACCGTCTTTCCATCTACAACCACGCACATGTTCCCGGCGGCGATCCATTGCCCCTTTTCATTTATGGCGCAGGAGGCTTCGGCATCCTGAGATACATCGACGCCCGGTATCATGCTTCCGCCACTCGCAGGCCAGATGGCGACAGCCATCCACAGAGCCACGCAGGCCGCTTTCATGAACCTGTTGTTTTTCAATCGATTGCCCTCAAAACCAGCGCACGGAAGAGGCGTTTTTGGAAGAATCATTGGCAGGGCACTTCGGCTGGGCGGCATCTATTGCCTTGGTCAGAGCCGTTTCTGCATTAATGTTCAATTGGTTGGCAAGCCGAAGCAGGGAAACCAAGATGTCGCCGATCTGCGTATCGAGGTCTCTGGTTGGCTTCTTGGCAGTCATCCCTTGAGTGAACATGACATGCTCTCCGATGCGGCAGACATCTCGCATGAGATGGGCAACCTGATGTGTGGGCAGATATCTCTCCCAACCATGATCCGGTATAATCGTTGCCACTTTTTTCTGCAGATCTTTCATTTCCATCGGGATTTTCTCCTCTTTCTGGTTGCATCGTTTCGATCCAGTAACTCCGACAGGAAAAACACCGTATATCTGGAAATGGTGACATTTTTTCAGACAGAAACTTCCCGGACCATCTCACGGTTGTCAGTTTCGATGCATCGGGAGAGCCAGCGAGCGACTATTCTGGCGAACCCGTGCGATCCCCTCTTTCAGAAAGAGGGAAACAACTCCTGTCGGAAAAAGGTTACTCTTTTTTCCCACCTTGATTTTTCACTGCCTCCGGGCTCATGATCAGAGAAAGCCTCCTGCTTCCCGGGATCGGAAAAGATGCGATGCCAATCCAGGGAACTCTGTCTTACGTTGGAGCGTGGGGCGCGATACGATCTGCTCCGTCGATCGTGAATGGAACTGGTTGTCCGACATGATCTGCTTGCAACGCGTGATGTCCGGCGCGCGAAGGAGAACTTCACCATGAAACGTCTGTTCCTCATTCTGTTTCTCATTCTTGCGGTATCGCCCGCCTGGGCACTGTTCTGCCAGTATTGCGGCAAGCCGATGGCCGATGACGCGAAGTTCTGTCCGAAATGTGGAAAACGGCAGACCACGCCAACCGCCGCCACGCCCGCGCCTGTGGCACCTGCAGTTCCGACACCGGTTCCGCAAACCCCGACCCAGAACGAGTCGGCCCCTGGCACGCCGGCAGCCGTCACGCAATCGGCCTTCGTATCGGCTCCGGGCGAGCTTCCCATCTCTCCATACGAACCGATCAATCGATACGAAACGTTGCTCACCACCGCGAATTTCGAACGGGCAACGGAGTCGGCAACCGAGTATCGCAGCCGGATCTCGTCAGCGCTGCAGAAGATAAGCCCGGAGACGCCGAGGTTCACCCCGTCCATGCAGCGCCTGCACAGCCTCTATCTGAAGAAATACGATCTGCTCGATCGCTATTCCGATGCCTGGAACCGCAGCGTCAGGGGTCCAGACAAAATCGCGGCCGAAGCCGAAAAAGAAAAGCTCCTGTTCACGATCGCCCGCACGAACGAGATGATCGTCTACCAGAAGGATCACCTCGGCGATTCAGCCGCCCTGGCACGGATCGATGAGATGCAGAACTCTCTGGACGACGCCGTGCGCGAGCATCGCGTGACCGCCCCGTATCTGCGCATCGATGGTCGTCGCGTGACTACCGGTCAACGGTTCTGGATCATGGATCTCGTCGATGACCGCGCCATGGTCATGATGCTTGGCGACTGCGGCAGCCCCAAGGTCGTCATA
>CAZQYQ010000092.1:0-14946 GCA_964597625.1 uncultured bacterium
AAGCAGCGGCGCAGATTTCCTCGAGAACCGCACGGTCGAGGTTCAGAACCGCCGACATCGCACCGACACCGGCCGGGCATGCCGTTTCCATGGCGCGGGCGCGGGCATCGACGAGCCTGAGCAGATCTTCGTAATCAGCCACGCCGGCAGCATAGAGCGCCGCATATTCACCGAGACTGTGACCGGCGGCCGCTTCGAAGGCGACACCTTCACGCCGGACAGCCTCGATCATCAGGGCCGAGGTGAAAAAGAGAGCGGGCTGCGTATTCGTCGTCCGCCTCAAAACATCTTCGGGGCCTCGAAAGCAGATTTCCGACAGTTTCCGACCGAGAACCGCATCTGTCTGGTCCGCCATCGCGGCCGCCCACGGGTACGTCGTCGTCATGGCAAGCGCCATTCCGACTTTCTGGGATCCCTGGCCGGGGAATACGAGCGCGGTTTTCATGCGATCGCTTCCTTTTCCGTCTCCGTTGCGGCGACAGCCGGTCGCAGTGCCGGGATCAGTGCGGCAATCCGATCGAACTCCCGGAAAAACTGCGTCTCGAGTTTCATGAAAATTTCGGAGCAGGGTTCGCACGTATCCAGCATTCCGCTTATCTGGCCGGCCATGACGGAACCGTCTTCGACATTGCCGTCCACGACGGCTTTACGGAGGCTTCCCCTGCCCATCTCTTCGAGCTGTTCAGGCGTGGCGCCCTTGAATTCGGCCTCGACATAGGTTTTTGCAAGTTTATTCCGGATGACGCGCACCGGATGCCCTGTCGTGATGCCGGTTGCCACAGTGTCGCGATCTTTGGCCTGAGCGACAGCCTTTTTGTAATTCTCGTGAACCTGGCACTCGTCTGAAAGAATGAAGCGGGTTCCCATCTGAACGCCCTCGGCTCCAAGCGCGAACGCGGCCAGAATGCCGCGGCCGTCGCCAATGCCGCCGGCCGCGATGACCGGAATAGAGACCGCATCGACCACCTGCGGGACGAGCGCCATCGTGGTGATTTCGCCGATATGACCGCCCGATTCATTTCCTTCGGCGATCACGGCATCGACCCCGGAGCGTTCGAGCCTCTTCGCGAGTGCAACGGAAGAAACGACCGGAATGACCTTCGTTCCGATCTCCTTGAACGCCTTTACATACGGCCCCGGGTTGCCTGCGCCGGTTGTGATGACCGGAACGCGTTCTTCAATGCAAACCGTCACGTTTTCGGGAGTCTGGGGCATGAGCAGCATCAGATTGATGCCGAACGGGTTCTGCGTGCGCGATTTGATCTCCTTTATTTCTCTCCGAAGATCGTCAGGCATCATGGAGCCGGAACCAAGCACACCGAGACCGCCGGCGTTGCTGACCGCGGCAACGAGAGGGGCCGAGCTGACCCAGGCCATGCCTCCCTGGAAGACCGGATACTTGATTCCAAGGAGTTTCGTTATTCGAGTGGCGATCATAGGGTGAGTCCTCTCTGGTTCAGAAAATGGAACACGTGAGTTTCAAGTATAAATAAAACCGGCGCAGGGATCACCCCGCGCCGGCCGCTTATATCATTGTCACAATGCTGTTGCAGAGCCTGCATCACTGCGCAGGCGGCTCGCGATGTGCTTCACCACATCCGAAGCCCCATACTGGGCTGCAAGATGTATAGCATTCGCGATAGAGGGGGCTTTGAATTTGCCATGGCAGACGATCGAGCAGCCCGCAATGCCGAGCAGAGGGGCACCGCTGTATTCGGCCGCATCGGTGCGCACGCGACGCAGGTTGCCGAGAACGGCGTTCGCCATTTCAGCAGGAATGCCAGCCTTGGCAACACCCTGTTTTATCGTTCCAACGATAAAATCAGAGAGCCCTTCGCTGGCCTTCAGAAGAATGTTGCCGACGAACCCGTCGCAGACGACGACATGGGCATGACCCTCGAACAGGGTGTCGGGCTCAACGTTACCGATGAAATTCAGCGCACCCTTCTGCTTATCGAGCAGCTCGTAAACGGCCTTGGTCAGCTCGTTGCCTTTACCGGCCTCACCGCCGATGTTCAGAACGCCGATTCTCGGCTTTTCGACACGACAGATCGCCTCGTAATACGAGACGCCCATGTGAGCGAACTGCACGAGATGGTTCGGGCGACAATCGACGTTCGCGCCGACATCGAGCACCAATACGCCATTTCCGCCGCCGGTGGGCAGCATAACCGCAATGGCCGGCCGCTCGACACCGGAAACGCGTCCGATTTCGAGGAGGGAAGCGGCCATCTGGGCACCGGTGCTGCCGGCAGACAGAAAACAGCTCGCACGACCTTCTTTCACCAGGCGCGCGGCAACCGCAACGGAGGTATTCTTCTTCTTGCGAAGCGCCGTTGTCGGTGCTTCGCCCATTTCGACGGTCTCGGGCGTGTCAACGATCTCACAGCTCTCACCGGCTTCAGGCCAGACGGCAAGAATATCGGCCTTCCGACCGACCAGCATCAGTTCGGCTTTTCCCGACGTCAGATACTGTTTGGCTCCGAGAACGAGCTCACGGGGAGCGAAATCCCCGCCCATGACATCTATGGCGACTTTCATCCGTCAGGTGTCAGGGATCGTCGAGGCTCAGGACTTTTCTACGTCCAGAACCTTAACCTTCTTGCTGTAGTGGCCACAGGCAGGGCAAACCCGGTGCGAGAGCTTCAGCTCGAAGCACTGGGGGCATTTTGCGAGGGTAACTTCGAAAGCGCGGTAGTGATTCCGGCGCTTCCGCTGGTTCATCTTCGATACACGATGCTTCGGACACGCAGCCATGGTAGTTCCTCCAGATCAAAATAGGAATGAAGTTCAGCTACTATAGCAGATATCAGGCGCAGAGTCAAATAGACATCACCGGCTTTGTACCCCCGGAGACATCCGTATCGCTCCGATGAATGCGACATATCTGAATCTCAACGGATTCCTCACGGAGAACGCCCGGTCCAAAATCGAGCATCAAAGTGGGTTCGATGCGGGAACGCCGTTGCGGCGGGGGTAAGCATCCGGCACCGGTGAGCGTTTTTCGATCAGGACGAAACCCCGCGTGAACGGCAGCAATGGAGGCTCAAGAGTGTACGTCTTCACGGCATTCAGTTTGACCCGCAACAGCTGCAAAGCCTTTCCGGCCTCGGCAAGTTCATCCTGAACGGCCGGCCCCTTGTAGAGCAGCAGCCGGCCGCCAACCCGCACCAGCGGCAGGCACAGTTCGAGCAGGATCCGTATGGATGCGACCGCGCGCGTCACCACCAGGTCCATTTTTTCCCGGAAAGCCGGGTCACGCCCCATTTCTTCAGCCCTGGCAAGAACCGGCTCGATGTTGTCGATGCCATTCACGGATTTCATGCGCGCGACGAAATCCACCGCTTTGCCTTTTGCATCGACCGCATAAACCCGGCTCTGCGGCAACGCGATCGCAAGCGGCACGGCCGGAAATCCGCCACCGGTGCCGATATCGAGAATCATATGCGCATCTTTCCAGCACGGCAGGGAGAGTTTTGATCCAAGCGGGGCCAGGGCATCCAGAATATGCTTGGTCGCGATTTCCGCAGGGTCCTTGATCTTTGAGACGCTCGGATACAGCGGATCAGCGACCATGCTGCCGCACCACGCTTCCAGTTTTTCACGCGTCGTCGCGTCAATCACAAGCCCCAGCGGCTCAAGATACTGTTCGATATATTCCATCACGGCCATATGCCGGTTTCCCCCGTTCATTTCTCAAGGTGTTGTGCCGAAGCATTCTGGACGTGTTTCAAGGCGACCAGGATCGCAGCCACGTCGGCGGCGCGCACCCCCGGGATACGGCTCAATTCCCCGAGCGTCGCCGGCCGGACCGCGGCGATTTTGATGCGCGCTTCAGTCGAGACGGCAGTCGGAAGCGCGCTGAGGAATGATTCCGGAACCGGGAGTTCGCGGAATTTTTCCAAAAGCTCGAGCTCGCGCTCCTGATGAACGGCATAACCGGCGTATTTCACCCGTGCCTCGAGTTCGATGCGCGACAGCCGGTCAAGCCCGGCAATTCCCGGCACCAGGGGAATCAACGACTCGAGCCTCACTTCGGGACGCTTCAACAGCTGCTCCAGAGAAATCCTGCCGTGAATCGCCCCCTCCGCATCACCGAGCAGTTCCGCCGCTCCGGCGGCATCGACGGTCTGCTTCGAAAGGCAATCCGCAGCTTCATCCTGTTTTTTCTGCCGCGCCTGAAGGGCATTCCAGCGTTCCTCGCTTACGAGTCCCGCTTTGCGGGCCGTTTCCGAAAGCCGCGCTTCGGCGTTCGACATGCGCAGCTGCAGGCGCCACGGGGATCTCGACGTGAAGATGCGGTAAGGCTCGCTGAGCGGCTGCATCGTGATCTCCTCGACCATGAGTCCCAGATACGAGTCGCGCGACGACAGCACCACCGGCTGCCTGCCCAGCGCGACCGCCGCTGCGTTCAAACCGGCCAGCAGGCCCTGGCCCGCGGCCTCTTCGTATCCGGAAGTGCCGTTCAACTGGCCTGCCAGAAACAGGTTCGGCAGCCGACGCGACATCAGTGTCGGATAAAGGTCGTTCGGATCGACGATGTCATACTCGATGGCATATCCGGGCCGCGTCAGCAAGGCATTTTCAAGCCCCGGAAGCGTGCGGACATACTGTTCCTGGACCGACTCGGGCAGGCTGGTCGACATTCCCTGCAGATAGATTTCTCTGCCGTCCGCGCCTTCCGGCTCAAGAAACACCTTGTGAGCCGGTTTTTCAGGGAATTTGCTGATTTTATCCTCGATCGACGGGCAGTAGCGGGGTCCTGTGCCAATGATACGCCCCGCGACCAGAGCCGACTCGTGCAGATGAGCCCTGATGAGATCGTGCGTTTCCTGTGTCGTTCGCGTGAGAAAGCACGATCTTCGGGGAAAAGGCGCTGAAAGATCCGACCAGAGCGAAAAGGGCGGTGTTTCAGCCTCGTCGTCCTGCCGTTCGAGCCCGGAAAAGTCGATGGTTGCAGCGGCAAGCCTGGGCGGTGTGCCGGTTTTGAATCGGCGCACCGGAAATCCCATCTTCTCAAGGCAGGTGCCGAGCTCATTTGCCGGCGGTTCTCCGGCCCGGCCCGCGCCGAAGGATGCACAGCCAATATGAATGACTCCCCGCAAAAATGTTCCCGGCGCAAGCACGACCACCGGCGCCCGCCACAGATCGCCGGTCTGGGTTCTGACCCCGGCCAGCGTTCCATTTTCCAGAATGATTTCGGTCACAGAGGCCTGGGCAAGATGAAGCCGTTGCGTCGACTGCAGATCCATCCGCATCCGGCGCGAATAGGCTGCCTTGTCAGACTGGACGCGAATCGACTGGACCGCCAGCCCTTTGCGCGTATTCAGCAGCCTCGCCTGAATCTGCGTCTCATCGGCGACACGGCCCATTCCCCCTCCCAGGGCATCGATTTCCCGCACCAGATGCCCCTTTCCCTGGCCGCCAACACTCGGGTTGCATGGCATGGCCGCAACCGTATCAAGATTTATCGTGAAAAGGATTGTTTCCGCGCCGCTCCTGGCCGAGGCCAGCGCGGCCTCGCAACCCGCATGGCCGGCACCGACCACGATCACCTGAGCGTGAATGTTCACTTCAGAATCGTCAGGGCTTTCGCCGCGAACGAGCTGACCAGCTCGCTCGGATCGTCGAGCAGCACTTTCATCAACTCGACGGCATGCGGCCCGCGCTTGCGCGCAAGAAGCTTTGCCGCAGCCAGCCGAACGCCGTCATTGGCATGCTGCGCGGCGAAGTAGATGAGAATGTTCTGATCATCGCCCATGATGAACGGCAGATCCTTCATCGCCTGCGTCGCTTCCTCGTCGCTGCCGGACATGATGAAGTTGTAGACAGCGACCGACCGGGGTTTCTGGAATGTGACACCTTCGGGAAGCGGAACGATGGGAACCGGCGATGCTGCGGCCGGTTTCGGCATTGCGCTTTTTGAGGGCGGCGGCGGTTCCTGACGGACTTTTTCAGGGACGGCCGGCACCTCGATTTTCTGTTCGATGACGGGAAGCTGTTCAGTGACGGGAAGCGCCTCCTCGGGTTGCGGCACCGCCGGCGATTCCGCCGACACCTCCGCCACTGGCTCTGCCGGCTGGTCCGGATGAACCACGGCTGTTTCAGCCGGAGCCGGTTCAAGAGGCGCCGGCTTTGCGGCGGACAGCGAAAATTTCGGGATGGATTTCGACTGACCGGCGGGCGCGATGAGACCGGCCGGAGGAAGTCCGACCGGCCCGAGGGGAACCGGTTTGACCGGGGCTTCCGCGGGCGGCTCGGCACCGGTCGGCGCCCCGCGCAGCGGCACATTCTTGATTTTTTCCCACAGGCCCCGGGCAACCTGCGCCACGACATTGTCTCCATCGTTGGTGGAAGCCTGCAGGGCCTCACGCGAAACCGTGTTGTTGATTTTCGCAAGGGCTTTGAGAACGCTCAGCCTGATGCCCTGGTTGGTATCCTTGAGCGCGGCTTTCAAAAGCGTCAGAGAAGCCTGATCGCCGATCTCGCCGAGGGCGAAGATGACGCTGTCCCGCAGCCAGACCTCAGAAGAACCAAGCATGTTCCGCAACGTCGAGAATGCTTCGGTATGGCCACACTTGACCAGAAACTTCGCGGCATTCACCTTGACGCGATTCTCAGGATCCTTCAGAAGCTTGATGACATCAGCCTCACAGGTGCGGATATTGCGTTCCTCAATGACTTCGACCGTGTTTGCGCGAACACGCGCATCGGTGTCGGCCAGGCATGCCTTGATCGTGTCAACGCCACCCTCGCCCGCAAGCCGGGCGAAAACTTTGACCAGCCCCGATTTTACGATGACATCCTTCTCGGCCAGCAGCACTTGTTCCAGCGGCTCGACATCGAGAGCCGAGTGGGTCTCCATGATGATTTTCAGCACCAGAAAGCGGCGCTGTGACGAAAAATTCGGTATCACGAGAAACGGCAGAACCTGCGGCGGAATCCGCGGATCCTTGATCGTGAGCAAGCCCTGAAGGGCGGTCAGCGCAACTTCCTCATGCACCTGCCGCGACATCCAGAGCAGCTGCGTCAGATGCCCCGGCGGCCGGTTTTTCACCAGAAAACGGGTATGATCGAGCAGTTCCGGAATACTCTTCAGTTTTTCAGGGTCCGGCAACGACGGATCAACCTGCTCATCGAGGAACGGAGCCTCAATGACCAGAGATCCTCCGGATCGCCTGCTCCTGTCCGGGGCGGGTTTATCTGCGACAGCCGTCAAAAGCGACTTGTCAATATCCGGCACATCATCCGAAAGGTCCGGCAGCTTTTCCGATGTCGCCGGCGGCACCGGCGGCACCAGCGGCACCGTTTCAGGCGCCGCCATCTGCAGGGCGGGCAGCGCGTCAGCATCTGACGGACAAGGCATCCCTTCCAAGGCCGTCGCATCCGGCACAACGGCCTGACTCGCGGAAGAAACCGGGGGCACACTCCCGCCGAGATCGCTCAGGATATTCTTCGCCGCCGTGCGAATCTCTTCTTCACTGTCTTCAAGCATCTGCGTCAGCAGTTTGATTTTTTCATCCTGAGAAAGCGACAGATTCGAAATCTGCCTGACCGAGCGCAGCCTCACCTCTGATGATATGGATCGAAGGTTCTGGATGATCAGATCCTGCTGTCGCTTGGGAATCATCGTGCAATCCTCATTTTTCCGGCTGTGGTGAACCGACGGCGCTGCCGCCGAACAGCGCCCACAGGATAGCAAGATCGGGACGTTCCAGGCAACGGGTACGCGCAGCCTGCGCAATATCATCAAACCGCCCCGAGGCGAGAACCTCGCGCGCACGCTGTGACAAAGCCGCTTCTTTTCCCTCAGGAATGTTCAGAGGAAGTTTCAGCGATTCAAGCCGCCGTGTTTCTTCCATTCGTTCAGCCTCTCTGGAAGCATACCCGCGATACTTGATCCCGATTTCGAGCGTATCGATCTCGTCCGGTTCGTGAAGCGCCGGCGTGAACCCGCCGGCAAACGAAGCCAGATCGGCATATTTCACGCCCGGCCGCTGAAGGATTTCAGCCGCTGAAACACGCTTCTTCAGGCTCCCGGTTCCAGATTCGGCGAGTTTTCCCCTCAACTCAGCCGTCGGCGTGACAGAGCACTCGTCCAGTCGCGCGGACTCCGCCTGGATTCTGTCCAGCCAACCGGAAATCTCAGAAAATCTCGTTTCGCTGACAAGCCCCAGGCACCGCCCAGCGCCGATGAGCCTCGCTTCGGCGGTGTCATCGCGCAGATGCAGCCTGAACTCAGCGTTCGCCGGGGTAATGCGGTAAGGTTCCTGGTGATCCCAGGTTGCCAGATCGTCAATCAGCACCCCGATGTATCCGTCAGCCCGCGATGGAGCGAATATCGGCCGCCCGAGCACCGACAGCGCGGCGTTGGCACCTGCGATAAGTCCCTGCGCGGCAGCTTCCTCATACCCGGATGTCCCGTTGATCTGGCCGGCCGAGAAGAGACCGTCCAGGGCGCGCGAAGCCATGCTCTTGCGCAGGCAGCCCGGCGCAAGCGCGTCATACTCGATTGCATATCCGTATCGCACGATCCGGGCGGTTTCCAGCCCCGGCACACTCGCCACGACATCCCGCTGGGCATCTGGCGGCATACTCGTCGTCAATCCCTGAAGATACACTTCGCCCGACTCGCGTCCTTCCGGCTCGACAAAAATCTGATGCCGGGTCATATCCGGGAATTTGAGCACTTTCCGGTCGATCGAGGGGCAGTGTTTGGGCCCGACATTCGTGATATTCCCAACCACGAGCGGACTGTTTTGAAGATGCCGCCTGACCGCATCGATTGTCCGCTCATCCGTGAATGTCAGCCAGCACGGAAGCTGGCCGTCCAGCCGGCGACGCCGGTGTTCCCACAGAAAGCCGCCGGCAAGCGGGTCGCCTGGCATCTCCTGCATTTTCGACCGGTCGATCGAGTCGCGTGCGAGCCGCGGCGGAGTGGCGGTCTGGAGGCGCCTCAGCGGAACGCCCGAAGCCTCGAGCGATGCGGAAAGGCCGATCGCGGCTCTCTGCTGATGCGGACCGCCAGGCCAGCTGTCGTGGCCGACAATGATGCGGCTTGCCAGGTAGGTTCCCGTTGCGAGCACGAGAGATTCGCAACTGAAGCGGATTCCCGTCTCCAGCTCAACTCCCTGGACCCGCCCGTTTCCGGTGATGATCGAGGTGACATGGCCCTGCCGCAGAGTCAGCCCGTTCGTCGTCTGAAGTGCCTGCAGCATGCGGCCGCGATACAGTTCCTTGTCCGCCTGGGCTCTGCGGGCGCGAACGGCCGGCCCTTTTGACGTGTTGAGCCATTTCAGCTGAATGCACGCATCGTCGATCGCCGCAGCCATTTCACCGCCCAGAACGCCGATTTCGCGCACCAGATGGCCTTTGCCCGGACCACCGATACTCGGATTGCACGGCATCAGCGCGACGGTGGAAAGATTCATCGTCAGAAGAAGCGTCGGCACGCCGAGCCTCGCCGAGGCCAGCGCGGCTTCACAACCTGCATGTCCGGCCCCGACGACAATGACGGAAAAATGGTGCATTTCGTTCATTTGCCGATACAGAACCGCTCAAAGATGCGATCAAGCATCTGAAGGTCCGCCGTTTCGCCCGTCACGCGGCCCAACTGACGAACCGCCTCCTCTATCTCGAGCGCCAGCATGTCATCATACATCCGTCCCACCCCTGAGCGTGCCCGCTCCAGTGCGTTCAGCGCCGCATCGAGCGCCTGTCGCTGCTGCGCGCCGAGCAAAAGCATATCATCAAGAATATCGAGTCCGGCTTCCCGGATCAAGTCGTCCAGGCTGGCAAGCAGCCCGGCCATCCCCTTTCCGGAGGTTGCGGAAAGGTTCACCACGGGCCACTTCGAAGGCAGTGACGGAACCGGACCGGCCGCCGGAAGATCACTCTTGTTCATGACGGCGATAACCGGCCTGCCGAGTTTCAGAAGCTGTTTCACGATCTGTGCTTCCTCATCCCCCGCCGGGACGGACGAGTCGAAGATCGCAAGAATCGCAAAAGCCTGCTCCAGGGCCTGCCGGGTGCGGCCGATTCCAAGGGCCTCGATCGGATCGGCAGCTTCGCGCAGCCCGGCGGTGTCAATCATTTTCAGGGGTATTCCATGAAGCGAAATCGTTTCTTCGAGCGTGTCGCGGGTCGTTCCGGCAATCTCGGTCACAATCGCCCGCTCACGACCAAGCAGCGCGTTCATCAGGCTCGATTTTCCGGCATTCGGCGGTCCGGCAATGACGACCCGGAGTCCGGCCGCCACCTGGTCGCCATGCCGCGCCGACTCTGCAAATCGCTTCAGATCTGTCTCTGCTTCACGCAGTTCGCTCAGAAGCCTCCCCGGATCGACATCATCGATCGCATCCTCGGGGAAATTCAATCCGGCTTCGAGCTGCACAAGAAGATCGAGCACTCGCTGTCGCAGGGTTTTGATTCGGCGGGTCGGAGCACCGTCGAGCTGGTTCATCGCCACCCGGATCTGGCCGGAGGTTGTCGCATCGAGCACCTGGGCCGTCGCTTCGACATCCATCAGGCTCATTTTGCCCTGTAAGAACGCCCGCCGGGTGAATTCACCCGGCTCCGCGCCCCGTGCCCCAGCCGCGAGAATAACCCCCAGCAGCCGCGCCAGCACGGCCGGGTTTCCGTGCGCGCCGATTTCGGCGAGATCTTCTCCCGTATATGATGCCGGAGACAGGTATGTCTGAACGATCACCTTATCAACGATCAGTCCGTCGACCGGGTCTCTGATTTCACCCGGGTATGCGGAAAAAGCCGCGGGGAAACTTCGCTTTCCCCGCGGCCTGAATATTTTCTGCAGAATCGTGACGGTGTCGGGGCCCGACACGCGGATCACGCCGATGGCCGATCGCCCGGCCGGCGTGGCCACGGCTGCGATCGTGTCAATCTTCGTCGGAAAAATCCTCCATGAACATCGGAACAGACTTGGTCTTCTGCTCGCCGCCGGCCTCGCCCACCGGCCGCTGGGGCTTGTCTGGAGCTCTGTTGCCGCGGAATCCGGTTCTGGGCCGCCGCGGGGGCATCGGATCGGTTCCGGCGGGCCTGGTTGGCGATATGACGACGCGACGCATCGGTTCGGTTCCCTTGGAGAAGGTTTCGATACCGCTGCGATCTTTGAGCGCGAGGTGAATCGTGCGGCGATCGAGCGTCGACATCGGCTCCAGCTCGACCGGGCGGCCTGAATCGACCACCTTGTGATACATGCGGTTGGCCAGCTGCACAAGGCCCTTATGGCGTTTTTCGCGGTATCCCTCGACATCGATGACCAGCTTTGCACGGCCTTCGCGGCCCTTGTTGGCAATAATATTGATGACATACTGGAGCGCATCGAGAGTCCGGCCATGTTTGCCGATCAGCTGCGACACGTTTGCTCCGGCTGCATCCACGGTCCAGACGCCGTCGTCGATCCGGTCGGTCAGCTCGACATCCGTCACGCCGACGAACTCGGCAACGTGCTTCACGATCGCATGCACCTGGTCATGCATCGGGTGATCCGTTCCGAGGGGGGCCTGCTTGACGGCATGGCCGGCCGCCACATCGCTCTCGCCGTCTTCGAAATCGAACTCGTCCCCTTCATCGGCCGGCACGGCTTCCGCAACCGGTCTCGGCGGCCGGGCCTGTGCCCGCGGTGCCGGAGCAGCATGAACCGGTGCGGCCGGAGCCGGAATCGGCCGGACAACCGGTTCGGGGGGGCGCACGGGTTCAGCCGTGACCTTGGGTTCGACAGTAAAACGCATGCGGATTTCGGGGTTTCCGACGATGCCGAAAATGCCACGAGTCGGGGCTGCGAGCACTTCGCGGCCGGTAATTGTCTCGTTCGGCTTGAGTTCCCGCTCGATCAGCTGGATCGCTTCGTCCTCGGATCGGGCGGTGATTTCGATGAATCGTTTCATGGCGTGACTTTCTCCTTCGCGGCCGACATGATTCTGTTGGCCTGAATCTGCTGGATAATGCCGATGATGCTGCTTGTGAACCAGTATACCAGAAGCCCCGCGGGCAACGACCAGGTGATGACGAACATGAACATCGGCATGAACGCCATCATCTGCTGCTGCTGCGGATCCATCTTGCTGGCTCCCTGCTGGTAATACATCAGCGCGGCGATCGCAATCGGCAGGATCAGGTATGGGTCGGCCTTCGACAGATCGGCCATCCACAGGAACGGCATCTTTCGAAGTTCGACCGCTATATTTATAGTGTTATATAATGCAATCAATATCGGGAGCTGCAACAGCATCGGCAGGCAACCGCCAAGTGGGTTCACGTTGTGCTTCTGATAGAGTTTGAGAACCTCTTCGTTGAATTTCTGGGGGTCTTCCCGGTGGCGGTCCTTCAGATCCTGGACGAGGGGCTGGAGCTTCTGGACCTGGGCCATGGACTTGGTCGACTTGAGCGTCAGCGGATACAGAAGCAGCCTGACCGCGATCGTCAAAAAGACGATCGACATGCCGAAATTCGGGTAGATCTTATTGAAGAACTGGAGAATGCGGAGCAGCACGGTACTGAGAAAGCCGTAGTCCGTGACGGTATCACGCTTGATCAGGAGAAGTTCATCGAGCAGCTTGGGTCCGTAATACACCTGAAAGGCAAACGTCTTGCCTTCCTGGGGTTTCAGGGTGAATGAGGGAATCGAGACTCCGACCAGTTCGCCCTTAAATTCTTTCTTGCGCGCGTCATCCGATTTGACCGGGAAGCCACGGGCGCTGAGCTTCACCTGCTGCTTTGCATCGAGAAGCATGCAAAAATACGTCGTTTTCAGGCCGATTCCGGTATAGCCGCCGGTTTCGACTTTTTTCATGAAAGCTTCGGGAGAATCGAACGTATCATGCCCCTCGGGCTTCAATGCGAGGATCGATGACGGATTGAACGGATCAAGGAAGATGCCGGGACCGTAGGTGATCGTCAATCCGTTCTGACGGCTGTCGGCAACCTCGATCAGCTGTGAGCCGAGATTGTTCAGAATATACGCGATCTCGAACGAATACCCGGAGGGATTGAACGTATACCGTTTCACAAGCCCGATCTCGCCACGCGCACGGGCCTCGGGAGTGATATTGTTGTAGGTTGCCGTGATGACGAGCCGATCCGTCGTCTTTTCAACCACATCAATCGTATACCCAGAGGTACTAAATGTCTGGCTCCCGATGGAGGCGCTGAATGGCGCAATCGTATCGGTGGCAAAAGGATACCCTGCATCCATCAGGATGGGCGGGAAAAGATTTTCCTCGTAATTCACACCCTTCAGGTAATAAACGGAAAAATCGCCGGTTTTACTGGAAAGAATCAACCGGAGACGTCTGATTTCCACAGTTGCATCGCCAAGTCCATCGCGATCGACATCTGCTATCGAAACCTGAGGGAGAAGGGGTTGCCCCGACTGAGCGGCAGCGATATTCGGGAATACCGTCAGGCAGATGAGCGCGACCACCGAAAGGATACGGAGCACACGACTCAAGGGGACAGAAAGTGGAGCGGTCGCGAACGATGAAGCGAGAGATGGCACTTATGCAGCCTCCGGAACAGAATCGATACTTAAATGCGGTTTCGACCGAATTTCATGGTACAGGATCATATCCCCCGGTTGTAAAAGGATTACACCGAAGGATTCGGTACAGACCAAGCGCCCACCCCTTCAAAAAGCCGTAGCGCTCGATAGCCATATAGGTAAAGCGGGAACAGGTCGGCTCGAAACGGCAGTGTGTCCCCATGACTGGCGATAGCCAGCGCTGATACATTCTGATAAATGCAAGGCTGCCACGCACGGCAAAACCACCCCGCCTGATTTCCGGAGGGTTCGATTCAGGCATTGTCATCCGCTTTCACGGCTTCATGAGCGGTTTTTACAGCCGCATTATCGCGTCGAATACGCCGCAATGCCCACTCGATTGTCGAGCATACTTCGGCATACCCGACTTCACTGCATTTGCGGGACAGACATATGACCATTTCAATTCCTGCGGAACGTTCACCCGAGAGACGCAAAGCCTCACGGACCCGGCGTCGAAATTTGTTGCGCTCCACAGCGATGCCGAACCGGCGCGGCGTTGAAATCCCATATCGGAAGACTTCAAGCGAAGTCAACCGATAATAGAATCCGAGGCCGCGCCTGAAAAATCGGCGCCCTCCGTCGAAAACGCGGTCAAAATCAGCCCGCGTCCGCAGCGAACAAAATGTCCAGCGAGGGGGCATCCCCACGCCCGGTGTCTCAGAGAGAGATGCGCTTGCGCCCGATCATGCGGCGGCGCTTGAGAACCTTGCGTCCGGAAACCGTTGCAGCCCGCTTGCGGTATCCATGAGTCTTCTGGCGTTTGCGTTTGTTGGGATTATAAGTAAAGCTCATAGGTCGTCTCCTTAACAATTAACCGTAGTGGAAGGTGCTAATATATACCACCTCGGTACACCTGTCAACTACCGGAATTCCTCAGGCGCTTGCAATCCCTCAAAACTTGAAATATATATATACAAGAAGACAGATTTTTCCATGAGAGCCGTGAGAGTCCACAAACGCTGTTTTTGCGATAACCGAAATAGAGCATGTGAAAAAGCGTTGTCGCAGTTCAGAAGCAGAATTTTTCCTCATAAATCCGAGGGAAATCGACTTTTTCGTATTTTATCGTTGCGGACATTGATATAATGCGAAAGGAGTTCAGATGTCCGACAGACTCCTGGTCTCTCATTGATTCCAGCTTGACGCGCGTATCTGAGCCAGCCCGAGCAGCCCTGATTGGCCCGAAAGGACTCATTTACGGCATGATATTTGCATCATTACTAAAGTGTTCCGTTCACATCCAGATTGTGAGGTAAAAAAGCCCGATCATTCTGTGAGACAATCTGAAATCCTGCATGTCCCTAGAATTTCCAGAAGAACGAGGTGGTAACCATGGATAAGCTGATAAAACGGAAAGGGCAGTCGCTGGTTGAGCTATGCCTGAT